>JBEBDJ010000001.1:0-5542 GCA_041157045.1 Pseudomonadota bacterium
AAGGCATGAAGCGCCTGGGCTGGCGCCAGCGCCCGAGCGAGCTGCACGAGTTGCAGGCCGCGGCCGCTGTGGGCCAGATGGGCCTGGCGCAAATGTACGAGACCTCGCTGCGCGCCAACGGTCTGGGCAGCGCGCAGGTGCTGCTCACGCATGCCGACCTGGCCGACCGCGAGCGCTACCTCAATGCCCGCTCGACCCTGCTGACCTTGCTCAGCCACCGGGTGCTGCCGGTCATCAACGAGAACGACACGGTGGTCAACGACGAGATCAAGTTTGGCGACAACGACACCCTGGGGGCCTTGGTGGCCAACCTGGTCGAAGCCGACTTGCTGGTCATCCTGACCGACCAGAAGGGCCTGTTCAGCGCCGATCCGCGCAAGGACCCGCAAGCGCGCTTCATTGACGAGGCCCGGGCCGGCGATCCGCAGCTCGAACAGATGGCGGGCGGCGCCGGCAGCAGCATTGGCAAGGGCGGCATGATCACCAAGATCCTGGCGGCCAAGCGGGCGGCGGGTTCAGGGGCCAGCACCGTGATCGCCTGGGGCCGCGAGACCGACGCGCTGCTGCGCCTGGCGCAGGGCGAGAACATCGGCACCCTGCTGGTGGCGCAAACCGCCAAGCAACAGGCGCGCAAGCAATGGATGGCCGACCACCTGCAGCTGCGTGGCGCGGTGCGTGTGGACGAGGGCGCGGTGCGCAAGCTGCGCGACGAGGGCAAGAGCCTGCTGCCCATTGGCATGACCTCGGTGGAGGGCGATTTCTCGCGCGGGGATGTGATCGCCATTTGCGACCCGTCCGGGCTGGAAGTGGCACGCGGCCTGGCCAATTACGCGGCCGCCGAAGCGCGCCGTCTGTGCCGCCGACCGTCCAATGAGTTTGAACAGCTGCTCGGCTACGCCGCCGAGCCCGAGATGGTGCACCGCGACAACCTGGTGCTCAGCAGCGCTGGCTAAACCCTTCGCGCGCGCCGGCGGGCCCGGCTTGCAGCGGCCCGCGCACTTCCCAACTTCTGAATGTTGAAGGCCCCTGGCCAGGGGCCATGCGCGCTTGCGCCGCCGGGTTCAGGCCTGCGGATCGGGGTCGAAGCTGGCCCCGGGCGGAAGCTCCATCTGGCTGGGCGGCACGGCCCCATGGCCGGCCGGGTTGCCCCGTGGACCCCGCCCGTGCTGGCGCATGAAGCGGTTGCCGCCCCGGTCATTGCGCGGCAAAAAGCGCGAGAGCTCGGTCAGGGCCATTTCGTACACGCCCCGCTTGAACTCGACCACCACGTCCAGCGGCACCCAGTAGTCGTTCCAGCGCCAGGCGTCGAACTCGGGGTGGTCGGTGGCGCGCAGGTTCAGGTGGTGGTCAGAGGCCACCAGTTGCAACAGGTACCAGATCTGTTTCTGGCCCTTGTAGAAGCCGCGTGCATCGCGGCGGATATAGCGATCCGGCACCTCGTAACGCAACCAGTCACGTGTTCGGGCCACGATGCGCACATGCTCCGGCAGGAGCCCCACTTCTTCCTGCAGTTCCCGGAACATGGCCTGTTCGGGACTTTCGCCGCGGTCGATGCCGCCTTGCGGAAACTGCCAGCTGTGGGTGCGGATGCGTTTGCCCCAGAACACCTGATTTTTCTGGTTGAGCAGGATGATGCCGACATTGGGCCGAAAGCCCTCGCGGTCAAGCATAATCAACCCCAATTTTCAAATTGTGGTCATTATGCACGCCTGTATGGCCCACTGCCAATCGGGAAGCCCCCGACAGAACCCATGAAAGCCAGCCAGTTCCTGATCTCCACCCTCAAAGAAGCCCCGGCCGACGCCGAAGTCGTGAGCCATCAGCTGATGATGCGCGCCGGGTTCATCAAACGCCTGGGCGCGGGCATTTACAACTACATGCCCATGGGCTTGCGGGTGATCCGCAAGGTCGAGGCCATTGTGCGCGAAGAGATGAACCGCGCCGGCGCCATCGAGATGACGATGCCGGTGGTGCAACCGGCCGAGCTGTGGCAAGAGACCGGCCGCTTCGAGAAGATGGGCCCCGAGCTCTTGCGCATCCAGGACCGCCACGGGCGCGACTTTGTGGTGCAGCCGACCAGCGAGGAGGTGGTGACCGATGTGGCGCGCCTGGAGTTCCGCAGCTACAAGCAGCTGCCCAAAAACCTGTACCAGATCCAGACCAAGTTCCGCGACGAGCGCCGGCCGCGCTTTGGCCTGATGCGCGGGCGCGAGTTCATCATGAAGGACGCCTACAGCTTTGACCGCGACGCCGAGAGCGCCAAGGCAAGCTACCAGGTGATGGCCGGCGCCTACCGGCGCATATTTGACCGCTTTGGCCTGCGCTACCGCGCGGTGGCGGCCGACAGCGGCGCCATTGGCGGGGATCTGTCCGAAGAGTTCCAGGTGATTGCCGCAACCGGCGAGGACGCCATCGTCTACTGCCCCAACAGCGATTACGCGGCCAATATGGAGAAGGCTCAGGCGCTGGCGCCGCAGGGCCCGCGCGGCCCGGCCACGCAGCCCCTGACCCGCACCCCCACCCCCGGGCGCAGCACCTGCGCGCAGGTGGCCGAGCTGCTGGGCGTGCCGCTGGCGACCACGGTCAAGTCGCTGGTGCTGGCCACCGACGAGCTGGACGAGCAGGGCCAGGTGCTGCGCAGCACCGTGTGGCTGCTGCTCTTGCGCGGCGATCACGACATGAACGAGGTCAAGGTGGGCAAGCTGCCGGGCTTTGAAAAGGGTTTCCGCTTTGCCACCCTGGCCGAGATCGACGCCCACTTCGGCTGCAAGCCCGGTTACCTGGGCCCGCTGCAGCTGCGCCAGCCGCTCAAGGTGGTGGCCGACCCGGAAGTGGCGGTGCTGAGCGACTGGATTTGCGGCGCGAATGCCGAGGACTTCCACATGACCGGGGTCAACTGGGGCCGCGACCTGCCCGAGCCCGACCTGGTGGCCGATCTGCGCAATGTGGTGGCCGGCGATCCCTCGCCCGACGGCAAGGGCCCCCTGGCCATTGAGCGCGGCATCGAGATCGGCCATGTGTTCTACCTGGGCACCAAGTATTCCAAGGCCATGAACGCCACCTTTCTGGACGAGTCGGGCAAGCCGCAGTTCATGGAGATGGGCTGTTATGGCATTGGCATCACCCGCCTGCCGGCGGCGGCCATCGAGCAAAACCACGACGCGCGCGGCATCATCTGGCCCGATGCACTGGCCCCCTTCACGGTGGTGATCTGCCCGATCGGCATGGACCGCAGCGAGGCGGTGCGCGCCGAGGCCGAGCGCCTGTATGCCGACTTGCTGGCCGGCGGGGTGGACGTGATCCTGGACGACCGGGGCGAGCGCCCGGGGGCCATGTTTGCCGACTGGGAGCTGATCGGGGTGCCCCACCGCATCACGGTGGGCGACAAGGGCCTCAAGGAAGGTGTGGTTGAGTACCAGCACCGGCGCGAGGCGCAGGCCGAGCGCATTGCCACCGACCAGATCCTGGCCCATGTGCGGGCTCGCTTGACGGTCTGAGCCCCGCCGCGGCGGGCGCACAAAAAAGCCACCCTGCGGGGTGGCTTTTGTTTGCGGACCTGCGGCCCGGGGCGGGCGGGATCAGCCCTTGCTGTTGATCACCTGTTGCAGCTCGCCCGACTCGTACATGTCCATCATGATGTCGGAGCCGCCGATGAACTCGCCGCGCACAAACAGCTGCGGAATGGTCGGCCAGTTGCTGTATTCCTTGATGCCCTGGCGGATCTCGGCGTCGTCGAGCACGTTCACGGTCTTGATGGCCTTGGGATCGACACCGCAGGCCTTGAGGATTTGCACCGCACGGCCCGAGAAGCCGCACATGGGGAAGCTGGCGCTGCCCTTCATGAAGAGCAGGATGTCGTTCTGTTTGACGAGGTCGTCGATGCGTTGCTGGGTGTCGCTCATGGTGAAACTCGGTGGGTGATGGGGCCAGCTGGCCGATGCCCGATTATCGCCTGTGTCCAGACCGCTCGCCAGCCCAAGGTGGGCCAACCCTCATGCCAGCGCGGTCGTCAGGCCGCAGGGGCGCCGCCGCCTGGCCGCCATTGGCCACCGCTGCAGCGCTCGATGCCGGCCAGGTCGCGGCGCGACTGCACCGCCTCAAAGCCTGCCGCCAGCAACAGCGCGCGCACCTGGGCGGCCTGGTCGTGCCCATGCTCGAGCAGCAGCCAGCCACCGGGCCGCAGCCGCGCCGGCGCTTGCGCGATGATCAGGCGCAGGTCGCGCAGGCCGTCGGGGCCGCTGGCCAGGGCCTGGCGCGGTTCGTGGCGCAGGGCCGGCAGGTGCGGGTCGTCGTCGCGGATGTAGGGCGGGTTCGAGACGATCAGGTCGAAGCGGTCCTCGATGCCCGCCAGCCACTGGCCGTGCGCAAACCGCAGCGGCAGGCCCAGCCGCTGGGCGTTGGCCTGGGCCACCGCCAGCGCGTCGGCGCTGGCGTCCAGGGCCAGCACCTCGGCCTGGGGTCGCTGCTGCTGCAAGGCCAGGGCGATCGCCCCGCTGCCCGTGCCCAGGTCGATGACCCGCAGGCCCGGGGTGTCGGGCAGGCTGTCCAGCGCCCAGTCCACCAGGGTTTCGGTGTCGGCCCGCGGATCCAGCACGCGCGCGTCCACCCGCAGCGCCAGGCCGTAAAACTCGCGCTCGCCGGTCAGGTAGGCCAGTGGCTCGCCGTCGGCACGGCGGCGCAGCAAGGCCTGCAATGGCTGCTGCTGCGCGGGCGTCAGCACCTGCTCGTCGTGCGCCAGCAGCCAGGCACGGTCGTGCAGGGGGCGGCCCAGCACCCACAGGTGCAGCAGCTGCGCGTCCAGGCGCGCCACACCCAGGGCCTGGGCCTGGCGCAGGCTCTCGGCCAGCGTCATGCGCCGCTCCCGGTTTCCAGCTCGGCCAGTTGCTCGGCCTCGCGCTGGGCCTGCAGCGCGTCGAGCACCTCTTGCAGATCGCCCTCCATGATGGCGGGCAGGCGGTAGAGCGTCAGGTTCAGGCGGTGATCGGTCATGCGCCCCTGCGGGAAGTTGTAGGTGCGGATGCGGTCGCTGCGGTCGCCGCTGCCGATCAGGCCCCGGCGCAGCGCCGCGTCGCGCTCGGCCTGCTCGCGCCGGCTCTTTTCTTCCAGCCGCGCCGCCAGCACCTGCAGCGCGCGCGCCTTGTTGCGGTGCTGGCTGCGGTCGTCCTGGCATTCGGCGGTGATGCCGGTGGGCAGGTGGGTGATGCGCACCGCCGAATCGGTTTTGTTGATGTGCTGCCCCCCCGCACCGCTGGCGCGGAAGGTATCGATGCGCAGCTCGGCAGGGTTGAGCTGCACCGCCTGGGCCTCGTCGGGCTCGGCCAACACCGCCACCGTGCAGGCGCTGGTGTGGATGCGGCCCTGTGTTTCGGTCAGCGGCACACGCTGCACGCGGTGCCCGCCCGACTCCAGGCGCAGGCGGCCAACCACGCCGTCGCCCTCGATGCGCAGCACCGCCTCTTTGTAGCCCCCCAGCTCGCTCTCGGAGGCCGACAGCAGCTCGACACGCCAGCCCTGGGCCTGCGCATGGCGGGTGTACATGCGC
>JBEBDJ010000002.1:0-3418 GCA_041157045.1 Pseudomonadota bacterium
CCGCAGATGCGCGCCAGCGCCAGCAGCAAGCCGGTCATGACCCCGGCGCGGGCCGCGCGCAAGGTCACAAATGTGGCCACCTTCCAGCGTGGTGCCCCCAGTGCAAATGCGGCCTCGCGCAGGCTGCCCGGCACCAGACGCAGCATGTTCTCGGTGGTGCGCACCACCACCGGAATGGCGATCAGCGACAGCGCAATCGAGCCGGCCCAGCCCGAAAAGTGCTTGACCTGCGCCACGTAGACCGCGTAGACAAACAGGCCCAGCACGATGGAGGGCGCCGACAGCATGATGTCGGTGACAAAACGGGTCAGGCTGGCGGTGCGGCTTTGGTCGCCGTACTCGGCCAGGTAGACCCCGGCAAAAATGCCGATCGGGGTGCTGACCAGCGCGGTAAACCCGACCATCAAGAGGCTGCCCACGATGGCGTTGGCCAGGCCCCCGCCCTCGGAGCCAGGCGCCGGGGTCGATTGGGTGAACATGGCCCAATCCAAGGCAGCAAAGCCGTTGGCAAAGAGCACCGTCAGGATCCACAGCAGCACCGCCAGGCCCAGGGCCATGGCCAGCATCGACAGGGTCAGGCCGATGCGATTGGTGAGTTTGCGGCGTTGGTAAATGCGTGCGTCCATGGGGGCTCCGGATCAGGTCTTGCTGCCTTTGGCTTTTTCGCCGCGCTGGATCATCAGCTTGGACAGCGAGAGCACCACAAAGGTGATGATGAAGAGCACCAGGCCCAGCGCAAACAGCGTCGAGAGGTGCAAATCGGCCGCTTCGCCAAATTCGTTGGCCAAGGTGGACGCAATCGACGAGCCCGGCGAGAAGAGCGAGCCGGTGATGCGCTGAGAGTTGCCGATCACAAAGGTCACGGCCATTGTCTCGCCCAGGGCGCGGCCCAGGCCGAGCATGACGCCCCCCATCACCCCTTTCTGGGTGTAGGGCAGCACGATGTTGCGCACCACCTCCCAGGTGGTGCAGCCCAGGCCGTAGGCCGACTCGCGCAGCACCGAGGGCACGATCTCGAACACATCGCGCATCACCGCCGCGATGAAGGGCAGGATCATGAAGGCCAGCACGATGCCGGCGGCCAGGATGCCGATGCCGTTCATCGCGCCGCCAAACAGGCTGCCGATCAACGGCATCTGCCCCAGGGTCGATTGCAGCGCCGGCTGGCCATGCTCGGCAAACAAGGGGGCAAATATAAACAGGCCAAACATGCCGTAGATGATCGAGGGCACGGCGGCCAGCAATTCGATGGCCGTGCCCAGCGGGCGGCGCAGCGCAACTGGGCAGGTCTCGGTCAGAAACAGGGCGATGCCAAACGAAAGCGGCACCGCAATCAACAGGGCAATGGTGGCACTGACCACGGTGCCAAAAATGGCGATGGCCGCGCCAAACTCTTCGTTGACGATGTCCCACTCCACGCGCCACAGAAAGGGCAAGCCAAAGCGCTCGAGCGTGGGCCAGGCGTTGATGATCAACGACACGATGATGCCCATCAGGGCCACCAGCACCAGCATCGAAAACGACCAGGTGATCTTGTGGAACACAAAGTCCTGCCAGCGCTGACGCCGGGCCACGCCGATGACGCGGCGCGCGTCCTCGGCCTGGGTCGGTTCAGATGAGCTCATGTCCATGACAAATCCTTGAAAGCAGTCGGTCCATCAAACAGCATAACGCAGCCCTGCTGACCCAATGGCCGCAGGGCTGATCTCAAGTCGCAGGGCTCAGTTCTGCTTGATCTGCGTCCAGACGCGCTGGCGAATCTGCTGGGTCAGGGCGTCGGGCAGCGGCACATAGTCCAGCTCGGCGGCCATGGCCTTGCCATTCTTGAAGGCCCAGTCAAAGAACTTCAGGGCGTCGCGCGCGGCGGCCTTGTCGCTCGGATCCTTGTACATCAGGATGAAGGACGCGGTGCTGATGGGCCAGCTGGCAGCGCCCTTGGCGTTGACCATCGAGATGCCCATGCCCGGCACGCTGAACCAGTCGGCGCTGGCGGCGGCGGCGGCAAAGGTGGTGTCGTCAGGCGACACATACTTGCCATCGGCGTTTTGCAGCTGCAGGAAGTTCATGTTGTTCTTCTTGACGTAGGCGTACTCGACATAGCCAATGGCACCCTTGACGCGGTTGACGTTGGCCGCCACGCCTTCGTTACCCTTGCCGCCCACCGACGAAGCCGCCGGCCACTTCACGGCCGCGCCCTTGCCCACCTTGTCTGCCCAGTCCTTGCTCACCACGTTCAGGTAATCGGTGAAGTTGAAGGTCGTGCCCGAACCGTCGGCGCGGTGCACCACGGTGATGGCCTGGTCGGGCAGTTTCTTGCCCGGATTCAGGTTGGCCAGCTTGGGATCGTTCCACTTGGCAATCGTGCCCATGTAGACCTCGGCCAGCACCGGGCCGGTGATGCGCAACTCGCCAGGCTTGAAGCCCTCCAGGTTGACCACCGGCACCGTGCCGCCAATGATGGCCGGGAATTGCACCAGGCCGTCCTTGTCCAGATCGGCACCGGGCAGGGGCGCATCGGTGGCGCCAAAGGTCACGGTCTTGGCACGGATCTGGCGGATGCCGCCCGACGAGCCGATCGACTGGTAGTTCAGGCCCACACCGGTTTCCTTTTTGTAGGCCTCGGCCCACTTGGCGTACATCGGGTAGGGGAAGGTGGCGCCAGCGCCGGTGATGTCGGCCGCAGTGGCCGAGAGGGCAGCGGCGGCAAAACCGACCACGGCGAGCAGGGATTTGAACTGAAGCATTCTGACTCCTTGGGTGAAATGGAGAAACCAAGCGATGAAACTGAACTGAATACGAATATAGCGGGAGTATGTGACCGATTTGTGACATCGGCATGTCACAAACCCACCACGCCGCCGTCGGTGCGGGTGATCATGATGGTGGCCGAGCGCGGACGGCCTTGCGGGCCATGGCCAGCGTTGCCCGGCCACTGGCTTTCAAGCGTGCCGCCGGTCGACAAGGCTTTGGTGTTCTCGCCCGGGTGCTGGATGTTGACGAACAGGGTGCGGCCTCCGTCGGCCTCGCAAATGCCCGTCACCTCGGCCCCCTTGGGGGCCACCAGGAAGCGGCGCAGGCGGTTCACGCCCAAGGCCTGGCCCACAAACGTGGGCTGACTGGCTGTTTGCTCCACGCCTGCCACCACCATCTTGTTGTGCACCGTCACGGCACCGCCATCGCCCACCTGGCCTGGCAAGGCGGCCAGCAACATGCAATTGCTCTCGTCGGTCATGGCGCCATCGTCGGTCTGGATCCAGCAAATCCCGGTGGTGGGGCTGAACCACAAGCCATCGGGCGAGGAGAAGGCGTTTTGGGCGGTCAGCCCCGACAGGTTGGCGGCACCGGCATCTTCCTCGGCGCCAAACAGGAACACATCCCAGCGAAAGCCCAGGGCATCGGCACGGTCTTGCGTTTCGCG
>JBEBDJ010000003.1:0-3682 GCA_041157045.1 Pseudomonadota bacterium
TCCCCTACAACCCGGTCGAGGGCCTGCCCTGGCGCCGGCCCGCGCCCGAGCGCATGGCCGAGATGGCGCGCTGGCTGCACCAGCGCGGCGTGCTGACCAAGCTGCGCCGCTCGGCCGCACAGGAGGTCGACGGGGGATGCGGCCAGCTGCGCGCGCGCCATGTGCGCATCCCGGTGGTGGCCGCACGCGCCTGATCAGGGCGCGGCCCAAACGGGCGGCTCAGGCCTTGGACGCGGCCGTGCCGCGCTTGTCCAGAAAGCCCTGCACCCCATCCAGTGCGGCGGGGTCCATCATGTTGCAGGCCATGGTGTGCGCCGCATCGGCATAGGCTTCGTCCTGGCCCGCCTCCAGCTGCCGGTAAAACAGCTGCTTGCCCATGGCAAGGGCCACCCGGGGCTTGGCCAGAATGCTCTGGACCAGTTGCTCGACCTCGGCATCGAGCGCGGCCTCGTCCACCACCCGGTTGACCAGGCCACGCGCGCATGCCTCATCGGCGCTGATGAAGTCGCCGGTGACCAGCATCTCAAAGGCCTGCTTGCGCCCCATGTTGCGCGAGAGGGCCACGCTGGGCGTGCTGCAGAACAGGCCCAGGCGCACGCCGCTCACCGCAAAACTGGCCGAGCGGGCGGCCACCGCCAGGTCGCACTGCGCCACCAGCTGGCAGCCCGCGGCCGTGGCCATGCCCTGCACCCGCGCGATCACCGGCACCGGCAAGGCCGTGAGCGCCTGCATGACGCGGGTGCAATCGGCAAACAGGCGCTCGTAATAGGCCTGGCTGGGCTCGGCGCGCATCTGGCGCAGGTCGTGACCGGCGCAAAAGGCCTTGCCCTGCGCCGCCAGCACCAGCACGCGCAGCTGCGGGTCGTGCGCCAAGGCGTCGAGTTGGGTCTGCAAGGCCGCCAGCAGCGCCTCGTTCAGGGCATTGAAGGCCTGCGGGCGGGCCAGGGTGAGGGTGGTGACCCCACGGCCGTCGTCATGGCGCAGCAGCACATCGCTCATGGGGGGCCTCACTCGATCGCCTGGCTCGAGCGGGCCCGCTCGCGCAGCTGGAACTTCTGGATCTTGCCGGTCGAGGTTTTGGGAATCGGCTCAAAGCGCACCTCGCGCGGGACCTTGTAGCCCGCCAGCATCTTGCGGCAATGCGCCACCAGGTCCTCGGCGCTCACCTGCTGGCCGGGCTGCAGCTCCACATAGGCCAGCGGCGTCTCACCCCAGCGCGGATCGGGCTTGGCCACCACCGCACAGGCGGCCACCGCAGGGTGGCGGTACAGCACGTCTTCCACCTCCAGGGACGAGATGTTCTCGCCGCCCGAAATGATGATGTCCTTGCTGCGATCGCGGATCTTCACGTAGCGGTCGGCTTCGAGCACCGCCAGATCGCCGGTGTGGAACCAGCCGCCCTCGAAGGACTTGGCGGTGGCCGAGGGGTTTTTCAGATAGCCCTTCATCACGATGTTGCCGCGGAACATGATCTCGCCCATGGTCTGCCCGTCGGCGGGCACCTCTTGCAAGGTCTCGGGGTTCATCACGGTCATGCCCTCTTGGAGCGCGTAGCGCACCCCCTGGCGGCCATTGAGCCGCGTCTGCTCGGCCAGATCGGCCGCGGCCCACTCGGGGCGCTGGACCGCCACGGCAGCGGGGCCGTAGACCTCGGTCAGGCCATACACATGGGTGATGTGAAAGCCGATGCGCGCCATGCCCTCGATCATGGCCGCCGGCGGCGCCGCGCCCGCCACCAGGCCCCGCACCTGCTGGGTCAGCCCCGCGCGCAGCTCGGGCGGGGCGTTGTAGATCAGGCTGTGCACGATGGGCGCGGCGCAGTAGTGCGTCACGCCATGCGCCTTCATGGCCCCCAGGATGGCGCCCGCCTCCACCCGGCGCAGGCACACCTGCACCCCGCCCAGCATGGCCAGCGTCCAGGGGAAGCACCAGCCGTTGCAGTGAAAGAGCGGCAGCGTCCACAAATAGACCGGAAAGTGCGGCATGGTCCAGGTGGCCGCATTGCACACCGCGTTCAGGTACGCGCCCCGGTGGTGCGTGACCACGCCCTTGGGGTCGCCGGTGGTGCCCGAGGTGTAGGACACCGCAATCGCATCCCACTCGTTGGCCGGACCCGCCAGGCGCGCCAGCGGTGCGTGCGCCGCCAGCCAGTCCTCGTAGGTGTGCGCCCCCAGCCGCTCGTGCGGCCCGGCCCACTCGCTGTCGCACACATCGATCACCAGCGGGTCGCGGCCATGGGTCTGGCGCAGCAAGGCCAGGGCCTCGCGCATCACCGGCGCAAACTCGGTGTCGGTGATCAGCACCTGGGCCTCGCAGTGGTTCATCTGCCAGGCCAGCAGCGCCGCATCGAGTCGGGTGTTGAGCGTGTTGAGCACCGCCCCCAGGGCCGGCACGGCGTAATGCGCCTCGATCATCTCGGGGGTGTTGGGCAGCATCGCGCTCACGGTATGGCCGCGGCCAATGCCGTGTGCGGCCAGGGCGGCGGCCAGGCGGGCGCTGCGCTCGCGCACCTGCGCCCAGGTGTAGCGGCGCTGGCCGTGGATCACCGCTGGCAAATCGCCAAAGACCTCGGCGCTGCGCTCGACAAAGCTGACGGGCGACAGCGGCACGTGGTTGGCCGCCTGGGGATCGAGGTGTTGGTCGTAAATGCTCATGTCACGTTCTCCGGCAACAGCCGCGCCGACAGTGCGCGGCCCATGGGTTCAGGGCTGGTGGGCGCGGGGGGGCTGGTGCTGAGCCACGCAGCGCATCAGGACCGCACTGGCCACCCGCTCGCGCGGGCCGTCGGCGCGGCTGGTCAGGGCAATGGGCACGCGCGCGCCCATCACCACCCCGCAGGCGCTGGCCCCGGCCAGGTATTCCAGCTGCTTGCTCAGCATATTGCCACTTTCCAGATCGGGCACCACCAAGATGTCGCTCTGCCCGGCCACGGGCGAGACAATGTGCTTGCGCGCGGCCGCCTGCAGCGAGATGGCGTTGTCAAAGGCCAGCGGCCCATCGAGCACGCCGCCCTGGATCTGGCCACGATCGGCCATCTTGCACAGCGCCGCCGCGTCCAGCGTGGACGGCAGGTCTGGCCGCACCTGCTCGACCGCAGCCAAAATGGCCACCTTGGGCGCGGGGCAGCCCAGCATGTGCGCCAGGTCGATGGCGTTTTGCACGATGTCGCGCTTGGTCATCAAATCGGGCCGGATGTTCAGCGCCGCGTCGGTGATCAAGAGCGGCTTGTCGTAGCGCGGCACGTCAAAATGAAACACATGGCTCAGGCGCCGCTCGGTGCGCAAGGCCGGCTCGGCCAGCACCGCATGCATCAGCTCGTCGGTGTGCAGGCTGCCCTTCATCAGGCCTTGCACCTGCCCCAGGGCGGCCAGGCGCGCGCCCTGCTCGGCCGAGGCATGGCTGTGCGCGGTGGCCACCAGCGTGCAGCCCGCAAGCGACGCGCCCGCCGCCTCGGCCACGGCGCGGATGCGCGCCTCGGGACCCACCAGCACCGGCTCGATCAGGCCCAGGCGGGCGGCCTCCAGGGCCCCCAGCAGCGAGGCCTCGTCGCAGGGGTGAACCACCGCACAGCGCATGGGCGGCAAGCCCGCCACCCGGGCCCGCAAGGCCTCAAAGCGGGCCTGCGACCAGGCCGAATCCGCGGCATGTGGCGCGGTCAACTCAGACACATCGTTCAAACCAT
>JBEBDJ010000004.1:0-6044 GCA_041157045.1 Pseudomonadota bacterium
GCGGCCAATGGCGGCAAGGAATACCGTGCCCGCCACATCCTGGTCGAAAAAGAAGACGAGGCCAAGGCCCTGATCGAGCAGATCAAGAAGGGCGCCAAGTTCGAGGACCTGGCCAAGAAGAGCTCCAAGGACCCCGGGTCGGGTGCCAACGGCGGCGACCTGGACTGGGCCAATGCCAGCAGCTACGTGCCCGAGTTCTCGCAAGCCATGGTCAAGCTGGCCAAGGGCCAAATGGCCGAATCGCCGGTGAAAAGCCAGTTTGGCTTTCACATCATCCGTGTGGACGACATCCGCGACGCCCAGCTGCCCAAGCTCGACGAGGTCAAGCCGCAAATTGCCCAGCAGCTGCAACAGGACAAGCTCAGCCGCTTCCAGGACGAGCTGCGCAGCAAGGCCCGCATTCAGTGATGCGCGCCGGCGCCTGGACCCATGCTGCCCCATCAACTTGAGCTGCTGAGTCCGGCCCGCACCGCCGACATCGGCATTGCGGCCATCGATCACGGTGCCGATGCCGTCTACATTGGCGGGCCCTCGTTTGGCGCCCGCTCCTCGGCCGAGAACTCGGTCGCCGACATCGAGCGGCTGGTGCGCCATGCGCACCACTACCACAGCCGCATCTTCGTCACCCTCAACACCATCCTGCGCGACGACGAGCTCGAACCTGCGCGGCGCCTGATCTGGCAGCTGTACGAGGCCGGGGTGGACGCGCTCATCATCCAGGACATGGGCCTGCTGGAGCTGGACCTGCCGCCGCTGCAACTGCACGCCAGCACCCAGACCGATATCCGCACCCCCGAGAAAGCGCGCTTTTTGCAGGATGCTGGCTTGTCGCAGCTGGTGCTCGCACGCGAGCTGACGCTGCCGCAGATTGCCGAGATCCGAGCGGCCCTGCGGCCCGAGACCATTGTCGAGTTCTTTGTTCATGGCGCGCTGTGCGTGGCCTACTCGGGCCAGTGCTTCATCAGCCATGCGCACACCGGCCGCAGCGCCAACCGGGGCGATTGCTCGCAGGCCTGTCGCCTGCCCTACGAGGTGCGCGATGCGCAAGGCCGCATCGTGGCGCACGACAAGCACGTGCTGTCCATGAAGGACAACAACCAGAGCCTGAACCTGCGACCACTCATCGATGCGGGCGTGCGCAGCTTCAAGATCGAGGGGCGCTACAAGGACCTGGCCTATGTGAAAAACATCACGGGCCACTACCGCCGCCTGCTCGATGAGATTTTGCAGGAGCGCCCGGAGCTGGCCCCTGCCTCGCATGGGCAGGTGCAGCTGGGCTTCATGCCCGACCCGAACCAGAACTTCAACCGCGAATTCACCGATTACTTTGTGCAGGGCCGCAAGGACGACATTGGGGCGTTTGACACCCCCAAGAATCCGGGCCTGCCCATTGGCTGGGTCGAGCAGGTCGCGGCCGACCACCTGCTGCTGCGCACCGACGACCCCGAGTTGACCCTGCACAATGGCGATGGCCTGTGCTACTGGGACCTGCAAAAAGAGCTCGTGGGCCTGCAGATCAACCGCGCCGAAGGCACCTCGGTCGCGGGCCAGTGGAAGCTGTTCCCCAAAGACCCCATGAGCGGTTTCAAGGACTTGCGCAAAGGCGTGCTGGTCAACCGCAACCGCGACATGCAATGGGTGCGCACCCTCGAGCGCCCCTCGGCCGAGCGGCGCATCGGCGTCTGGCTGCAGCTGGGCGAGACGGCCGATGGCCTGCGCCTTTGCATCACCGACGAGCACGGCTTTGTGGGCCAGGCCGAGGCTGCCCTGCCCTGGCAAGCCCCGCGTGAAGCCGCGCAGGCGCAAGACCGCCTGGCGCAATCCTTGTCCAAGCTGGGCGACACCCGCTTTGCGCCGCTGCAGGTGCAGGTCGACCTGCCCCGCCCGTGGTTTGTGCCGCCCTCACAGCTCAATGCCTTGCGCCGCGAGGCGGTGGCCGCCCTTGAGCGCGCGCGCGACGCAGGCCTGACGCGCCTGCCACGGGCCACCCCCGTGTCGCCGCCAACGCCCTACCCCGAAGACCACCTGAGCTACCTGGCCAATGTGTTCAACCACAAGGCCCGCGACTTTTATGCGCGCCATGGCGTGAAGGTGATCGATGCGGCCTACGAGTCGCACGAGGAAGAAGGCGAAGTCAGCCTGATGATCACCAAGCACTGCGTGCGCTTTTCACTCAGCCTCTGCCCCAAGCAGGCCAAAGGCGTGACCGGCGTGCAAGGAACGGTGCGCGCCGAGCCGATGCAGCTGATCAATGGCAAGGAAAAGCTGACCCTGCGCTTTGACTGCAAGCCCTGCGAGATGCATGTGGTGGGCAAGATCAAGCGCAGTGTGCTGCAGTCGGTGCCCGAGGTGCCGATGACCTTCTACCGCACCCGGCCGGTGAAGACGGGATAAATCGGAAAAAATGGAAAAAATGGGGTCGGACCCCGATTGGCGAAGCCAATTGGGCTCTGACCCCGTTTTTTCCGAGATTGGCGAAGCCAATCGGGGGATGTCCCAAACAATCGAAAACAATTGGGATCTGACCCCAATTATCTGGCCCCGCCTCTCGACCACGAAGCCTTATTTTTTCCGTGCCGGTTTGCCCTGCGCGCGCGGCGGCAGGCCGGTGTGTTGCGTCAGCAGCTTGCCCTTGCGCGGGCCTGGCTGGGCGCTGGCACGGATGGGCGCGCTGGTGCTGTTGGCGCGGCGCGGGCTCTGGTAGCTGCCGTCGGTGAGCGGCTGGTAGCTCGGGATCAGGTGCTGTTTGCCATTGCCGATCAGGTCGGCACGGCCCATCGTCTTGAGGGCCTCGCGCAGCAGCGGCCAGTTGTTGGGATCGTGGTAGCGCAAAAAGGCTTTGTGCAGGCGCCGACGGCGCTCGCCCTTGACCACGTCCACCTTCTCGCCGTCGCGCGTGATTTTGCGCAAGGGGTTGCGGGTGCTGTGGTACATGGCGGTGGCGGTGGCCATGGGGCTGGGATAGAAGGTCTGCACCTGGTCGGCACGAAAGCCGTTGCGCTTGAGCCAGAGCGCCAGGTTCATCATGTCCTCATCGCGCGTGCCCGGGTGGGCCGCGATGAAGTACGGGATCAGGTACTGCTCCTTGCCCGCTTCGGCGCTGAAGCGGTCGAACATTTGCTTGAAGCGGTCGTAGGTGCCGATGCCGGGCTTCATCATCTTCGACAGCGGGCCCCCTTCGGTGTGCTCGGGCGCGATCTTCAGGTAGCCGCCCACATGGTGCTGCACCAGCTCGCGCACGTACTCGGGGGCGCGCACGGCCAGGTCGTAGCGCAGGCCCGAGCCGATCAGGATCTTGCGGATGCCCGGCAGCGCGCGCGCACGGCGGTACAGGCGCACCAGCGGTCCGTGGTCGGTCGTCAGGTTCTGGCAGATGTCGGGGTAGACGCAGCTGGGCTTGCGACACGCGGCCTCGATGCTCGGGCTGCGACAGCCCAGGCGGTACATGTTGGCGGTCGGGCCGCCCAGGTCCGAGACGATGCCGGTAAATCCGGGCACCTTGTCGCGAATGTCCTCGACCTCGCGCAGGATGGAGGCTTCGGAGCGGCTCTGGATGATGCGCCCCTCGTGCTCGGTGATGGAGCAGAAGGTGCAGCCACCAAAACAGCCGCGCATGATGTTGACCGAGAAGCGGATCATCTCCCAGGCCGGGATCTTGGTGGCGCCGTCGTGTCCACCCTTCTCGTCGGCGTAGGCCGGGTGCGGGCTGCGCGCATAGGGCAGGTCAAACACCAGGTCCATCTCGGCGGTGGTCAGGGGAATGGGCGGCGGGGTGATCCAGACGTCGCGCGCTGCCGTGCCTTCGCCGTGCGCCTGCACCAGGGCACGCGCATTGCCGGGATTGGTCTCCAGGTGCAGGACACGGCTGGCGTGGGCGTAGAGCACCGGGTCAGCGCGGACCTGCTCGTAGCTGGGCAGGCGGATCACCGAGCGATCTCGCGGGGGCACCTTGCGTTGGCCCTTGCCCTGCAAACCCGTGATCTGGTCGAGGCCGATGCGCTGCTCGGTGGGCGCGCCCAAGGCGGTCTTGGCGGCGGCGTTGGCCGCCACGGCCACGCCATCGGCTTCTTGCTGGCGCGCGCAGTCCTGGCCCTGCTCGCGCGCCTGTTCGCTGATCATCAGGTAGGGGTTGACGTGCGCCTCGACCGGGCCGGGCGTGTCCACCGAGGTTGAATCGATCTCGAACCAGCCCTCGGGGGTCTCGCGGCGCACAAAGGCCGTGCCGCGCACATCGGTGATCTGCTGCACCGGCTCACGCGCTGCCAAGCGGTGGGCCACTTCCACGATGGCACGCTCGGCATTGCCATACAGCAGCAGATCGCATTTGCTGTCGACCACGATGGAGCGGCGAACCTTGTCGCTCCAGTAATCGTAATGCGCGATGCGGCGCAGGCTGCCCTCGATCCCACCCAGCACGATGGGCACCTCGGGATAGGCCTCGCGGCAGCGCTGGCTGTACACGATGGCGGCGCGGTCGGGCCGCTTGCCGCCCACATTGCCGGCGGTGTAAGCGTCGTCGCTGCGGATTTTCCGATCGGCCGTGTAGCGGTTGATCATCGAATCCATGTTGCCGCTGGTCACGCCCCAGAACAAATTGGGCTTGCCCAGCGCCTTGAAGGGCTCGGCACTGGTCCAGTCGGGCTGGGCAATGATGCCCACGCGAAAGCCCTGGTTCTCGAGCATGCGGCCAATCACGGCCATGCCAAAGCTCGGGTGGTCGACATAGGCATCGCCCGTCACCAGCACGATGTCGCAGCTGTCCCAGCCCAGCTGCGACATCTCCTCGCGGCTCATGGGCAAAAAGGGCGCGGGACCGAAGCGGTGGGCCCAGAACTTCCGGTAGCTGGACAGGGGCTTGGCGTCGCGCGGGAACAGGGAAACGTCGGCGTAAGAGCTCATGGGTGTGGGGAGACGGGGGTGCCCGAGTGTATCGGCTTCGCGTCCAGCCTGGGGGCGAGAGCTGGATGCCCATCCAAGCCATGGTGTTTTGCTAGCAATAAGACAGGATTATCAAATGCCAAACAACCGAATACATTTATCTAGCCATTTCGTTGATTAAAGTTGTCGTTTGAATGCCCCCATTCGTCATTATCGTCCTCTGGCTTGGGCAAGCGCCCTGAACAACGCACGCGCCTGATCCGCCCCCCCCCCTGCCCGTCTCTTGCGGATCCAGGCCGTTGGCTCACGCCAGCCTGTTGATTCATTTTCAAAACTGAGCCATTCTTTGGCAAATTCATGACGAAATCTGAGCCATGTTAACCACATGTCCTGCTTATTTTTTGGGCAGGAGCGTGTAGGAGTGATTAACGTGGGAACACTGAGTAAATTACGCCGCATGGTCCGTAGAGATGGACTGTCGGTTCGTGAGGCTTCCAAGAAGCTTGGAATTGCCCGTAATACTGCAGCTCGCTGGCTGGCCATGGACGAGATGGTCGAGCCCAAATACCCCAAGCGGACAACTGTTGGGTCCATTCTTGACCCATACAAAGAGGAGTTGATCAACTGGCTCAAAGCCGACAGCCATAGAGGCAAACGCGACCGGCGCACGACCAAGGCACTTTTTGAAGCCGTTCGGTCGCTGGGCTACAGCGGTTCACGTGGGCCGGTTTATCAGTTCTGCAAGCGCTGGCGTGACGAGCAATTCCAGAAGCCAAGACACGCTGGATTTGTTCCTATGAGCTACGAGCTTGGGGAGGCGTTCCAGTTCGACTGGAGTTGTGAGTACGCCTTTGTTGCGGGGCTGCGCAGAAGACTGGAGGTGGCTCACATCAAGCTTGCGGCTAGCCGAGCGTTTGTGATGGTGGCCTACTACACGCAGTCACACGAGATGCTGTTTGATGCTCATGCACGGGCCTTCGAGATCTTCGGAGGGATTCCCAAGCGGGGCATTTACGACAACATGAAGACCGCCGTCGATAAGGTCGGCGCTGGCAAACAGCGCAGCATCAACGCCAGGTTCGAGTCAATGACGGGCCACTATCTGTTCGAGGCTGAGTTCTGCAACCGTGCTGCTGGTTGGGAGAAGGGCATCGTTGAGAAGAATG
>JBEBDJ010000005.1:0-5051 GCA_041157045.1 Pseudomonadota bacterium
TCGAACTGGGACCCGCTGCTGGCGCGCGACAAGGACGGCGCCCTGCGCAAGATCATGATGGAGACGCTCGACGGCGACTACCAGGCCTTCAAGGCCAACGACGGGGCCTATGTGCGCAAGCACTTCTTTGGGCGCGACCCGAAGGCGCTGGAGCTGGTGGCCCACCTGTCGGACGACGACATCTGGAACCTGCGCCGCGGTGGCCACGACCCGCAAAAGGTCTACGCCGCCTACCACGAGGCGGTCCACCACAAGGGCCAGCCGACCGTGCTGCTGATGAAGACCGTCAAGGGCTTTGGCATGGGCAAGGCCGGTGAGGGCAAGAACACCGTCCACCAGACCAAGAAGCTGACCGATGATGACATCCGCTACATGCGCGATCGCTTCAACATCCCCATTCCCGACAGCGAACTCGACAAGATCCCGTTCTACAAGCCGGCCGACGACACGCCGGAGATGAAGTACCTGCACGAGCGCCGCAAGGCCCTGGGCGGTTACCTGCCGCACCGCCGCACCCGTGCCGACGAGAGCTTTACCGTGCCCTCGCTCGAGACCTTCAAGTCGGTCATGGACCCCACCGCCGAAGGCCGTGAAATCTCGACCACCCAGGCCTATGTGCGGTTCTTGACGCAGCTGCTGCGCGACCAGGCCCTGGGCCCGCGCGTGGTGCCCATTCTGGTCGACGAGGCCCGCACCTTCGGCATGGAAGGCCTGTTCCGCCAGATCGGCATCTACAACCCCGCAGGTCAGCAGTACACCCCGGTCGACAAAGACCAGGTCATGTACTACAAGGAAGACAAGGCCGGGCAGATCCTGCAAGAGGGCATCAACGAGGCCGGCGGCATGTCCAGCTGGATCGCGGCGGCCACCAGCTACAGCACCAGCAACCGCATCATGGTGCCGTTCTACGTCTACTACTCGATGTTCGGCTTCCAGCGCATTGGCGATCTGGCCTGGGCGGCAGGCGATATGCAGGCGCGCGGCTTCTTGCTGGGCGGCACCTCGGGCCGCACGACGCTCAACGGCGAAGGCCTGCAGCACGAAGACGGCCACAGCCACATCCTGGCGGGCACCATCCCCAACTGCATCAGCTACGACCCGACCTTTGCGCACGAAGTGGGCGTGATCCTGCACCATGGCTTGAAGCGCATGGTGGAGAAGCAGGACAACGTGTTCTATTACCTGACCCTGCTCAACGAGAACTACCCCATGCCCGGCATCAAGCCCGGCCAGGAAGAGCAGATCATCAAGGGCATGTACCTGTGCAAGCCCGGTGCCGAGGGCCAGGTGCGGGTGCAGCTGCTGGGTTCGGGCTCGATCCTGCGCGAGTCGCTGGCCGCGCAAACCCTGCTGGCCACCGACTGGGGCGTGCAGGCCGATGTGTGGAGCTGCCCGAGCTTCAACGAGCTGGCCCGCGACGGCCAGGCCGTCGAGCGCCACAACCTGCTCAACCCCGACGCCAAGCCCCAGCAAAGCTTTGTCGAGCAACAACTCTCGGGCAGCAGCGGCCCGGTGGTGGCCTCGACCGACTACATGAAGAACTACGCCGAGCAGATCCGCCCCTTCATTCCCAAGGGCCGGACCTACAAGGTGCTGGGCACCGACGGCTTTGGCCGCTCGGACTTCCGCAGCAAGCTGCGCGAGCACTTTGAAATCAACCGCCACTACATCGTGCTGGCCGCGCTCAAGTCGCTGGCCGACGATGGCGTGCTGCCGCTGGCCAAGGTGAGCGAGGCCATCCAGAAGTACGGCATCAACACCAGCAAGGTCAATCCCCTTTACGCCTGAACACGGAGACCAACATGGCAATGATTGAAGTGCAAGTCCCCGATATCGGCGACTTCGATGAGGTGGCGGTGATCGAGCTGCTGGTCAAGCCGGGCGATACCGTCAAGGCCGAGCAGAGCCTGATCACGGTCGAGTCCGACAAGGCCTCGATGGAAATCCCTTGCAGCCACGCCGGCGTGGTCAAGGAACTCAAGGTCCAGCTGGGCGACAAGGTCAAGCAGGGCTCGGTGGTGCTGGTGCTGGAGGCCGAAGGCGCCGCCGCCCCGGCCGCCGCCGCTGTCGCTGTCGCTGCTGCCCCGGCCGCTGCGCCCGCAGCGCCTGCGCCCGTGGCGCCGGCGGCCGCCCCCGCTGCGGCCCCTGCGGCCGCCACCGGCCGCGTCGAGGTGCATGTGCCCGACATCGGCGACTTCAAGGACGTGGCCGTCATCGAGGTCTTCGTCAAGCCGGGCGACACCATCAAGGTCGAGCAAAGCCTGATCACGGTCGAGTCCGACAAGGCCTCGATGGAGATCCCGTCTTCTGCGGCTGGCGTGCTCAAAGAGCTCAAGGTCAAGGTGGGCGACACCGTCAACATTGGCGACCTGCTGGCCATTCTGGAAGGCAGTGCGCCCCTTGCGGCGGCCGCCGCCCCGGTGGCCGCAGCGCTTGCGGCCCCGGCGCCAGCCCCAGCGGCCGCGGTCGCCGCCGCACCTGCTGCCGCCGCGCCAGTGGCCGCCCCGGCCCACAACCCCAGCGTGGCCCCGGCCACGGGCCTGCCGCATGCCTCGCCCTCGGTGCGCAAGTTCGCCCGCGAGCTGGGCGTGCCGCTGGACGAGGTCAAGGGCAGCGGCCCCAAGGGCCGCATCACCCCGCAAGACGTGCAGGCCTTCACCAAGTCGGTCATGAGCGGCGCGGTGCAAACCCGCGCCCAGGCCGCCAAGGCCCCGGCCGCTTCGGTGGGCACCGGCGTGGGACTGGACTTGCTGCCCTGGCCCAAGGTCGACTTTGCCAAGTTCGGCCCGATCGAGCGCAAGGAGCTCGGTCGCATCAAGAAGATCAGCGGTGCCAACCTCACGCGCAACGCCATCATGATCCCGGCCGTCACCAACCACGACGACGCCGACATCACCGAACTCGAAGCCTTCCGCGTCTCGACCAACAAGGAAAACGAGAAGAGCGGTGTGAAGGTCACCATGCTGGCCTTCCTGATCAAGGCCTGCGTGGCCGCGCTCAAGAAGTTCCCCGAGTTCAACAGCAGCCTCGACGGCGACGCGCTGGTCTACAAGCAGTACTACCACATCGGTTTTGCGGCCGACACGCCCAATGGCCTGGTGGTGCCGGTCATCAAGGACGCCGACAAGAAGGGCATTCTGCAGATCAGCCAGGAAATGGGCGAGCTGGCCAAGAAGGCGCGCGATGGCAAGCTGGGCCCGGCCGACATGTCCGGCGCCAGCTTCACCATCTCGAGCCTGGGCGGCATTGGTGGGCGTTATTTCACGCCCATCATCAACGCGCCCGAAGTGGCCATTCTGGGCGTGTGCAAGAGCCAGATGGAGCCCGTGTGGGACGGCAAGCAGTTCGTGCCGCGCCTGATGCTGCCGCTGTCGCTGTCGTGGGACCACCGCGTGGTCGACGGCGCGGGGGCGGCGCGCTTCAACGCGTACCTTGCGCAGATCCTCGCGGACTTCCGCCGGGTGATGCTGTAGCCCGGGACTTCCGTTCGCGGCGCGCCAGGCTGGCGCGCCGTCCGGTTGCACAACCATGACCACCATCGTTGTCGTAAAGAAGAACGACGAGATCGCCATCGCATCGGATGCGCTCGTCACGTTCGGCGAGACGCGGCTGCCGCACGGCTACGAGCTGAACGAGAAGATCTTCCGGATCAACGACTCGTACATCGGACTGGCCGGCAGCACGGCGCACTTCGCGGTCATGGCCGAGGCGTTGCGTCACCTCGGCGACGACTGCAGGCTGGGCAGCCGCAGCGACGTCTTCAACACGTTCCAGCGCCTGCATCCGGTGCTGAAGGAACGCTTCTTCCTGAACCCGAAGGAGGAGGACGCCGATCCGTACGAGTCGTCGCACGTCACCGCGCTGATCGCCAACGCCAGCGGCATCTACGGCGTGTATTCGTACCGCGAGGTGTTCAGCTTCGACCGTTTCTGGGGCATCGGCTCCGGCCGCAACTTCGCGCTCGGCGCGATGTACGCGGCGTACGACCGCACCGCTTCCGCGCGCCGCATCGCCGAGATCGGCGTGAAGGCGGGCGCGGAGTTCGACAAGAGTTCCTCGTTGCCGGCGCGCGTGTTCAGCGTCGCCGCACAGCAGTCCACGGAAGGGGACAACGGATGAGCCAGGCCGTCGAAGTGAAAGTGCCAGACATCGGTGACTTCAAGGACGTCGAAGTGATCGAGGTGCTGGTGAAGCCGGGCGACACGATCGCGAAGGACCAGTCGCTGGTCACCGTCGAGAGCGACAAGGCGTCGATGGAGATCCCGTCGTCGGCCGCCGGTGTCGTCAAGGAGATGCGGGTGAAGCTCGGCGACAAGGTGTCGCAGGGGTCGCCGCTCCTCGTGCTGGAGGCCTCCGGCGCGGCAGCCCCCGCGCCATCGCCGGCCCCTGCGCCCGCGACTGCCGCGGCCGCGGCGAAGCCGGCTGCGGCGCCCGCTCCGGCGCCCGCTCCGGTTGCCGCTGCGTTCGGCGGCGCGGCCGACATCGAGTGCGACATGCTGGTGCTCGGCGCCGGCCCGGGCGGCTACTCGGCCGCCTTCCGCGCGGCCGACCTCGGCATGAAGACCGTGCTGGTCGAGCGCTACTCGACGCTCGGCGGCGTGTGCCTGAACGTCGGCTGCATTCCGTCCAAGGCGCTGCTGCACGTAGCCGCCGTGATGGACGAAGCCGCGCACTTCGCCACGCTCGGCGTCGAGTTCGGCGCGCCGAAACTCGATCTCGGCAAGCTGCGCGCGCACAAGGACAAGGTGGTCGGCAAGCTCACCGGCGGCCTGACCGGCATGGCCAAGACCCGCAAGGTCACGACGGTGCGCGGCGTCGGCCGCTTCGTCGGACCGAACCACCTCGAAGTGCAACTGACGTCCGGCCCGGGACAGGCGCCGACCGGCGAGAAGACCGTCGTGCGGTTCGCGAAGGCCATCGTCGCGGCCGGCTCGCAGGCCGTGAAGCTGCCGTTCATTCCCGAGGACCCGCGCATCGTGGACTCGACCGGCGCGCTGGAACTCGCCGCCGTGCCGAAACGGATGCTGGTGATCGGCGGCGGCATCATCGGG
>JBEBDJ010000006.1:0-10079 GCA_041157045.1 Pseudomonadota bacterium
CGCATGGCCGCGCGCATCGATGCGATGCACGCGCAAGGCCAGAAGGTGTTCGTGGCGGTGGGGGCCCTGCACCTGGCGGGGCCGAGCAGCCTGCCCCAACTGCTGGAGGCGCGTGGCTATCGGCTGCGCTTGGTGCGCATGCCGCGCACGCCCTGATCTGGTCATGCGTGCCCGCCAGCGCGGGATGGCGCCCCCGACAGGAATCGAACCTGTATCTAGCGCTTAGGAGGCGCTCGTTCTATCCATTGAACTACGGCGGCAGGTCGGCAGATTCTACCTGCCGGACCTGGCGCGCACAGGTGGGTGTCCCCTTTGGCGACATGCCCGAACGCTTGCCGTTGGATGCCTTGGATGTGGCCGGTGGTCGCATGTGTGGCGCCCCTTGATGGATCGGCTCGACACCGCCCACCTAATGCAAGCGCAGGGTGCTGCCTTGGGCCCCATGGTCAGCGATCGCAGACGAAAAAAAACCGCGCCGGGGCGCGGTTTTGCTTGGGGCCAGGGGCCGCCGGATCAACGCAGCTTGGACTGCGGGATCGACTTGAGCTCGCCGTCCAGGCCGCCGATGTAGTTGGCCATGGCCTTGAGTTCGGCGTTCGAGAACTGCTTGGCAATGCCGCCCATCACGCCGTTGTTGCGGCCCCAGGTGGCCTGGCCTTCAACCTTGTAGGACTTGAGGGCCACAAACAGGTAGTCCTTGTACTGGCCCGCGATCTTGGGGTAGGACGGGTCGACCGGCTTGGAGAAGTTGTCGCCGTGGCAGGACACGCAAGCGCCCTTCTTGATCAGGGCGTCCACCTGGGCCGACGGGGCGGCGGCCGGCTTGAGCGGTGCATCGGTGCGGCCGTGCTGCTCATAGTAGGCGGCCACATCGGCCATGTCCTGATCGGTCAGGGACTCGGAGATGCCGCGCATGCTGGGGTGCTTGCGCTCGCCTTTTTTGTAGGCGTTCAGGGCCGCCACGATGTACTTGGCGTTCTGGCCCGAAATCTTGGGCACGCGGTACACCTCGGGGAAGCTGGCTTGGTAGCCCGGAATGCCGTGGCAGCCAATGCACATGGCAATCTTGCTTTCTGCCGCTTTGGCATCGCCCTTGGTTTCCTGGGCTTGGGCGGACGCAAGGGTCACGCAAGCGACAACCAGGGCCGACATGGAGGTCAACAGCTTGTTCATTTTGCTCGGACAATCCGGGTAGTTTGATAAAAATCAACCTGGGATTATATCGGGTCACCCCGCACCATCCTGACAATCCGTCCATTGCCATCACAACCCTCTGCGCAAGACCATGAAATTCCAAGGCACCGACAACTATGTGGCCACCCAGGACCTGATGCTGGCCGTCAACGCGGCCATCACCCTCAAGCGCCCGCTGCTGGTCAAGGGCGAGCCCGGGACCGGCAAGACCATGCTGGCCGAGGAGGTGGCGCAGGCGCTCGATCTGCCCCTGCTGCAGTGGCATATCAAGTCGACCACCAAGGCCCAGCAGGGCCTGTACGAGTACGACGCGGTCAGCCGCCTGCGCGACAGCCAGCTGGGCGATGAGCGCGTCAAGGACATCGAGAACTACATCGTCAAAGGCGTGCTCTGGCAGGCCTTCACCTCGGAGACGCCGGTGGCCATCCTGATTGACGAGATCGACAAGGCCGACATCGAGTTCCCCAACGACCTGCTGCGCGAACTCGACCGCATGGAGTTTTACTGCTACGAGACGCGCCAGCTGATCAAGGCCAAGACCCGGCCGCTGGTGTTCATCACCTCGAACAACGAAAAAGAGCTGCCCGACGCCTTCCTGCGCCGCTGCTTCTTCCACTACATCAAGTTCCCCGAGCCCGAGACCATGAAGCAGATCGTGGCGGTGCACTTTCCCCATCTGAAGGCCGAGCTGCTGACGGTGGCACTCAAGAACTTCTATGATGTCCGGGGACTGCCGGGCCTCAAGAAAAAGCCCTCGACCAGCGAGCTGCTCGATTGGATCAAGCTGCTGGTGGCCGAGGACATTCCGCTCGAAGCCCTGCAAAGCGCCGACCAGAAGGTCTCGGTGCCCCCGCTGGTGGGCGCGCTGCTCAAGAACGAGCAGGACGTCACCTTGTTCGAAAAGCTGGTGTTCATGAACCAGCGCAACCGCTGATTTGTCAGGAAACCCCATGTCCGATGCCCGCCGTTTGCTGATCGAAGGCCTGTCCGATGCCATCGGCTTTGTGGGCGGGGCCCTGGGCGGGTTCTGGCTGGGGCAGTGGATCGGCTGGGACCTGTTCAGCGAGGGCTACGACAGCCTGAGCATCGGGGCGATTTTGCTGGTGGGCCTGGGCGGTGGCGCCGGTCTGCACCTGGCGCGCGCCTGGCGCCGCGCGCAACGAAAGGGCTGAGCCATGCTGACCGATTTTTTCTATACCCTGCGTGCGGCCAAGGTGCCGGTGTCGGTGCGCGAGTACCTGACGCTGCTCGAAGCGCTCAAGGCGCAGGTGATCGGGCCGGGCACCGAGCAGTGCCACATCGACGATTTCTACCACCTCTCGCGCACGGTGCTGGTCAAGGACGAGAAGCACTTTGACAAGTTCGACCGGGCCTTTGGGGCGTACTTCAAGGGCGTCGAGATGCTGACCAGCTTTGACAAGGAAATCCCCTTGTCCTGGCTCGAGAACATCTTGCAGCGCGAGCTCACGCCCGAGCAGAAGGCGGCCATCGAGAAGATGGGCTGGGACGAGCTGATGGAGACGCTCAAAAAGCGGCTCGAAGAGCAGAAAGAGCGCCACGAGGGCGGCAACAAGTGGATTGGCACCGGCGGCACCTCGCCCTTTGGCAACAGCGGCCACAACCCGCAGGGCATCCGCATTGGCGGCAAGGGCGGCAACAAGTCGGCGGTCAAGGTCTGGGACCAGCGCGCCTACCGCGATTACGACGACACCCAGGAGCTGGGCACGCGCAACATCAAGGTGGCGCTGCGCCGGTTGCGCCGCTTTGCGCGCGAGGGCTCGCCCGACGAGCTCGACCTGGACGGCACCATTCGCAAGACCGCGGCCAATGCCGGCTACCTCGACATCCTGATGCGCCCCGAGCGGCACAACAATGTGAAGGTGTTGCTGCTGATGGACGTGGGCGGCACCATGGACGAGCACATCTCGCGCGTCGAAGAGATGTTCTCGGCGGCCAAGGCCGAGTTCAAGCACCTGGAGTTCTACTACTTCCACAACTGCGTCTATGACTTCATGTGGAAGAACAACCGGCGCCGCTTTGCCGAGAAATTCCCCACCTGGGACATCATCCGCAAGTACAACAAGGACTACAAGCTCATCTTCATCGGTGACGCGACCATGAGTCCTTACGAGATCCTGCAGCCTGGCGGCAGCGTCGAGTACAACAACGAGGAGGCCGGGGCCGAGTGGCTGCAGCGCCTGACGCACGCCTTTCCGCGCCACGCCTGGATCAACCCCGAGCCGCAAGGGGTCTGGCAGTACCGCCAAAGCATTGCCGTCATCCAGCAGTTGCTGGGCCAGCGCATGTTCCCGCTGACCCTCAAGGGGCTGGAAGACGCCATGCGCCTGCTGAGCAAGTAAGCGGCCACTCTGCTGGCGGCGTGCCATGGGCCCCGTCATGCGCCGTGGGCGGGCCTGCGGTTGCAGGCACAATCGGGCCCTATGTTGCGCTGGTTCCGTTTTTTTTCGCACTGGCCTCTGTGGGCCCTGCACCTGCTGGGTTGGGGGCTGGGTTGGGGCGTCTGGCTGGCCTCCCCGGCCTACCGGCGCCGCCTGCTGGACAACGCCCGCCAGGCGGGCCTGGGGCCTTGGCAGCTGGCCGCGGCCATCGGCCACGCCGGTTGCATGGTGATGGAGCTGCCGCGGGTCTGGCTCGGCCGGCTGCCCCATGTCGAGTGGCCGTCGCCCAATGGGGTGTCGCAGGCCATGGCCGCGCGCCAGGGGGTGATTTTTTTGACGCCGCATCTGGGCTGCTTCGAGATCACGGCGCAAGCGGTGGCGCAAGACCTCTCGCCCCAGTTTGGGCCGCTCACGGTGCTCTTTCGGCCCGCTCGGCGCGCCGCCATGGACGCGCTGATGCGCGCCGCGCGCCAGCGCCCCGGCCTGCGCACCGCGCCCACCAATCTCTCGGGCGTGCGCCAGATGCTCAAGGCCTTGCGTGCGGGCGAGTCGGTCGGCCTGCTGCCCGATCAGGTGCCGCCGCTGGGCCTGGGGGTCTGGGTGCCGTTTTTTGGCCAGCCGGCCTACACCATGACGCTGGCCGCGCGCCTGGCGCAGCAAACCGGGGCCCGCATCGTGCTCGCCTGGGGCGAGCGCCTGCCCTGGGGCCGTGGCTTTCGCATCCATGCGCAAGACCTGGCACAGCCCTTGCCCAATGACCTGACGGCTGCCGTGCAGCAACTCAACCAGGCCATGGAACAGCTCATCTTGCAATGCCCGCAGCAGTACCTGTGGGGCTATCACCGCTACCGCCAAGCCCGTGAAGAAACGCTCTGAACTCAAGATCCGCCTGACCAGCGGGTTGATCGCCCTCATGAAGGGGCTGTCCTGGCTGCCCCTGCCCTGGTTGCGGGCGCTGGGCACGGCGCTGGGGGAGCTGCTGTGGTGGGTGGCCCGCTCGCGCCGGCACATTGTGCTGACCAATCTGCGCCACTGCATGCCCGAGCTGGACGAGGCCCGGCGCCGGCGGCTGGCGCGCGCGCACCTGCATTGTTTTGGGCGCTCGGTGCTGGACCGCGCCTGGCTCTGGCACGCGCCGCCAGCGGTGCTGGCGCAGCGTTTGCGTTGGGTGGGCCCGACCGAGGCCCTGCAAGCGCCGGGCCCCATGATCTTGCTGGCCCCCCACTTTGCGGGCCTGGATGCCGGGGGCACCGCGGTGGCGCGCGATGTGCGTGGGCCGGTATCGTTTATTTTTTCGCGCCAGAGCAATCCCGCGATTGACCAGTGGGTGCAGCAAGGCCGCGAGCGCTTTGGCAATGTGCGCCCCTGCTACCGGCACGAGGGCATGCGCCAGATCCTTGCAGGATTGCGTCGGGGGGAGCCGCTGCATTTGTCGCCCGACATGGACCTGGGGGCGCAGGACTCGGTGTTTGTGCCGTTTTTTGGCGTGCCGGCGGCGACCGCCCCATCGCTCTCGCGCATGGCACGGGTGGGCCATGCGCGGGTGGTGCCGGTGGTCACGCGCATGACCGATGCGGGCTACGAGGTCCAGGTCCATCCCGCCTGGGCGGATTTCCCGAGCGAGGACCCGGTGGCCGACACGCTGCGCATGAACCAGGCCATCGAGGGCTGGATCCGCCAGATGCCCGAGCAGTACCACTGGGTCCATCGGCGCTTCAAATCGCGCCCGCCAGGCGCCCCGTCGATTTACTGAGGCGGGCCCAGGCGCTCCAAAAACCCCTCGATTTCGGCGCCAATGCGCGCCGGGTCTTCGTGCAGGCCCCAGTGCGACAACTCGGGCAGCGGCACGGTGTGCAATTGCGGGATGTGCGCCGACAGCCCCTCGGTCAGGGCCGGCAGCAGGGCATGGTCTTGCTGGCCCCACAGCAGCAAGGTGGGCACCTCGATGCGCCAGGCCTCGGGCGGCAGGCTCACGGCTTGCGCCGCTGGCGCATCCGGGCGCGGTGGGCGCAGCGGCGTGGCTGCGTAGTAGTTCAGCGCGCCCTGCAGGCCGTGCTGCCAGACGCTGCGGTATTGCGCCCGCACGGCCTGGGTGAGCCAGGGGGCCGGACGCCCCGCCTCCAGGGTCGCAAACAGGGCGGCAAAATCGTTGGCCGACAGGCGCGCCGCCGCCCCTGGGGCAGCCAACTCGTGCATGTAGGCGCTCGCCGCCTGTTGGGCCGGGTTGTGCTGCAACTCGCGCAGCAAGGTGCCGGGGTGCGGCGCGTTCAGGATCACCAGGGCGCGCAGGCATTCGGGGTGCTGGTTGGCCAGGTTCCAGGCCACCGCGCCGCCCCAGTCGTGCGCCACCAGGGCCCCCAGGCGCTGGCCCTGGCCGCAGACGATGTCCACCAGGGCCCGCACATCCTGCACCAGGTGGCGTGGTCGGTAGGCGCGCACATCGGCGGGGGCGCTGGAGCGCTCGTAGCCGCGCAAATTGGGCGCCACACAGCGCCAGCCCCCGTGTTCGGGCTGGGCAAAGTGCTGCATCAGTCCGTCCCAGACCCAGGCGCCTTCGGGAAAACCGTGCAAAAACATCAGCACCGGCCGTCCTGGCGTGCCGCAGGCGCGCACGCTCAGCACCATGCCGTCGTGGGGCAGGGGTTGTTGCCAGGTCTCGATGGGGCTCATGCCACCTCGGGGGGCTCGGGTTCGACGGGGTCTTGGGCCGCCGGGGCGGCCTCGGCGGTCTCGTCCTGGGGCGGGTGCGCCCAGTCCCACAGCAGCTGGGCCAGATCCTCCACGCCCTGGCGCTTGAGGGCCGAGAACAGCTTGGCCTGGCCGCCGGCGCATTGCAGCTGGGCGATCGACAGGGCCCGCGCGGACTCGCTGCGGGTGAGCTTGTCGGCCTTGGTCAGCAGGATCAGGAATTCCAGGCCTTCCTCCACCCGCGGCCGGATGACCTCCAGCAGGGCCTCGTCCAGCTCGGTCAGGCCCAGGCGGGGGTCGCACAGCAGCACGATGCCGCGCAGGTTGCGGCGGCTGACCAGGTAGTTGACCATCACCTGTTGCCAGCGGACCTTGTCCTCGCGCGAGACGGCGGCGTAGCCGTAACCGGGCAGGTCGGTCAGCACCGCGTCGGTCAGGCCCTGCTTGCCCAGGGCAAACAGGTTGATGTGCTGGGTGCGGCCTGGGCGCTTGGAGGCATAGGCCAGCTGCTTTTGCTGCGTCAGGGTGTTGATGCAGGTGGACTTGCCGGCGTTGGAGCGGCCCACAAACGCAATCTCGGGGACCTCGAGCTCGGGCAACTGATGCAGCTGGGCGGCGGTGGTCAGAAACCGGGCGGTGTGCATCCAGCCCATGGGGGTGACCAAGGCCGCATCAGGGGCTTTGTTGGGGGTGTTTTGGGGCTTTTTTGGGGGGGTGCGCATGGCGTGGGCATTCTCGCCCGGCCGGGCGTCAGGAAAGGGAAACGTGCCCCATTGTAGAATCAGCCGGTTTGAGATCCACCAATTTGTGCATCAGCCTGGATGAGACCATGAAGTCGATTGCCTTTTCTTTGACGACCCTGTTGCTGGCGGGCGCTGCCCTGGCCGCAGGCCCGGCCCCCAAGGCGGCCAAGCCCGATCTGGCCAAGGGCGAAGCCATCTTCACGGCCAATTGCGCCGCCTGCCACGGCGCGGACGGCAATTCTGGCTCCCCGGCCAACCCCAAGCTGGCGCAGCAACATCCGGAATACCTGGTCAAGCAATTGCAGGAATTCAAGTCGGGCAAGCGCGCCAACGCCATCATGGCCGGCTTTGCCGCCACGCTGTCCGATGAGGACATGCGCAACATCGCCTACTGGGTGGGCAGCAAGCCGGGCAAGCCCGGCTTTGCCAAGGACAAGGAAACCGTGGCCCTGGGCGAGCGCATCTACCGCGGCGGCATCTCTGATCGCAACATCGCCGCCTGCGCGGGCTGCCACTCGCCCAACGGCGCTGGCATTCCTGCCCAGTACCCGCGCCTGTCGGGTCAGCACGCCGACTACACCGCGGCACAGCTGACCGCCTTCCGCGATGGCGTGCGCAAGAACAACCTGCAGATGAGCCAGGTCGCTGCCAAGATGAACGACCGCGAAATCCGCGCGGTGTCGGATTACATCGCCGGCCTGCGTTAAGCCCTGTGCCGTCTGTCGGGCCCATGCCCCTTGGGGTATCGGGCCCTTTTCTTTGTCTGCAGGTCTGGTCTGCGACAATCGGGGTCTGCGCAGGGCCGATGTGGCGGTGAATTTGTTTGCTGACGTCGTGGCCCTCTCTGACCCTCTCCCCACACCATGACTGCTGCCACCGAAGGACTGCCCCAGGAACGCGCCACCCCCCGTTGGCGCGAGGCGGTCGAACTCCTGTCCTCGATGCGCTTTGCCATCGCGCTGCTGAGCGTGATCTGCATTGCGTCGGTGATCGGCACGGTGATCAAGCAGCACGAGCCGATCAACAACTACATCAACCAGTTCGGCCCCTTCTGGGCCGAGGTGTTTGCAGCGCTCAACCTGTACAGCGTCTACAGCGCCTGGTGGTTCTTGCTGATCCTGGCATTCTTGGTGACCAGCACCAGCTTGTGCATTGCGCGCAACACACCCAAGATCCTGGCCGATCTGCGCACCTACAAAGAAGGCCTGCGCGAGCAGGGCCTGCGCGCCTTCCATCACCGTGCGCAGGGTCGCTTTGACCTGGCGCCCGAGCCGGCAGCGCAAGCCCTGGCGGCCGATCTGCAGGCCCTGGGCTGGAAGGTCAAGACCCAGGCCCGCGAGGGCGGTGGGGTGATGGTGGCGGCCAAGCGCGGCGCCGCCAACAAGCTGGGCTATATCGCGGCGCACTCGGCCATTGTGCTGGTGTGTGTGGGCGGCCTGCTCGATGGCGACCTGATGGTGCGCGCCCAGATGTGGTGGGGCAACAAAACCCCGTACAACGGCGGCGGCCTGATCGCCGATGTGCCCGCAGCGCACCGCCTGGGCGAGCGCAACCCGACCTTCCGGGGCAACCTGCTGGTGGCCGAGGGCACGGCGTCGAGCACCGCCTTGCTCAACCAGTCCGATGGCGTGTTGCTGCAGGAATTGCCATTTGCCATCGAGCTGAAAAAATTCATTGTCGAGTACTACGAGACCGGCATGCCCAAGCTGTTTGCCAGCGACATCGTGATCCACGACAAGGCCACCGGCGAGTCGCGCGAGGCACGGGTCGAGGTGAACCACCCGGCACGCCACCGCGGCATCGAGATTTACCAGTCCAGCTTTGACGATGGCGGCTCCAAGGTCAAGCTGCGCGCCGTGCCGATGGCCGCGCCGGTCAAGCCCTTTGAGGTCGAAGGCACGATTGGCTCGAGCACCGAGATCAGCAACGGCGAGGAAAAACTTCGCCTCGAGTTCACCGGCCTGCGGGTGATCAACGTCGAGAACATGTCGCGTGGTCCGGCCGATGGCCAGGCCACCGATGTGCGTGCGGTGGACTTGCGCCAGAGCATCGAGCAGCGCTTGGGCTCGGGCCACAAGACGGTGACCGAAAAGCAACTGCGCAACATTGGCCCGAGCGTGAGCTACAAGCTGCGCGACGCCGCCGGTCAGGCGCGCGAGTTCAACAACTACATGGTGCCGGTGGACCTGGGCGATGGGCAGCCCGTGTTCCTGCTGGGCATGCGCGACAGCCCGGCCGACAACTTCCGCTACCTGCGCGTGCCGGCCGACGAAAAATTGCAGATCGACGGCTTTGTGCGCCTGCGCACCGCCATGCAGGACCCGGCCATGCGCCGCCGCGCCGTCGACCGCTATGCCGCCCGTGCGGTCGATCCCAAGCGGCCCGAGTTGCAGCAGCAACTGGCCGAATCGGCGGCCAAGGCGCTGTCCTTGTTTGCGGGCCTGGAGCCCGTCAAGGGCCAGACCACGGGGGGCTTGCAGGCCATTGCCGATTTCATGGACGCCAATGTGCCCGAGGGCGAGCGCGCCCGCGCGGGCGAAATGCTGGTGCGCATTCTCAACGGTGTGCTGTTCGAGCTCGATTCGGTGGCGCGCCAGCAGGCCGGGGTGCCCGCCATGCCGCAGGACATCACCGCCAACTTCATGACGCAGGCCGTCATCGCCCTGTCGGATGCGCCGCTGTACACCGCACCCCTGACCTTCATGCTTGATGGGTTCGAGCAGGTGCAGGCCAGCGTCTTCCAGGTGGCGCGCGCGCCAGGCAAGACGGTGGTGTACCTGGGCTGCTTTTTCCTGATTTTGGGCGTGATGGCCATGCTCTATGTGCGCGAGCGCCGGCTGTGGATCTGGCTGGCGCCTGCAGGCACTGGCGCGCAGGCGCAGATGGCCTTGTCGAGCAATCGTCAGACCATGGATACCGATCGTGAATTCGATCAGCTCAAACAACGCCTGCTGGGCGCAACGGAGGCTTCCGCATGAACACCTCGACCCTCAATGCAATGAATTTCAAGGCCTCGCGCCGATCCTGGCTTGACTGGCTGTTTGCGGCGGCGGCG
>JBEBDJ010000007.1:0-7881 GCA_041157045.1 Pseudomonadota bacterium
GGATCCCGGCCCGGCGTGCGGGCCTGGGGGATCAGCCCATGTGCAGACCGCCGTTGCAGGCAAAGTCGGCGCCGGTGGTGAAGCCGGAGTCGTCGCCGGCCAGCCAGGTCACGATGGAGCCGATTTCGTCGGGCGTGCCCAGGCGCTTGACGGGGATGGTGGCCACGATCTTCTCGAGCACGTCGGGGCGGATGGCGCGAACCATCTCGGTGCCGATGTAGCCCGGGCTGACGGTGTTCACGGTCACGCCCTTGTTGGCCATTTCCTGCGCCAAGGCCATGGTGAAGCCGTGCATGCCGGCCTTGGCCGCCGAGTAGTTGGTCTGGCCGGCCTGGCCCTTCTCGCCGTTGACCGACGAGATCTGGATGATGCGGCCCCAGCCGCGATCGACCATGTCCGGCACGACCTGCTTGGTCACGTTGAACATCGAGTTCAGGTTGGTGTCGATCACCGCATCCCAGTCCTCGCGCGTCATCTTCAGGAACATGCGGTCACGCGTGATGCCGGCGTTGTTCACCAGCACGTCGATCGGACCGTGCTCGGCCTTGGCCTTGGAAAAGGCCGCCACCGTGGACTCCCAGTCGCCCACATTGCCCACCGATGCGTAGAAGGTGTAGCCCAGGGCCTTTTGTTCGTCGAGCCACTTGGTGAAGTCGCGGGTGGGGCCGCAACCGGCGATCACCTTGAAGCCGGCTTTGTGCAGGCGCTGGCAAATGGCGGTTCCAATGCCGCCCATCCCACCCGTGACGTAGGCAACGCGTTGTGTCATGTTTGTCTCCTTGAAGTTGCAGTGAAAAAAATTAAACGCGCTCGACAGCCAGCGAGACGCCCATGCCGCCACCAATGCACAGCGCGGCCAGACCCTTCTGGGCCTGACGACGCTGCATTTCGTGCAGCAGCGTGACCAGGATGCGGCAGCCCGACGCGCCGATCGGGTGACCGATGGCGATCGCGCCGCCGTTGACGTTGACCTTGGCCGGATCGATGTCGAGCACCTTGTTGACGGCGCAGGCCTGGGCCGCAAAGGCCTCGTTGAGTTCGAACAGGTCGACGTCTTGCGCCTTCCAGCCCGCACGGGCCAGTGCCTTTTGCGAGGCGGGCACCGGGCCCATGCCCATGGTGGCCGGATCGAGACCACTGGTGCCAAAGGCCGCGATGCGCGCCAGGGGCTTGAGGCCCAGGGCCGCGGCCTTGCGGGCCGTCATCACCACCACTGCCGCGGCGCCATCGTTGATGCCCGAGGCATTGCCCGCGGTCACCGAGCCGGCCTTGTCGAAGGCGGGGCGCAGGCCCGCCAGGGCCTCGGCGCTGGTCTTCTTGTTGATGAATTCGTCGTGGTTGAACACCAGCGGGTCACCCTTGCGCTGCGGGATCAGCACGTTGACGATCTCGTCCTGGAACTTGCCCGCGTCCTGTGCAGCCGAAGCCTTTTGCTGGCTGGCCAGGGCCAGCGCGTCCTGCATGTCGCGGGTGATGCCGTGCAGCTTGGCCACGTTCTCGGCGGTGATGCCCATGTGGTACTGGTTGTAGACGTCCCAAAGGCCGTCAACGATCATGGTGTCGGCCATCTTCCAGTCGCCCATGCGCTGGCCGTCGCGGCTGCCCAGCAGCACGTGCGGCGAGGCGCTCATGTTCTCTTGGCCACCGGCGACCACGATCTCGCTGTCGCCCCAGGCCACGGCCTGCGCGGCCAGCATGACGGCCTTCAGGCCCGAGCCACAGACCGCGTTGATGGTCAGCGCCGGGGTCTCTTGCGCCACACCGGCCTTCATCATGGCCTGGCGGGCCGGGTTCTGGCCCACGCCAGCGGCCAGCACCTGGCCCATGATCACCTCGCCCACCTGGTCAGCGGCCAGGCCCGCGCGGGCAATGGCTTCGCGGATGACGATGCTGCCCAGCTCGGTGGCCGGCACCTTGGCCAGCGAACCGCCAAACTTGCCGATGGCGGTGCGGGCCGCCGAAACGATGACGATGTCTTCCATGGGGTGAACTCCTCAGGTATCAAAAGCAATGGGGATGGCAGGGGATGCGATCAGGCCTTGGCCTTGACGTAGCGCCCAGGCGCGGGCTCGATGGCCTTGTAGCGGGTGCCCTTGCCATAGGTTTTGGGCGCCGGGATCTGTTTGCCGGCGTGGCCCTTGAGCCAGGTCGACCAGTCGGTCCACCAGCTGCCGGGCACCTCGGTGGCGCCGTCGATCCAGGCGTCCACCTGGGCTGGGAACTGACCGTCTTCGCGCAGCCAATGGCTGCGTTTTTTGGCGGCAGGCGGGTTGATGACGCCGGCGATGTGGCCAGAGGCGCCCATCACAAAACGCTTGTTGCCCGGGAACACTTGCGTGCTGGCATAGGCGCCGCCGATGGGCACGATGTGGTCCTCGCGCGAGCCGTAAAGGTAGACCGGCAGCTTGACCTTGCGGAAGTCGACCTTCTCGCCGCACACCAGCGCCTGGCCGGGCTTGACGAGCTTGTTCTCGAGGTAGGTGTTGCGCAGGTACCAGGCGTAGAAGGGGCCGGGCAGGTTGGTCGAGTCGCTGTTCCAGTAGAGCAGGTCAAAGGGCGGCGGGGTCTCGCCCTTGAGGTAGTTGCCCACCACATAGTTCCAGACCAGGTCGTTGGGGCGCAAAAAGCTGAAGGTCGAGGCCAGGTCCTGGCCCTTGAGCAGACCGCCCTGCCCCATCTGCATCTCGCGGAACTTGACAAAGCCCTCGTCGATGAAGACATCAAGGATGCCGGTGTCGGTGAAGTCGACCAAGGTGGTCAGAAAGGTGGCCGATGCCACCGGTTGCTGACCCCGCGCGGCCAGCACGGCCAGGGCGGTCGAGAGGATGGTGCCGCCCACGCAAAAGCCCAAGGCATTGATCTGCTCGGCGCCGGTGATGGCCTGCACGGTGTCGATGGCGCGGATGGCCGCGTCCTCGATGTAATCGTCCCAGGTCTTGTTCTGCAGCGAGGCGTCGGGGTTGCGCCAGCTCACCACAAAGGTGCGATGCCCCTGGCTGACCGCATAGCGAATGAAGGAGTTCTCGGGCTGCAGGTCGAGGATGTAGAACTTGTTGATACAGGGCGGCACCAGCAGGAAGGGGCGCTCGTAGACCTTGGCGGTCAGCGGCTTGTACTCGATGAGCTGGAACAGCTCGTTCTCGAACACAACCGCGCCTTCGGTGGTGGCCACGTTGCGGCCCACCTCGAACAGGCTTTCGTCTGTCATGGACACATGGCCTTGCTGCAGGTCGTGCACCAGGTTCTGCATGCCCTTGGCAATGCTCTCGCCCTTGGTCTCAAGGGCTTTTTTCTGCGCGTCGGCGTTGAAGGCCAGGAAGTTGCTTGGGGCGGCGGCGGCCACCCACTGCTCGACCGCAAAGCGCACGCGGTTGCGCGTTTTGGCGTCGGCGTCCACCGCATCGGCCAGGCCCATGAGGGTGCGGGCATTGAGCAGGTACACGGCGGCGTTGAAAGCGGCCATCGGGTTGTTGCCCCAGGCCTCACCCGAAAAACGCCGATCTTTGACCTTGAGGCTGCCCATCAGGCTCTGGTTCCAGATCTCGGTGGCGTCCTGCATGTACTGGGTTTGCAGGTCTTGCAGCTTTTGCGGCGAGAATTTGAGGGTCGGCACGTCGGCGCCGCCGGCGGCTGGTAGCCCGCCCAGGTCCATGTTCTGGAAATGCTTCATGGCCTGTTGCCAGCTTTGCGTGAGGTTCTGTGCAAAGCCCTGGCCCATCTGGGTCCAGTCGGGCATGGCGGACGATGACATGGGCGGCTCTCCTGCAAAATGTTCTAGAGACAAGTATCGCTCAGTTTGATGTCGCCGAAATTACAAGCAAAGGTTTTTTGATGTTCATTCCGCTGATCGCCATCGCCTGGATGTATGTGGTGCTGATGATGAGCCTGGCCGAGGGCATGTCGCCGCAAGGGACCGTGGTCGGCGCCGTGATCACGCTGGTGCTGTACGGCCTGCTGCCGCTATCGATCCTGGTTTACATCCTGGCCACACCGATGCGGCGCAAGCTGCGCGAGGCCCAGCAGGCACAAGCCGAGCGGCAAGCACCCGAGGCCTCAGCCGAGGCGCCAGATGCTGGCAGCCAGGCGCCCGCTGTGGCCCAGGCGACGGCTGTCGCGCCGGTGCGAGAAGAAGTGGGCGTCGTTGCCGACGGTGCACCACGGCCCTGAGCCGTCATTGCCCGACACCTGCGCAACGCCCAGGCGCAAGAGGCGCGCGCGCGCCAGATCGCTCAGATGCGCCAGGTAGCGGTCGGCCTGCGGCACAAAGGCCCGGGCGTCGTCCGGATGGGCCTGCACAAAGGCATCGCGCACCTCGGGGCCCACCTCAAAGGCCTGCGGCCCGATGCACGGCCCAAGCCAGGCCTGCACCTCGCTGGCCTGCGCGCCCTGAGCGCGCAAGGCCGCCCACAAGGCCTCCAGCACCCCGCCGGCCAGGCCACGCCAGCCCGCATGCGCGGCGGCCACCCACTGGCCACGCCGGTCGCACAGCAGCACCGGCAGGCAATCGGCCACCAGCACGGTGCACGCCAGTTGCGGCGCGTCGGTCCAGCAGGCATCGGCCACCAGGCCATCCGGGTCTTGCGGCATCAGGCGGCGCACCGCCACGCCATGCACCTGCTGCAGATAGACCGGGCGCACCGCCAGGCGCGCTTGCCAGATCTGGCGGTTGACCTGCACGGCAGCAGGCGCATCGCCCACATGGTCACCCAGGTTGAGCAGGTCGTAGGGCGCGACCGACACACCGCCGGCTCGGCTGGACATGGCGGCCCGCACCCCGGGCGCCATGTCCCAGGGCTGGCCCCAGATCGGCGCGTCGGCCATCAGGCCTCGAAGTCCGGGCAGGCCTTGGGCTCGGCGGCCTGGAAGGCGGGATGGGCCATGCAATGCTCAAAAATGGCCATGGTGCGGTTCAGGCCGCTGAAGTCCACCGCAAAGCGCTGGCCGTTGAAGATCTGCGGCACCAGGCAGCAATCGGCCATGGTGGGCGTGTCGCCGTGGCAAAAACGCCCCGTCTGCGGCGAGGCCAGTGCGGTCTCGAAGGTCTCCAGGCCGGTGCGCACCCAATGCCGGTACCAGGTGTCGCGCACCTCGTCGCTCAGGCCCAGCGGCGACTTGAGGTACTTGAGCACGCGCAGGTTGTTGAGCGGGTGGATCTCGCAGGCAATCGACTGCGCCAGTGCCCGCACGCGGGCCCGGCCCAGCGGGTCGCGCGGCAGGATCGCGGGCTCGGGATGGGTCTCGTCCAGGTACTCCATGATGGCCATCGACTGCGTCAGGTCGTGACCGTCCACCACCAGATGCGGCACCAGGCGGTCGGGGGCCTGCTCGGCAAACGCCGGCTGCAGGTGCTCGCCCTTGGCCAGGTGGACCGGCAGGTAGGCGTAATCCAGCCCCTTGAGCGCCAGTGCGATGCGCACGCGAAAGGATGCAGAAGAACGAAAGTAGTTGTAGAGTTTCATCTCGCAAGCATAAACCGATTCCGCGTCCGCACCCTGCCCCTGACCTGCCCGAGCAACCCAAACTCTCCCCGTGCGCACCGCTCCCACACAGCCCGATCTGCCCTGGCTCGAACCCGACACCCCCCTGCCCGCGCCCGAGCGCGCCTGGGGGCCCGACACCGAGGCGCCGGGCCTGCTGGCCGCCGGGGCCGACCTGAGTGCCTCGCGCCTCTTGCAGGCCTATCGCGAGGGCATCTTCCCCTGGTTCAGCCGGGGCCAGCCGGTGCTGTGGTGGAGCACCGATCCCCGCATGGTGTTGCAGCCGGCCCATTTGCGCCTGCACCGCTCGCTGCGCCAGGCCATTCGGCGCGCCCTGCGCCAAAGCGGCCTGAGCCTGCGCGTGGACCAGGACTTTCGTGACGTGATGCGGGCCTGCGCGGGCCAGCACCGCCCTGGTCAGCAAGGCACCTGGATCCTGCCCAACATGATGACCGCCTACCAGGACCTGCACGAGTTGGGACATGCCCACTGCCTGGCGCTGCATCAAGACGGGCAATTGGTGGCCGGCCTGTACTGGATCGATGTGGGCCGTGCGGTCTTTGGTGAATCGATGTTCACCACGGTGACCGATGGCTCCAAGATGGCCCTGTGCACCCTGGCGCTGATGTGCCGGCGCGCCGGCGTGGGCATGATCGACTGCCAGCAGCAGACCGAGCACCTGGCCTTCATGGGTGCTGAGCCGCTGCCGCGCGCGCAGTTCCTGGCCCACATCCGGGGGGTGCGCGACGAGCCGCCCGTGCCCTGGGCCACGCTGGGCCTATACTGGCGCGATCTTTTGCACGAACTGGTTCACCCTGCCCCAGGCACCCCGCCGTGACGCGCCCCCAAGAGCTCCCGCTACAGGCCCTGCAGTTCTATGCCACGGCCCCCTACCCGTGCAGCTATCTGGACGGGCGAACGGCGCGCTCGCAAGTGGCCACCCCCAGCCACCTGATCCACAACGAGGTCTACTCCGAGCTGGTGGCCCAGGGCTTTCGCCGCAGCGGCCAGTTCACCTACCGCCCGCACTGCGATGGCTGCCGCGCCTGCGTGCCCCTGCGCATCGATGTGCAGGCCTTTGCCCCCACCCGCAGCCAGCGCCGCGCCCACACCCGCCACCAGGACCTGCAGGTGCGTGTGCTGGATTTGCATTACGACCCCCAGCACTACGCCCTGTACCTGCGCTACCAGGCCGCACGCCACTCGGGCGGTGGCATGGACCAGGACAGCGTGGAGCAATACACGCAGTTTTTGCTGCAAAGCCGGGTCAACACCCGCCTGATCGAATTTCGCGAGCGCGACCCAGCCCAGGCGGACCCGCTGGGCGCCCTGCGCATGGTGAGCATTGTCGATGTGCTCAACCATGGCTTGTCGGCGGTCTACACCTTCTACGACCCCGACCCGCAGGCCAGCTACGGCACCTTTGGCGTGCTGTGGCAAATCGAGCAGGCGCGATCGCTGGGGCTGCCGCATGTCTACCTGGGCTACTGGATTGAGCAGAGCCCCAAGATGGCCTACAAGGCGCGCTTTGCCGGCGCCGAGGTCTTGATCAACAGCCACTGGCAAGGCTTGTCGCTTGGGGATTTCAAGGCGTAAAATCTCATTTCACGCCGGAGACCCATGAGCACCACCCCTCGAACCGCCCCCACCAGCCCCAGCATCCAGGTCATCGAACGCATGTTCATGCTGATGGATGTGCTGGCCTCGCGCGAGGAAGCCATTTCGCTCAAGGAAATCTCGGAAAAAACCGGCCTGCACCCTTCAACCGCGCACCGCATCCTCAACGACCTGACCCTGGGCCGTTATGTGGACCGCCCCGAGGCCGGCAGCTACCGGCTGGGCATGCGCCTGCTGGAGCTGGGCAACCTGGTCAAGGGGCGCCTGAGCGTGCGCGAAGCGGCCATGACGCCCATGCGCGAGCTGCACCGAATGATCCAGCAACCCGTCAACCTGAGCGTGCGCCAGGGCGACGAGATCGTCTACATCGAGCGGGCCTACAGCGAGCGCTCGGGCATGCAGGTGGTGCGCGCCATCGGCGGCCGCGCGCCCCTGCACCTGACTTCGGTGGGCAAGCTGTTCTTGGCCATGGACGACCCGCAGAAGGTGCGCGCCTACGCCACCCGCACCGGCCTGGCCGGCCACACCCGCAACAGCATCACCGCGTTGCCGGCGCTGGAGCGCGAGCTGGCCAACGTGCGTCGCCTGGGCAGCGCCCGTGACGACGAGGAACTGGAACTCGGCGTGCGCTGCATGGCCGCGGGCATCTACGACGACCAGAACAAGCTGGTGGCGGGGCTGTCGATCTCGGCCCCGGCCGACCGCCTGGAAGAAGGCTGGATGGAACGGGTGAAGGCCACCGCGGCGCAGATCTCGGCCGCGCTGGGCCACCGCGGATAGACCGTCG
>JBEBDJ010000008.1:0-37188 GCA_041157045.1 Pseudomonadota bacterium
GTCGATATTGCCCCGCCTGGGCCTGGTCCTCTCGGGCCTGGCCGGTGCCAGCGCCGTGGCCCTCTCCGCCTGGGCCGCCCACGGCCTGCGCGCACAGCCCGCTTTGCAAGGCCTGATGGAAACCGCCACCGCGCAGCAGCAGGTGCATGCCCTGGCCCTGCTGGGCCTGTGCCTGGCCATGCGGCAATGGGGCCCCAACCGTTGGTGGCAGGCGGCCTGGGTCTTGCTGGTGCTGGGCTTGCTGCTGTTTTCGGTCAACATCACCGTGCGCGTGATGACCGGCTGGGACGCCACCCGCGCCCTGGTCCCCTGGGGCGGCAGCGCCTGGATCCTGGCCTGGCTGGCACTGGCGCTGGGGGCATGGCGGGCACGCGGATCGGGTTGATGCGCAACCTGCTGGATCCGCGCCATCGCTGGCGGGATCCGGCCCCTGGCCTTGTCGCTGACGTGGCTTCTTCGGCGACCCCCCACCCCCACTACAATCCCAGCCATGAAATCCTCCGAGCCCGCTGTGGGCGCATCGTCCACCCAGACCGAGCAGGCGCAGCGGCTGCGCCGCAGTGGCCTGAAGGTGACGCTGCCGCGCCTGAAGGTGCTCGAGCTGTTCGAGCAAAGTGGCACGCGCCACTTCACCGCCGAAGAGGTCTACAAGGCCATGCTGGCGGTCGATGCCGACATTGGGTTGGCCACGGTCTACCGCATCCTGATGCAGTTTGTCGAGGCCGACATGCTGCACAAATCCACCTTTGACGGCGGCAAGGCGGTCTTTGAACTCAACCGTGGGCATCACCACGATCACCTGATCTGTGTGCGCTGCGGCACGGTCGAGGAGTTCTACGACGAGGCCATCGAGGCGCGCCAGCAAGAGATTGCGCGCCAGCGCGGCTTTCGCCTGATGGACCACGCCATGGCCCTGTACGGGCTGTGCGGCAAGCCCGAGTGCCAGACCTCGGCCGACGACCGCACGGCGCCGTCGGCATGAGCGCCAACGCGGTTGGCGCCCCTGGGGTGACCCATCAGGCCGGCACGGCCTCGGGCGCTGGTGCGGCGGCTGCGGCCGGCACGCGGATCAGGTGGTCAAAGGCGCTCAGGGCGGCCTTGGCCCCTTCACCGGCGGCGATCACGATCTGCTTGTAGGGCACGGTGGTGCAGTCACCGGCGGCAAACACGCCCGGCACATTGGTGTGCGCCCGGTCGTCGATCTCGATCTCGCCAAAGCGGCTGAGCGCCAACGTGCCCTTGAGCCATTCGGTGTTGGGCACCAGGCCAATCTGCACAAACACCCCGTCCAGATCCAGCGCCACGTCCTGGCCGCTGCTGCGCTCGCGCATGCGCAGGCCCGTGACCTTGCTGCCGTCGCCCACGATCTCGGTGGTCTGGTGGTTCACATGGATGCGCACATTGGGCAGGCTGCGCAGCTTGTCCACCAGCACGGCGTCGGCCTTGAGCTGGTCGGCAAATTCAATCAGGTCCACCTGCGCCACGATGCCAGCCAGGTCGATCGCTGCTTCCACGCCCGAGTTGCCGCCGCCGATCACCGCCACGCGCTTGCCCTTGAACAGCGGGCCATCGCAGTGCGGGCAGTAGGCCACGCCTCGGTTGCGGTACTCGGTCTCGCCGGGCACGTTGACGTTGCGCCAGCGCGCGCCGGTCGAGACGATCACGCTGCGCGCCGACAGGCGACCGCCATGCTCCATCTCGACTTGCACCAGGCCGCCCGGCTCGCTGGCCGGGATCAGCTTGGCCGCGCGCTGCTGGTTCATGATCTCCACCCCGTAGTGGCGCACCTGCGCCTCCATGTCGGCGGCAAAGCGCGGGCCGTTGGTTTCCAGCACCGAGATGTAGTTCTCGATGCCCATGGTGTCGTTGACCTGGCCGCCAAAGCGCTCGGCGGCCACGCCCACGCGGATGCCCTTGCGCGCGGCGTACACCGCGGCCGCGGCGCCGGCCGGGCCGCCGCCAATGATCAGCACCTCGTAGGGCGCGCGCTCGTTGATGCGCTGCGCATCGCGGGCGGCCGAGCCGGTGTCGAGCTTGGCCACGATTTCCTCGACCGACATGCGGCCCGAGCCAAACACCTGGCCATTCAGAAAGACCATGGGCACGGCCATGATCTGGCGCTCGTCCACCTCTTGCTGGAACGCGCCGCCTTCGATGACCACGGTGCGCACACGCGGGTTGACGATGGCCATCAGCGACAGGGCTTGCACCACGTCCGGGCAGTTGTGGCAGGTCAGCGACATGTAGACCTCGAAGTGGAAGTCGCCATCGAGCGCACGGATGCTCTCGAGCACCGCCTCGTCCACCTTGGGCGGATGGCCGCCGGTCCACAACAGGGCCAGCACCAGCGAGGTGAACTCGTGACCCAGCGGCAAACCCGCAAACCGCACCCCCTCGGTCTGGCCGTCGCGGGCCACCACAAACGAGGGCTTGCGTGCGTCCTGGCCATTCAGATCCAGCCGCACCTTGTCGCTCAGGCCGGCAATGGTCTGGAGCAGCTCGCGCATGTCGGCGCTGGTCTCGTCCTGACCCAGCGATGCCAGCAGCACGATGGGCTGGCGCAGCAAGGCCAGGTATTGCTGCAATTGGGCTTTGAGGGTGTCGTCAAGCATGGGGGTTCTCCTTGGAACGATGGGGCTTGGGGGCCCACGCGCTTGTGGTGCGAGGGCGACCTTGGGCCGGTGGGGGATGTCGCTGAGGTCAGCACACGCCAGCACTTGGCCGGCATGTGCTGCGCTCAGCGCCCTGGGAGCAGGGCGTCTGGGCTGGCGATCCTTAGATCTTGCCGACCAGGTCGATCGACGGGGTCAGGGTCTTGGCGCCTTCCTTCCACTTGGCCGGGCAGACCTGGCCAGGGTTGGCGGCGGTGTACTGCGCGGCCTTGAGCTTGCGCAGGGTCTCGGCCACGTCACGGGCGATCTCGTTGGAGTGCACCTCGGCGGTCTTGATCACGCCATCGGGGTTGATCACAAAGGTGCCGCGCAGGGCCAGGCCTTCTTCTTCGATGTGCACGCCAAAGGCGCGGGTCAGCTGGTGCGTGGGGTCGCCCACCAGCGGGAACTTGGCCTTGCCCACGGCCGCCGAGGTCTCGTGCCACACCTTGTGCGAGAAGTGGGTGTCGGTGGTCACGATGTAGACCTCGGCACCGGCCTTCTGGAACTCGGGGTAGTTGTCGGCCGCGTCTTCGATTTCGGTCGGGCAGTTGAAGGTGAAGGCCGCCGGCATGAAAATCAGGACCGACCACTTGCCGCGCAGGTGCTGGTCGGTGACCTCGACGAACTTGCCGTTGTGGAAGGCCTGGGTCTTGAAGGGCTGGACTTGGGTGTTGATGAGGGACATGTTGATTGCCTTTCTAAATTGACGGTTGCTTGCTGATTGATTTCAACAATGTGAATTCTAGCGATGTCATGCCCAAAAGTTTTGATTCACCTCATTGTTTATTTCTAATTCGGTCATAGCCTGGGCCTTTCCTCGGGTCAACCCGAGGTGTTGGACACATGCAAAACGCCCCGCTGGCGGCAGACGGCCAGACGGGGCGTTTCGGACCTGACCCGGGCAGGGCGGCGCGATGCCGCCAGGCGCAGGGCTTATTTGAAGCCCACGCGGTCAAGCATTTGCTGAACCTTGATCTGGTTCATGCCGACGGCGCTGATGGGCAAGAGCTCGCTTTTGAAGGCGCCGCCGCTCATGGCCTTGAGGGCCGGGTTGTCAAAGCTCACCCCCTTGGCCACCGGCCACTCGTTGTTGCCGTTGGCAAAGTGGTTCTGGGCCGAGGGGCTGGCCAGGTATTCCAGAAAACGCGTGGCGGCGTCGACATTCTTGCTGTGACGGGCCACCGCACCGCCGGCAATGTTCACATGCGTGCCCCAGCTGTTCTGGTTGGGGAACACCACGCCCAGCTTGTCGGTGACCGCGCGGTCGGCCGGGTTGTTCGAACGCATCATGCGCGCCAGGTAATAGGTGTTGGTCAGGGCCACGCCGCACTCGCCAGCGGCCACCGCCTTGATCTGGTCGGTGTCGCCGCCCTTGGGGCTGCGCGCCATGTTGGCCACCAGGCCCTTGAGCCACTCTTCGGTTTTTTGCGGCCCCAGGTGCTCGGTCATGGCACCAAAGAGGCTCAGGTTGTAGGGGTGCGAGCCCGAGCGCACGCACAGCTGGCCCTTGAGCTTGGGATCGGCCAGCTTTTCATAGGTGTCCACATCGCTGCCCTGCAGGCGTGCCTTGTCGTACACCACCACCCGGGCGCGGGTGGACAGGCCAAACCAGGCGGTGCCGCCGTTGTCCGCCGGCTTGGCGCGCAGCTGGGCCGGGATGGCCGCTTGCAGCACGGCCGATTTGATCGGCAGGAACAGGCCATCCACCTCGGCGCGCCACAGGCGCGAGGCATCCACCAGCAAGATCACATCGGCCGGCGAGGCCGAGCCTTCGGCTTTGAGTCGCGCCAGAATGCCGGCATCATCGGCATCGACGCGTTGGATCCGGATGCCGGTGGCTTTGGTGAAGTCGCCGTACAGCGCTTCGTCGGTTGGGTAGTGGCGCGCCGAGTAGATGTTCAGCGTGCGGTCTTGCGCCATGGCGCTGGTCAGGCCCAGGGCCAGGAGGAGGGCGGCGACAATCGGGGAGGTCTTCATGGTGTGCAAAGAAGGTTCAAGGTCACGATGATCGGGAGTTTAACACAAATGCGAATCGTTCTCAACAACTGGATCCGTCCCCTGCTGACGGTGGGGGTGTTCGGCCTGTTGGCCGCCTGTAGCACGGTGCCCAACACGGGCCAGCGACCAGCCCAGGGCAGCGAGCAGGCCGAACAGGAGCAGGTCCAAGCAGGGCCCACGCCAGCGCGCCGCGAGCTGCGCCTGGGCCTGGCCCTGGGCGGTGGTGCCGCGCGGGGCTTTGCCCACATTGGGGTGATCCAGGTGCTGGAAGAGGCCGGGCTGCGCCCGCAACTGGTGGTGGGCACCTCGGCGGGCTCCTTGGTGGCGGCGCTGTACGCCAGTGGCAAATCACCGGCCGAATTGCGCCGCGCGGCAGACACCATGAACGAGGCAGAAATCTCGGACTGGGTGATCCCCCTCATCAACCGTGGCGCCATCAAGGGCGAGGCCTTGGCGCGCTACGTCAACCAGCAAGTGGGGCAGCGACCCATCGACAAGCTGCCGATGCCGCTGGGCATTGTGGCCACCGATCTGAAAACCGGCGAAGCGGTGACCTTCCGCCGGGGCAGCACCGGCGAGGCGGTGCGCGCTTCCAGCGCGGTGCCGGCGGTGTTCACCCCGGTGCGCATTGGCCAGCAGGAGTATGTGGATGGCGGCCTGGTGGCCCCGGTACCGGTGCGCCAGGCGCGAGAGATGGGGGCCAATTTTGTGATCGCGGTGGACATCTCCAGCGACCCCCAGGGCAACCCCTCGGGCGACACCTTCCAGATCTTGCTGCAGACCTTTGCCATCATGGGCAACAGCATCAACCGCTTGCTGCTGCCCGAGGCCGACTGGGTGGTGCGTCCCGCCTTGCGCGGCGTGGGCAGCGCGGACTTTGCCTCGCGCCAGCGCTCCATCGAGGCCGGCCGCGCGGCCATGCTGGCCCAGCTGCCGCAGCTGCGCGCCAAGCTGCTGGCTTTTGAAGCGGGGCACTGAGCGACCCGGCGCTGCCGGTTCCTGCGGGCCTGGGCGGGCGGGCCCGACAAGCGCAAAAAAAACGGGCTGATCTTTCGATCAGCCCGAAGGGATCCCTGTATCTCTGGCAGATATCCAAAGGATCCGAGGAGACAAGGGGTTCAGCGCTTGCGGCTTGCGGCCTTCGGCGCTTGCGCGGCGACCTGAGCGGTCATCGCGTTGAAGTTGGACTCGGCCAGATCGGTGGCTTGCTTGACCGCCTTTTGCACCGATTCGGCGGCGTTGTTGGCGGCGGCGACCATGCTCTTCATCATGGCGACGGCGGCTTCGCTGCCGGCCGGGGCGTTGCTGGTGGCGGTGTCCATCAGCGTGGCGAATTGCTTTTGTGCCGCAGCGGCCTGGGCTTCAACGGCCTTGGAGAACTCGTTGCCGGTGCCTTGGGCGATGTCGTACAGCTGGCGGCTGTACGCGGCGGTCTTCTCGGCCAGGGGCTGGAACAGCTGGGCTTGCAGGGCCAGCAGCTCTTGGGCGTCCTTGACGCTCAGCACGGCCTGGGTGTTCTGGGCCGACTCGCCCAGCGCGGCCTTGGCGGCGGCCAGGTTCAGGTCGATCAGCTTCTCCACGCCTTCGAAGGCCTTGGCGGTCAGACCAAACAGGGTCTCGACGTTGGCTTTGTTCGAAGCGACGATTTGTTCAGCGGTCATCATGAAAATCTCCAGATTTGAAAGGGTTTCAGGGACTGCGCTGGAACTGGCGGGAGGGCCGATACAGCATGTTGCAGTGCAGCATGGGTCGTAGTATAGGGTTTCCACCATGGTTTGCAAGGGCCAAAGCCCATGATTCGTCAGATTTAGAGTCGGCTTTCTAGAATCCCGGGCAGATGACCGATTCGCTCCACGCCTATTACGCCGACCAGTTCGTGCTGCCGCTGCCCGAGGGCCACCGATTTCCCATGCACAAGTACGCCCGCCTGCGCGAGCGGCTGGCCGCCATGCCCGGCATTGCGCTGCAGCCGGCGCCGGCGGCCACCCCGGGTGAGCTGGCGCTGGTGCACACGCCCGACTACATCCAGGGCGTGCTGCAAGGGCCGCTCGATCCGGCCATTGCCCGCGAGATTGGGTTTCCTTGGAGCCCGGCCATGGCCGAGCGCGCTTGCCGTTCGGTGGGGGCCACCATCGCCGCCGCGCGCGACGCCATGCAGCACGGCCTGGCCGGCAACCTGGCCGGGGGCACCCACCACGCCCGGGCCGACCGGGGCGGCGGGTTTTGTGTCTTCAACGACCTGGCGGTGACCGCGCGCCTGATGCAGGCCGAGGCGTTTCGCCAGGGCCGGCGCCTGCTGCGGGTGGCGGTGATCGATCTGGACGTGCACCAGGGCAACGGCACGGCGGCGGTGTTCGCGCGCGACGACAGCGTGTTCACCCTGTCCATCCACGGGGCCAAGAATTTCCCGTTTCGCAAAGTCCCCTCCGATCTGGACGTGGACCTGCCCGACGGCACGGGCGACGATGCCTACCTGGAGGCGCTGCACCAGGCCCTGCTGACCCTCGAGTCGCGCTTTGACGCCGATCTGGTGCTGTACCTGGCGGGCGCGGATGCGCACGAGGGCGATCGGCTGGGGCGCCTGAAGCTCAGCGACGATGGGATGCGCGCGCGCGATGCGGTGGTCATGGACTGGGCCTGGCAGCGCGGCCTGCCCCTGGTGCTGACCATGGGCGGGGGCTATGGCCACGACATCGAGACGACCTTGCGCGTGCAGGCGGCGACCTGGGCGCTGGCCAGGACCTACCGGCAGCGCTGGCACAATCGGGGGCGATGAACGCTCCGACCGCACCGGCGAGGCCGCAAGCCGACCGACGCCAAGACTACCGCCTCTTTCGCCCGATCAGCACCCGCTGGATGGACAACGATGTCTACGGGCACGTCAACAACGTCGTTTATTACAGCTGGTTTGACACCGCGGTGAACGCCACCCTGATCGAGCGCGGCGTGCTGGACATCCATGCCGGCACCACGATCGGCCTGGTCGTCGAGACCCAGTGCCACTACTTTGCGCCCTTGGCCTTTCCGCAAACCGTGGAGGCGGGCGTGCGGGTGGCCAAGCTGGGCGGCTCCAGCGTGCGCTACGAGATCGGCCTGTTTGCCCAGGGCGAGGACCTGTGCGCCGCGCGCGGGCATTTTGTGCATGTGTATGTGGACCGGCAGACCCGCCGCCCGGTCCCCTTGCCCGCTGATTTGCGGGCCTTTCTGGAGACCCTGCAGTGAACACCCCCCGTTGCCCCGAAGCCCAAGTGACGGCCCATGTGGCCGACCCGTCCAGTGTGGACCTGGCCATCAGCAGCCGCTTTTCGACCCGCGCCTTTTTGCCCGATCCGGTGCCCCGCGCCCTGATTGAAGAGGTGCTGGCCGTGGCGCGCAATGCGCCAAGCGGCACCAACACCCAGCCCTGGAAGGTGTATGTGGTGCAAGGCGCCAAGCGCGACGAGATCGTGCAGGCCGCCTGCGCCGCGCACGATGCGCGCAGCAGCGACCCGGCCCTGGACGCCCAACTCTCGCAGCCTTACGACTACTACCCCAGCCAGTGGTTCAGCCCCTACCTGGACCGCCGCCGCGAATGCGGCTTTGGGCTGTACGCGGCCTTGGGCATTGGCAAGGGCGACAAGGCCCGCATGCACGCGCAGCACCAGCGCAACCTGCGGTTTTTTGACGCGCCGGTGGGCCTGTTCTTCACGATCGACCAGAAGCTCGGTCGTGGCAGCCTGCTCGACTACGGCATGTTTTTGCAGTCGGTGATGGTGGCCGCGCGTGCGCGCGGCCTGCACACCTGCCCGCAAGCGGCCTGGAACGAGTACCAGTCCCTGGTCTTGCCGCGCCTGGGGGCCGCTGAGGAGGAGATGATGGTGTGCGGCATGTCGCTGGGCCACGCCGATCCGGCCGATCCCGCCAATGCCTTCCAGACGACCCGCGTGCCCGTGGCCGATTTCAGCCGCTGGTTCGACTGAGTCGGCGCAAGCCGGTCTGCGCGGTCACGCAAGGGAGGCACCATGGACGTTCTGGCCCTGCAGGTCCTCAATGGCCTCAGCCATGCCAGCACCTTGTTTTTGATGGCCAGCGGGCTGACGCTGATTTTTGGCGTCACCCGCATCGTCAACTTTGCCCACGGCAGTTTCTACATGCTGGGGGCGCTGCTGTGTGCCCACACCGTCACCCACTGGTGGCCGCAGGCCGCGGCCACGGCCTGGGGCTATGCGGGGGTGATGCTGGCCAGCGCCCTGGCCACGGCCGCCCTGGGGGCGCTGGTGGAGTGGGCGCTGCTGCGGCGCATGCGCGGCGCACCCGAGCTCTACCAATTGGTGGCCACCTTTGGCCTGACCCTGGTCCTGCACGACCTGATGCTGGCCGCCCTGGGCCCGCAAGAGGTCTTTGCCCCGCGCTTTCCGGGCCTGCGCGGGGGCCTGGCCCTGGGCGATCATTTCTTTCCCGCCTGGCAACTTCTGCTCTTGGTGCTGGGCCCGCTGGTCTGGCTGGGCTTGCACCTGTTGCTCTCGCGCACGCGCTGGGGCCGCCGGGTGCAGGCGGCCACCGAGGACGGGCCCATGCTCAGCGCCCTGGGCGTGTCCACCCGTCCCCTGATGCTTGGCGTGGTGATGCTCGGCTGCGGTCTGGCCGGCCTGGCCGGTGCGCTGCAGGTGCCGCGTGAGCCGGCCCACTTGCAAATGGACGTGGCCATGGTGGTCGAGACCTTTGTGGTGGTGGTGACCGGCGGCCTGGGCAGCGTGGGCGGCGCCTTTGTGGCGGCCGTCATCATTGGATTGATTCACGCCCTGGGCCTGCTCTGGTGGCCCGAGGGCACGCTGGTGCTGGTCTTCCTGACCATGGCCGCGGTGCTGATCTGGCGCCCGCAAGGCCTGGCTGGTGCGCGCCTCTCGCCGGCCCAGCGCGAGCCCGGTCAGGTGTTTGCCCGCTGGCCGGCCTCGCCCTGGCCGGTCTTGCTGCTGGGCCTGCTGGCCTGGGGGCTGGTGCAAGGGCAGGGTGACTACGCCCGGCGCCTGCTTGAGGACGTGCTGGTGATGGCCTTGTTGGGCCTGTCCTTGCAGCTGATGATGGCCCTGGGCGGACTGGTCAGCTTTGGCCATGCGGCCTATTTTGCGCTTGGGGCCTACACCGCGGCAGGTCTGCACCTGGCCCTGGGGTGGCCGCTGTGGGCGGTGCTGCCGGCCGGTCTGGTCAGCAGCGCCGTGCTGGCCGCCGCAATGGGGGTGCTGCTGGCGCGCAGCAGCGGGGTCTACCTGGCCATGCTCTCGCTGGCCTTGGCACAAGCCATCTGGGCCGGCGCCACCCAATGGGTGGGCTTGACCGGCGGCGACAACGGCCTCATTGGCTTGCAACTGGTGGATGCGGATTCGCGCGACGGGGTGGGCCTGGCGCTGCTGGTCATGGTGGTGGTGGCCTGGACCCTGTTGTGGCGCCTGTCGCAATCGAGCTGGGGCGCGGCTTTGCAGGCCGCACGCGATGCCCCGCAGCGGGCCCTGGCCAGCGGTCTGCCGGTGGCCCGTCTGCGCCACCAGGTGCTGGTGCTCAGCGCCGCGCTGGCCGGATTGGCCGGTGCCTGGTGGGCGGCCATCAAGGGGGCGGTGTTTCCGTCGGTGGCCTCGGTGGCCACGTCGGTGGATGCCTTGCTGGTGGTGCTGCTGGGCGGCTTGCACCAGGTCTGGGGCGCGCTGGTGGGCAGCACGCTGTTGATTGCCGGCGCGGCCGAACTGGGCCGTGGCCTGGATTACTGGCGCGGCTGGCTGGGCTTGTTGATCATGCTGCTCATGGTGGGGGCCCCCAGCGGCCTGCTCTCGGCCCTGCAGCGCTGGCGCCTGCGCCAGGAGGGACGATCATGAGCCGCGGTTTGCAGGTGCGCGGTCTGTCGCGCGCGTTTGGCGGGGTGTTGGCCTTGCAAGGCCTGGACCTGGACGTTTTGCCCGGCGAGTGTGTGGCCTTGATTGGCCCCAATGGTGCTGGCAAATCGACCTGTTTCGCCTGCCTGGCGGGCCAGCTGCTGCCCGATGCGGGGCAGGTGATGTGGCAAGGCCAGCCGCTGCTGGGCCTGGATCCGGCGCAGCGCCTGGCGCGTGGCGTGACGCGCACCTTTCAGGTGGCGCAGGTGTTCGACACCCTCAGCGTGCAGGACAACCTCTCGCTGGTGCTGGGGCATGCCCGGCTGCGGCCCTGGGATGTTCTGGCACGGCGCCGCCCGGCCCGCGTGCAGGCCTTGCTGGCGGCCATGGCCTTGCAGGACGATGCGCAGCGCCTGCCCAGCGCCTTGCCCTATGGCGCGCGCAAGCGCCTGGAGTTGGCCATGGCCCTGGCCGGCTGGTCAGAGGCCGATCAGCCCGGCTTGTTGTTGCTCGATGAACCCGCCGCCGGCCTGGCCCCGCACGAGCGCCAGCAGATGATGCAGCGGGTGCGCGCGCAAGCGCAGGCGGGGGCGGCGGTGCTTTATACCGAGCACCACATGGACGCGGTGTTTGGTGTGGCCGACCGTGTTGTGGTGCTGGTGCGCGGGCAGCGCTTGTTCGAGGGCACGCCGCAGGCCGTGGCCGCGCATCCCGAGGTGCGCGCGGCCTACCTGGGTGAGCAGTTTGTCTGGGAGGAGGGCGGCCATGCTGCGCGTTGAGGGCCTCTCGGCCTGGCATGGGGCCGCGCAAGCCCTGTTCGACATCGACCTGCAGGTTCAGGCCGGCGAGCTGGTGGTGCTGCAAGGCCTCAATGGCGCGGGCAAATCGACCCTGCTGCAATCGCTCATGAACCTGGGGCCACGCTGCCAGGGCCGGGTGAGCTGGCAAGGCCAGGACATCAGCGCCTGGGCGCCCGAGCAGCGGGCCCGCGCGGGCCTGGGCTATGTGGCCGAAGACCGCCGGATTTTTGTCGGCCTGACGGTGCGAGAGAACCTCGAGATTGCGGCGCGCGACGGGGCCTTGGGCACGGTGGCGCAGATGTTCGAGCAGGTGCTGGCGCTGTTCCCCGCCCTGGGCCAGATGCTGGGCCGGCCGGCGCACCAGATGAGCGGCGGCGAGCAGCAGATGCTGGCGGTGGCCCGCACCCTGATGACCCAGCCCACCTTGATGCTGCTCGACGAGCCCTGCGAGGGCATTGCGCCCTTGTTGGTGGCCGCCATCCGCGATGCCTTGCTGCGCCTGTCGGCCGGCGGCATGGGCCTGCTCGTGGCCGAGCAAGGGCCGGTGTTGACCGCCCATGCCCATCAGGTGCTGACCCTGCGCAGCGGCCACCTGTCGGGGCGTCCCTAGGCATGTCCGGCCATACCGGGATCACGTACACTGACGCGTCCGTCGGTCCGCTGCCCAGTCGGGGGCCGCTTGCCCCAGAGATGTGCCCATGATCATCAGCAGCCTGCTCGATACCGACCTCTACAAATTCACCATGATGCAGGTGGTCCTGCATCAGTTTCCGGGCGCCCAGGTGGGCTACCGCTTCAAGTGCCGCAATCCGGGCGTGGCCCTGGCCCCGCTGGTGCAGGAAATCCGCCAGGAGGTCCGTGCCCTGTGCGGGCTGCGCTTTACCGAGCCCGAGCTGCAATACCTGCGCAGCCTGCGTTTCATCAAGAGCGACTTTGTGGACTTTCTGGGGCTGTTTCAGCTCAATGAAAAGTACATCCGCATCGAGCCCCTGGACCATGGCGAGATCGACATCCGGATCGAAGGCCCCTGGCTGCACACCATTCTTTTTGAGATCCCGGTGCTGGCCATCGTCAACGAGGTGTTCTTCCGCAATACCCAGCGCGTGCCCGACCTGATGGAGGGACGCCGCCGGCTTGATCTCAAGATCGGCCAGCTCCAGGCCCCGGGCCTGGCCCAGCTCAAGATTGCCGACTACGGCACGCGCCGGCGCTTCTCTCGGGCCTGGCACGAAGAGGTGCTGCGCGTGCTGGCCGCCCGACTGGGCACGGGCTTGCAGGGCCAGTTTGCGGGCACCAGCAATGTGCACCTGGCGCGGACCCTGGGCCTGACCCCGCTGGGCACCATGGCGCACGAATACCTGCAGGCCGCGCAGGCCCTGGGCCCGCGCCTGCGCGACAGCCAGGTCTTTGCCTTCGAGTCCTGGGCGCGCGAGTACCGTGGCGACCTGGGCATTGCGCTCAGCGATGTGTACGGCTTCAACGCCTTTTTGGCCGACTTTGACATGTACTTCTGCAAGCTGTTCGATGGCGCCCGCCACGACAGCGGCGACCCCTTCTCCTGGGGCGAGCGCATGATCGCCCACTACCAAAAGAACCGCGTGGACCCACGCACCAAGACGCTGATCTTCAGCGATGGGCTCACGGTTCCACGCACCATCGAGCTCTACCGCCGCTTTGAAGGCCGCTGCCAGCTGGCCTTTGGCATTGGCACCAACCTGACCAACGACCTGGGCTACGAGCCGCTGCAGATCGTGATCAAGATGGTCCAGTGCAACGGCCAGCCGGTGGCCAAGTTGTCGGACACGCCCGGCAAGGGCATGTGCGAAGACGAGAAGTACCTGGCGTATTTGCGCCAGGTCTTTGGCATCCAGACCCCGGCCTGAGCCGGGCGCTTTCATCCACACCTGTACAAGGCCATGAACCCTTCAATCCTGCGATGGCTCACCCGCTCGACCCTGACGCTCGCGACCCTGTTGCCCCTGCTGGCCCAGGCCGCTGATCTGGACGGCCGGCAACTCTCGCCCCTGTGGGGGGTGCCCTTTGCCGGCATCCTGCTCTCGATTGCCCTGATGCCGCTGCTGACCCCGCAGTTCTGGCACCACCACTTTGGCAAGGTGGCCGCGTTCTGGGCGCTGGCCTTTTTGCTGCCGTTTGCGGCCATGTTTGGCATGGGCACGGCGGGCGCCAGCATGGTGCACGCGCTGGTGGCCGAGTACATCCCCTTCATCATCTTGCTGACCGCGCTCTTCACGGTCTCGGGTGGCATTTACATTCGCGGCAACCTGCACGGCAGCCCGGGCCTGAACACCGCCATCCTCGCCATTGGGGCGGTGCTGGCCAGTTTCATGGGCACGACCGGCGCGTCGATGCTGCTGATCCGCCCCCTGATCCGTGCCAACGACAACCGGCAACACCGCGCGCATGTGATCGTGTTTTTCATCTTCATTGTGGCCAACGCCGGTGGCTCGCTGACCCCGCTGGGCGATCCGCCGCTGTTTTTGGGCTTCCTCAAGGGCGTGGACTTTTTCTGGACCGTGACCACCATCTTCCCCGAGACCTTGTTCCTGGTGGGCAGCCTGCTGGCCATTTTCTATGCGCTCGACAGCTGGTACTACCACCGCAAAGAAGAGATCCGTCCGCAAGACCCCACGCCCGACACGCGCGGGATCTCGTTTGACGGCAGTGTCAACTTTGCGCTGTTGGCGGCTGTGGTGGGCCTGGTGCTCATGAGCGGCCTGTGGAAGAGCCCGGTGGCCTGGGATGTGGCGGGCACCCCTGTGGGCCTGCCCGGTCTGGTGCGCGACCTGGGCCTGCTGCTCATCATCGCCCTGTCGCTCAAGCTCACGCCCTCGTCGGCCCACGCCAGCAACCAGTTTGGCTGGGGCCCCATGCAGGAAGTGGCCAAGCTTTTTGCCGGCATCTTCCTGACCATCATCCCGGTGATCGCCATGCTGCGTGCCGGTGTGGATGGCCCCTTCGGGGCGGTGGTGGCGCTGGTGACCCGGCCCGACGGCCAGCCCGATCCGCTGATGTACTTCTGGATCACCGGGGCCCTGAGCTCCTTCCTGGACAACGCCCCGACCTACCTGGTGTTCTTCAACACCGCAGGCGGCGACCCCAAGGTGCTGATGACCACCCTGGCGCCCACGCTGGCGGCAATCTCGGCCGGGGCGGTGTTCATGGGCGCCAACACCTATATCGGCAACGCGCCCAACCTGATGGTCAAGGCCATTGCCGAGGACCGGGGCGTGAAAATGCCCAGCTTCTTTGGCTACATGCTTTGGTCGGGCGCGATCCTGATTCCCTTGTTTGTCATCATGAGCCTGATCTGGTTCCGCCCCTGAAGGACGCCCCATGACCCGACCTGCCGTGCTGATTGCCCGCGCCATTTTTCCGCAGACCCTCGCGCGCCTGCGCGAGCACCTGGAGGTGGACGACAACCAGGCCGATGTGATCCTGACCCCGGCCCAGCTGCGCGAGCGTCTGCAGGGCAAGCAGGGGGCCTTGACCACCGCCAGCGAGCGCATTGACGCGGGCCTGTTGGCGGCCTGTCCGCAGCTGCGCATCGTGGCGAACATGGCGGTGGGCTTCAACAACTTCGATGTGCCGGCCATGAGCGCGGCCGGGGTGCTGGCGACCAACACGCCGGATGTGCTGACCGAGACCACCGCCGACTTTGGCTTTGCGCTGCTGATGGCCACCGCGCGCCGCATCAGCGAGAGCGAGCACTACCTGCGCTCGGGTCAGTGGACGCGCTGGACCTACGACATGTTTGCCGGCGCCGAGGTGCACGGCAGCACCCTGGGCATCATCGGCATGGGCCGCATCGGCCAGGGCATTGCGCGCCGGGCGGCGCATGGCTTTGGCATGCGCGTGCTCTACCACAACCGCTCGCGTCTGGCGCCCGAGCTGGAAGCTGCCTGCGGCGCCCAATACGCGGACAAGGCCGATTTGCTGCGCGAAGCCGACCATGTGATGCTGGTGCTGCCCTACAGCGCGCAGTCGCACCACACCATTGGCGCGCCCGAGCTGGCCCTGATGAAGCCCAGCGCGACCCTGGTGAACATTGCGCGTGGCGGCATTGTGGACGATGCCGCCCTGGCCCAGGCCCTGGCCGAGCGGCGCATCGCAGCGGCCGGCCTGGACGTCTTCGAGGGCGAGCCTGCGGTGCACCCCGACCTGCTGCGGGTGCCCAATGTGGTGCTGACCCCGCACATCGCCAGCGCCACCCTGCGCACCCGCCTGGCCATGGCCGATCTGGCGGCCGACAACCTGATCGCCCACCTCTTGCATGGCCGGGCGCTGAACCCGGTCAATCCCGAGGTCCTTGCATGATGCAAGGGGGTCTGGCCCTGGCCTTGCTTGGCCTGTTGTGCTTGGCCGTGCTGGGGCTGGGCCTGGCCGTCTGGCGCCAGACCCGTGCGCAGGCCGATCCGGTGCAGGCCTTGGCGGCCTGCTTGCCACAGGCCTTGCAGCCGCTGCAGTTGCAGGCCGAGCGCACCGAACGCGAGCTGCGGCAAGAGCTCTTGCAGGCCTCGCAAGCCACGCGCCAAGAGCTGCAGCAAAGCCTGAGCCTGTTCCAGCAAAGCCTGTTGCAGCAAGGCGCCGAAACCACGCGCACGCAAAACCAGCAGATCGACGCACTGGCCCAGCAGCTGGCGCTGCTGCAAAAATCCCTGACCGACAGCCTGGCGCAACAGGTGCAGATGCTGAGCGAGGCCAACGCACGGCGCCTGCAGGAAATGCGCGGCACGCTGGAAGGGCAGTTGCAACAGCTGCAGCAGAGCAACAGCGCCAAGCTCGATGAAATGCGCCAGACCGTTGACGAGAAGCTGCAGGCCACGCTGCAGGCGCGCCTGGGCGAGAGCTTTCGGCAAGTGGCCGAGCGCCTGGAGCAGGTGCACAAAGGCCTGGGCGAGATGCACTCGCTGGCGCAGGGCGTGGGCGACCTCAAGCACCTGCTGAGCAATGTCAAAACGCGTGGCATGTTTGGCGAGGCACAACTGGCGGCCTTGCTGGAGCAGGTCTTCTCGCCCGAGCAGTACGCGGCCCAGGTGGCCACCCGGCCGGGCGACCGCGGCCGGGTCGACTTTGCGGTGCGCCTGCCCGGCAAGGGCGAGGATGGGCAGCCCTGTTGGTTGCCGATTGACGCCAAGTTCCCCAACGAGGACTATGAGCGATTGCTCGATGCCCAGGCGCGCGCCGATGCGCTGGCCGCCGAGGCCTGTGCCAAGGCCCTGGAACTGCGCATCCGTGCCGAGGCCAAGTCCATGGCCGACAAATACATCGAGCCGCCGCACACCACCGACTTTGCCATCTTGTTCCTGCCCACCGAAGGCTTGTATGCCGAGGTGCTGCGCCGACCGGGCCTGATGGAGGCGCTGCAGCGCGAGCACCGCATCACCCTGGCGGGCCCCACGACCTTGCTGGCCATGCTCAATGCCTTGCAAATGGGCTTTCGCACCTTGGCCCTGGAGAAACGCTCGAGCGAGGTCTGGCAGGTGCTGGGCGCGGTCAAGAACGAGTTTGGCAAGTTTGGCGACGTGCTGGGCAAGCTGCGCACGCAAACGCAGACCGTGCTCAACACGCTCGACCAGGCGCAGACCCGCACCAACGTCATGAACCGCGCCTTGCGCCAGGTCGATGCCCTGCCCAGCGAGCAGGCCGCGCGCTTGCTGCCCGACAGCGAGCAGCCCGAGTGATGCGCGCACAACTGCTTCGGATCATCTCGGCCCAGGTGTTTTTGCACGCCAGCATGTCGGGCACGCGCATGGCCGCGCCCTTGCTGGCGCTGCAGCAGGGGCATAGCCCCATTGCCATTGGCGTGCTGCTGGCCCTGTTTGCCCTGACCCAGGTGTTTCTGGCGCTGCCGGCGGGCCGTTGGGCCGACCGGGTGGGCCTGCATCGGCCCCTGCACACCAGCGTGGCCGTGGCCACCACCGGCGTGGGGCTGGCCGTGATCTGGCCCAACTTTGGCATGCTGTGCCTGGCGGCCCTGGCCACCGGGGCCGCCACCGGCATGGCGGTGATTGCCTTGCAACGCCATGTGGGCCGCATGGCGCATGGGTCGGTGCAACTGCGTCAGGCCTTCAGCTGGCTGGCCATTGGCCCGGCCTTCTCGAATGTGCTGGGGCCGGTGCTTGCGGGCTTGCTGATCGATCATGCCGGTCCCACGCCCTCGGACATCTGGGGCTTTCGGGCGGCCTTGCTGGCCATGGCCCTGATGCCGCTGCTGACCTTGTGGATGGCGCGGCGCGTGCAGGCCTTGCCCGAGCGCGAAACGCCAGGGGCTGCCGGCAGCGGTTTGCGCGCCCTGGATTTGCTGCGCCAGCCCGCCATCCGCCGCCTGTTGGCGGTCAACTGGTTGCTCTCGACCTGTTGGGATGTGCACACCTTTGTCGTGCCGGTGCTGGGACACGAGCGCGGCTTGAGCGCCTCGGCGGTGGGCTTTGTGCTGGGCGGATTTGCGGTGTCGGCGGTGTTGGTGCGCATCGCCTTGCCCATGTTGCCCGCGCGCATCCGCGAGTACCAGATCATCACCGCCGCCATGGCCGCCTCGGGCCTCTTGTTTGCCGTGTATCCGTTCATGACCGGGGCCTGGGGCATGGGAGCTTGTTCGTTGCTTCTGGGCCTGGCCCTGGGGTCGGTGCAGCCCATGGTGATGAGCATGCTGCACCAGATCACCCCACCGCATCGCCAGGGCGAGGCCTTGGGCTTGCGACTGATGACCATCAACGCGGCCAGCGTGCTCATGCCCATGCTGTTTGGCTCGGCGGGCGCGCTGGTGGGGGTGTCGCTGGTGTTCTGGCTGGTGGGCGGTGCGGTGCTCGGTGGTGCGCCACAAGCCTGGAAGCTCGGGCGTGCGCGGCCGCATGCCCAGCAGGCGTTGGAGAAAGACCGGGCCGGCTGAAGGCCTCAGGCCTGGGCCGCGCCGGTCAGGCCCGAGGGCATGTCGTAGAACGCGCAGATGCGCGCCCAGGCCTCTTCGGGGCTGTTGACGTAGGCAAAACAGGCCAGGTCCTCGGCGCTGATCGTGCCTGCCTCGACCAAGGCGTCGGGGTTCCAGACCTTCTCCCAAAAGCTGCGGCCGTACAGCAAGATGGGCACCGGCCGCGCTTTGCGCGTTTGCACCAGGGTCAGCACCTCAAAGAGCTCGTCCAGGGTGCCAAAACCACCCGGAAAGGCGACCAGGGCCTTGGCCCGGATCATGAAATGCATCTTGCGCAGGGCAAAGTAGTGAAAGCGAAAGCTCAGCTCGGGGGTGACGTAGGGGTTGGCCTGTTGCTCGCGCGGCAGCACGATGTTCAGGGCCACGCTTTGTTGACCCGCCTCGTGCGCGCCCCGGTTGGCGGCCTCCATGATGCCGGGGCCACCGCCGGTGCAGATGTAGGCCCGCTCGGCCTCGGGCCAGGCCTGGCTGTGCGTGGCGGCCAGGTGGGCAAAGCGGCGTGCGGCGTCGTACCAACGCGCATGCAAGAGGGCGCTGTCGGCGCGGGCCAGGGCTGCCGCATCACCGCTGACCTGGGCCTGGGCGTGCAAGGCCTGGGCCTGCTCGGGGCTTGGAAAGCGGGCACTGCCAAACACCACCAGGGTGTGGTCGATGCCGGCCTCGGCCTGTGCCAGCTCGGGCTTGAGCATCTCCATCTGAAAGCGGATGCTGCGCGTCTCGCGGCGCAGCAAAAACTCGGGGTCGGCAAAGGCCAGGCGGTCGGCGCGCGGCTCCAGCAGGTGAGCGGCGGATTCTTCAAGCAGGTCCTCCCACAGCGAGGGCAGGGGATGGTCCTTGATGTCTTGTGTGCTTTTCATGCCCCGATTGTGCGCCAGGGGCCTTGCCATGCCCATGAAAAAGCCCCGCCAGGGCGGGGCTCTGAGGCAGCGCCAGACGGCGCATGCATGGTCGTGAAGACGATCAGACGCGCTTGCGGTATTCGCCAGTGCGGGTGTCGATTTCGATCTTGTCGCCCTGGTCCACGAACAGCGGCACCGAGACGTCGTAGCCGGTGGCAATCTTGGCGGGCTTGAGCACCTTGCCCGAGGTATCGCCCTTGACGGCCGGCTCGGTCCAGGTGATTTCGCGCACGACCGATGTGGGCAGTTCCACCGAGATGGCCTTGCCGTCGTAGAACACCACTTCGCAGGCCATGCCGTCTTCGAGGTAGTTCAGGGCGTCGCCCATGTTCTCGGCTTCCACCTCGTACTGGTTGTACTCGGCGTCCATGAACACATACATCGGATCGGCAAAGTACGAGTAGGTGCACTCTTTGTGGTCCAGAATGATCTGGTCCATCTTGTCGTCGGCCTTGAAGACCACTTCGGCGCCCATGTTCGAGAGCAGGGCCTTGAGCTTCATGCGCACCGTGGCAGCGCCACGGCCGCCGCGGGCGTATTCGGTGCGCAGCACGATCATCGGGTCCTTGCCGTGCATGATGACGTTGCCGACGCGGATTTCTTGAGCGATCTTCATAGGGATTCCGTTGGGATGGAAAAAACAGGGTGGCGCAAGGCCAAGCCCGCTATTCTAACCTGCCCAAAGCCCGTCTTGGACGTCCAATGGCGTCCAAGAGGCCGCTCATGCCGCTTGGACAGGCCCCAAAAGGGTCCAAATCGATCGCCAACCGCCCCGAAAACGCGCGCAGCGCAGGCCGCGCGCCCGGGCGCTGGGTTTAGTCGCGGGCGCTCAGGCCGTGGGCCAGGGCGCCCAGCACAATGCCCGCCAGCGCCCACAGCACCTCGGTGTTGCCGGTGCCCAGGGCTGCCAGCGCAGGGCCCGGGCAGACGCCGCTCAGGCCCCAGCCCACACCAAACAGGGCCGCGCCCACCACGGTCTGGCGGTTCCAGCGCGAGGGCTGGCTGGTGAATTCACCCCCCAGCAGCGGGCGGCTCAACCAGCGCGGAAACCCTTTGTAGGCCAGCATGGCCAGGCCGGCCGCGCCGCCCATGACCAGCATCAGTCCCCAGTCCTGAAAGCGCAGAAACGACAGCACCACCTCGGGTTGCGTCATGGTCGCCACCGACAGGCCAAAGCCAAACAAAGCCCCGGCCAGCAAGGTGATCAGGGCCTTGCCAAGCCCCATGTGGTGAATTGGGGGCGTGTTCATGCGAGCCTCATCAGGTTGGCGGTCAGGAAGGCGGTGCCCATAAAGGTCAGCACCGCACCCAGCGAGGGCAGTTGCAGCGCGCCCAGGCCACAAATGCCGTGGCCCGAGGTGCAGCCATTGCCCAGCCGTGCCCCGTAGCCCACGGCCACGCCGCCCAGCAAGAGCTGCCACACCGGCACGCTGGTGCTGGCCGCCTGGCCCTCGCCCAGGGTGTAACGCCAGACCAGCGCCCCCAGCACCACCCCGGCGGCATAGACCAGTCGCCAGTGGCGGGTCTGCACAAAGCGGGCTTGCTGAAAGAAGGGGCGGTCCAGCAGGTAAGACCAGCTGCTGCTGAAGACCGAGGACATGCCGCCCACCCAGCCGTTGAAGAGGTACAGCAGGGCCACGCCACTGCCGATGATCAGGCCGCCCACCAGGTAGTGGCCCCAGCCCAGGGGGAACAAAAAGTCGATCGCGCTCATGCCCGCATCATACGGGCAGCGCTGCCCATCCCGTCACCTGACGCAGCAGCTGGGTGCACAAATCGTCCTGGGCCAGCAGGCGTGCGCGCGCGGCGTGCAAGGTGTGGGCCCAACGCTGCAGACGCGCTGGCGTCAGGGGCGGCAGCGGGCCCTGGGTCACGCCGTTCCAGACCCGATGCGCCTCGCGCCAGTCCGCGTCGGCGCCCAACCAGTCCAAAAAGGCGTTCAGCTTGTCGTGGTGGGCGTTGTCGTGCTGCGGATAGAGCTGCCAGATCAGCGGAGCGCCAGCCCACAGGGCGCGCACCAGCGAATCCTCGCCGCGCACCAGGTTGAGGTCGCAGGCGTGCAGCATGTCGTCAAAGCCCGCCTGGTCGGTGTGGGGCAGGGCGGTGTGGGCCGGGGTCGGGGCGCCGGCCCGCAGGGCCGCCTGCACCGCCGCCTGCGCGCGCCCAGGGGTCACCATCACATGCGCGCCTTGCTCGGCCGCCTGTTCGAGCAGATCGGGCAGGGCGGTGGGCTCGTAGCAAAACAAGCTCCAGCAAGGGGCCTGCTGGGCGGCGCCGCGGGCCGCTCGCCAGGCCTGCGTGCGCAGGGCATCGGGCGCCCGCGGCAGCTCGGGTTCGCGCAGCAGGCCGCCGGTTCCGGGCACAAAACCCGGGAAAAAGAAATGCTTGGTCCAGCCGCGCGCCGGCCCGGTTTGCACCGGCGAGGGCAGGGCGTGCATGCGTGCCACCCAGTCCTCGGCCGAGAGGTACTCGAGGTTGACCCAGACCGGCGGCCGCACCCCACGGGTGGCCGCATGCGCCACAAAGGCCTCGGGCAGATGGCAGCCAAAGGCCTCGATCCAGACATCGGATGGCGCCAGCTGGGCCAACACGGTGGGGTCGCTGGCGGCGTCCCAGGGCAGCACCTGCAGCAGCGGGTCCTGGCCGGCCTGCGGGGCCATCCAGGCCAGGGCCTGGGCCTGGTCGACCCACAGGCGCACGGTCTGACCGCGGGCACGCAGCTGCGCCGCCAGGCGCCAGCAGACACCCAGATCGCCATGGTTGTCGATCACGGTGCAAAAAATATCCCAGCGGCGCGGTGTTGGCATGGGCCGATTGTCGCCGCAAGGCAGGCCACAATACGGCCCATGTCCGATTCGCACGATGACGCCCTGCTGGCCCAGGTGGCCGCGCTGCCCGCGCTGCCCGGGGTCTACCGCTATTTCGACACGCACGACCAATTGCTTTACGTGGGCAAGGCGCGCAATCTGAAAAAGCGCGTTTCCAGTTATTTTCAGAAGGACCATGGCGGCACCCGCATTGGGCACATGGTCAGCAAGATCGCGCGCATGGAGACCACGGTGGTGCGCTCCGAGGCCGAGGCCCTGCTGCTGGAAAACAACCTCATCAAAACCCAGCACCCGCGCTTCAACATCCTCTTTCGTGACGACAAAAGCTACCCCTACCTCAAGCTCAGTGGCACTGGCCGCACCGCCTTGCCCGACGAGGTCAAGACCCCGCAAGCGGGCCACTACCCACGGGTGGCCTACTACCGGGGCGGTGTGGACAAGCGGCACCGGTTTTTTGGGCCTTTTCCCAGCGCCTGGGCGGTCAAGGAATCGATCGAGCTGATCCAGAAGGTGTTTCGCCTGCGCACCTGCGAGGACACCGTGTTTGCCAACCGCAGCCGCCCCTGCCTGCTGCACCAGATCAAGCGCTGCTCGGGGCCATGCGTGAACCTGGTCTCGCCGCAGGACTATGCGCAAGATGTGGCCCATGCCGAGCAATTTCTGCGCGGCGAGACCAGCGACCTGATGGATGCGCTGCAAGCGCGCATGATGGCCCACGCCGAGCGCCTGGAATTTGAGCTGGCCGCCGAGGTGCGCAACCAGCTCGCAGCCCTCTCGCGGGTCTTGCACCAGCAGGCGGTCGACACCGTGAGCGACACCGATGCCGACATCCTGGTGGTGCGGGTGGGCGGTGGCCGCGCCTGTGTGAACCTGGCCATGGTGCGCGGCGGCCGGCACCTGGGTGACCGCCCTTACTTTCCTTCGCATGTGCAGGACGCGCAAGACCTGCAACTGCCCGACGACGACCAGCCCGCCACCCCGGTGACGGTGCAGGTGCTGGAGGCCTTTTTGGCCCAGCATTACCTGGGCGTGCCGGTTCCGCCGGTGCTGATCCTGGGCGAGCCAGTCGACAAAGCCCTGATCGAGGCCTTGTCCTCGCAAGCCGGTGTGCGCCTGCAGGTGGTGCACCAGCCGCGTGGCCAGCGCCGCGTGTGGCTGGACATGGCCGGCCAGAACGCCGACCTGCAACTGGCGCGCCTGCTGGCCGAGGAGGGCTCTCAGCAATCGCGCACCCGGGCCTTGGTGGAGGCCTTGGACCTGGCCATCGAGGACCTGGCCCAGTTGCATATCGAGTGCTTTGACATCTCGCACACCGCGGGCGAGGCGACGCAGGCCTCGTGCGTGGTGTTTCGCGAGCACAAGATGCAGCCCTCGGACTACCGCCGCTACAACATCGAGGGCATTGAGGGGGGCGACGATTACGCCGCCATGCGCCAGGTGCTGCAGCGCCGCTACGGCAAGCTGGCCGAGGCCCTGCGCCTGGGCGAGCCCGGTGCGCGCTTGCCCGATGTGGTGCTGATCGACGGCGGCAAGGGCCAGGTGGGCGTGGCACGCGAGGTCTTTGAGGGCCTGGGCCTGGACCTGGGGCGCCTGGTTGGCGTGGAAAAAGGCGAGGGGCGCCGGGTGGGGCTCGAGGAGCTGGTCTTTGCCGATGGCCGCGAGAAGGTGTGGCTGGGCAAGGACTCGGCGGCCCTGATGCTGGTGGCGCAAATCCGCGACGAGGCGCACCGCTTTGCCATCACCGGCATGCGCGCCAAGCGCGACAAGGTGCGCGTCTCGGGTGGCCAGTTGCAGGACATCCCCGGGGTGGGGCCCCGCAAGCGCGCGCGCCTGCTGCAGCGTTTTGGCGGTGTGCGCGGCGTCCAGGCCGCCAGTGTCGAGGACCTGGCCGGCGTCGAGGGCATCTCGCGCGATCTGGCCCAGGCCATTTACGACGCGCTGCGCTAGGCCCAGGGCGCCGCATTCGCCCTGTCATGGCGGTGCGGGTGGTGCCTGCAAACTCAGGCACAATCGACCCATGTTTTTCACCATTCCCACCCTCATGACCTGGACGCGCATTGTCGCGATTCCCCTGATCGTGGGGGTCTTTGCCTGGCCGGGTCTGAGCCAGACCGAGATGAATGTGGCGGCCACCGTGCTCTTTGTGCTGTTTGCGGTGACCGATTGGCTCGACGGCTACCTGGCCCGCAAGCTCAACCAGACCTCCTCGTTTGGGGCCTTTCTGGACCCTGTGGCCGACAAATTCCTGGTGTGCGCTTCTTTGCTGGTGCTGGTGGACCTGGCGCGGGTGGATGTGCTGGTGGCCTTGATCATCATCGGCCGAGAAATCGCCATTTCCTCGCTGCGCGAATGGATGGCGCAGATTGGCGCCAGCAAGAGCGTGGCGGTGCACATGGTGGGCAAGGTCAAGACCACGGTGCAGATGGTGGCCATTCCCTTCCTGCTCTTTGACGGCCTGCTCTTTGGCCTGATCGACACCCGGCGCTGGGGCACGGTGCTCATCTGGGCGGCGGCGGTGCTGACCATCTGGTCGATGGTTTACTACATGCGCCGCGCCCTGCCCGAGATTCGCGCCCGGATGAAATGAGCGCGGCCGGCTCCGACAGCGCCTGGGTGCGCGCCATGCCTGCGGTGTTTGTGCTCATCTGGAGCACGGGCTTCATCGTGGCGCGCTACGGCATGCCCCACGCGCCGCCCATGACCTTTCTGCTTTGGCGCTACATCTTCTCGATCCTGTGTTTTTTGCCCTGGATCTGGCTGGCCCGCGTGGCCTGGCCGCGCGACCGCACGCAGTGGCTGCACCTGGCGGTGACCGGCATCCTCATGCACGCCGGCTACCTGGGCGGTGTCTGGGCCGCCGTCAAGGCCGGCATGGGCTCGGGCTTGTCGGCCCTGATCGTGGGCATCCAGCCGGTGCTCACCGCGCTGTGGTTGTCCTCGGTGGCGCGCACCCCGGGCAGCACCGCGGTCTCGCGCCGCCAGTGGCTGGGCCTGCTGCTGGGTTTTGCCGGACTGCTGCTGGTGGTCTGGCGCAAGCTCACGCTGGGCACGCCGCTGGACCATGTCACGCCGCTCAACATGGCCTTTGCCGTGGGCGCGCTGCTGGCCATCACCACCGGCACGCTGTACCAGAAGCGCCATGTCCGCCCCTGCGACGTGCGCACCGCCAACACCGTGCAATTGCTGGCCGCGGCGCTGGTGACCCTGCCGCTGGCCTTGCTCGAGACCGAGGCCATGCAGTGGAACGGCCAGTTGGCCGGTGCCATGGCCTGGTCGGTGCTGGGCCTGACCCTGGGGGGCTCGTCGCTCTTGTACCTGCTGATCCAGCGCGGGGCGGCCGCCTCGGTCACCAGTTTGATGTACCTGGTGCCGCCCACCACCGCGCTGATCGCATGGCTGCTGTTTGATGAGGCCATCACCACCACCACCCTGATGGGCACCGCCCTGACCGCCATTGGCGTGAGCCTGGTCGTGCGCGCCCCCAACCCGTCGCCCAAGGAGACCCCCAAATGAGCACCCACCGCATCGCCGTGATTGCCGGAGACGGCATTGGCAAAGAAGTCATGCCCGAGGGCATCCGCGTGCTCGATGCCGCGGCGCGTCGCTTTGGGATCGACCTGCGCTTTGACCACTTTGATTTTTCGAGCTGGGACTACTACGAGAAGCACGGCAAGATGCTGCCCGACAACTGGCGCGATCAGATCGGCGGCCATGACGCCATCTTTTTTGGCGCCGTCGGTTGGCCCGACAAGATCGCCGACCATGTGTCGCTGTGGGGCTCCTTGCTGTTGTTCCGGCGCGAGTTTGACCAATACATCAACCTGCGTCCTGCGCGCCTGATGCCCGGCATTGTGTGTCCGGTGGTGCGCCGTGACGGCAGCCCGCGCCAGCCCGGCGAGATCGACATGTACATCGTGCGCGAGAACACCGAGGGCGAGTACTCGGCCGTGGGCGGGCGCATGTTTGGCGGCACCGAGCGCGAGATCGTGATGCAGGAGACGGTGATGAGCCGGGTGGGCGTGGACCGTGTGCTGCGCTTTGCCTTTGACCTGGCCCAGTCGCGGCCCAAGAAGCACCTGACCAGCGCCACCAAGTCCAATGGCATCGCCATCACCATGCCCTACTGGGACGAGCGCGTGGCCGAGATGGCCCGTGCCTACCCCGATGTGCTGGTGGACAAATTCCACATCGACATCCTGACGGCGCATTTTGTGCAGCGGCCCGATCACTTTGACGTGGTGGTGGCCAGCAACCTCTTTGGCGACATCCTGAGCGACCTGGGCCCGGCCTGCACCGGCACCATCGGCATCGCGCCCAGCGCCAACCTGAACCCGCTGCGCACCACGCCTTCGCTGTTCGAGCCGGTGCACGGCTCGGCCCCCGACATTGCCGGGCGTGGCATCGCCAACCCGATTGGCCAGATCTGGAGCGGCGCGATGATGCTCGAGTTCCTGGGCCACAAGCGCGCGCACGACACGATCTTGCGCGCCATCGAAACCGTGCTGGCCCCGGGCAGTGGCGCGCCGCGCACGCCCGATTTGGGGGGCCATGCCTCGACCGAGGACCTGGGCCGCGCGATTGCACAGCAAGTGGCGGTGCAAGCCTTGTCCTGAACCTTTGAAAAGACCGTAAAAACCCGCTGGTGCAGGGCCGGGCTGCGGCTAGAATCCCTCTCCGGCCTTGCACCCCCCGTGTGGTGGTGTGACACGGCCCAGCTCCCTGAACCCGACGTGCACCGGGAGTGGCACGTCGCTCCAACAAGGCGTCATATGAACAAGACCGAACTGATCGAACACATCGCCAAACAAGCCGACCTGTCCAAAGCCGCTGCCGGCCGCGCCCTCGAGGCCACCATGGGCGCCGTGCGCACCACGCTCAAAAAGGGCGGCACCGTCTCGCTGGTGGGCTTTGGCACTTTCGCCGTCACCAAGCGCGCTTCCCGCACCGGTCGCAACCCGCGCACCGGCGCTGCGATTAAAATCAAATCCGCCAAGATCCCCAAGTTCCGTCCGGGCAAAGCGCTCAAGGACGCCCTGAACTGAGGGATTGATACGGTGGGGTGCTTAGCTCAGTTGGTAGAGCGGCGCCCTTACAAGGCGTAGGTCGGCGGTTCGAGACCGTCAGCACCCACCACCCACCTGCGGCGAACTGCGGTTCGCCTTTTTTGTGTCCTTTGTCGAGACCTGTCATGTTTGATTTTGTGCGCAACCATTCCAAGCTGATGATGGGCCTGCTGTTCCTGCTGATCATCCCGTCGTTTGTGCTGTTTGGCGTGGAGGGCTACACCCGTTTCCAGGAATCGGGCAAGCCGGTGGCCGAGCTCGATGGCCAGCGCATCACCCAGACCGACTGGGACGCCGCCCATCGGCGCGAGGCCGAGCGTCTGCGTGCGCAGATGCCCAATATGGACAGCAAGCTGCTCGACACCCCCGAAGCCCGCATGGCCACGCTGGAGCAACTGCTCAACGAGCGCGTGCTGGCCGAAGCGGCGCGCAAAGGCCTGATCAGTGTTTCGGACCAGCGCCTGGCCCGCGAACTGCAGTCCATCCCGCAAATTGCGGCCCTGCGCAAGCCCGACGGCAGCCTGGATGTGGAGAGCTACCGCCAACTGGCGGCCGCGCAAGGCATGACCCCCGAAGGCTTTGAGGCCAGCATCCGACAGGACCTGAGCTTGCGCCAGGTGCTGGGCAGCGTGCAGGACAGCGCGGTGAGCGGCCAGCGCCAGACCGAGTTGGCGCTCGATGCCCTGTTGCAGCGCCGCCAGGTGCAGTGGCAGACCTTTGCGCCGGTCTCCTACGAGGCCAAGGTCAAGGTGAGCGACGAGGACCTCGTCAAGCACCACCAGGACAAGAGCGAGCGCTTCCGCTCGCCCGAGAAGGTGGACGTGCAATACCTGGTGCTGGACCTGGCCGCGGTCGAGCGCCAGATCCGCCTGCCCGAGGCCGATCTGCGCGCTTACTACGAGCAGAACCTGCAGCGCCTGGCTGGGCAAGAGCAGCGCCGCGCCCGCCACATTCTCTTCAATGCCCCGAAGGACGCCCCGGCGGCCGAGCGCGAGAAGGCCAAGGCCGCCGCACAAAAGGTGCTGGACGAGCTGCGCAAGCAGCCCAAGCGCTTCCCCGAGTTGGCCAAACAGCACTCGCAGGACAGCGGCTCGGCCGCGCGCGGTGGCGACCTTGATTTCTTTGCCCGTGGTGCGATGGTCAAGCCTTTCGAGGACGCGGTGTTTGCCCTCAAGCCCAACCAGATCGGCGACCTGGTCGAGACCGAGTTTGGCTACCACATCGTCGAAGTCACCGATGTGCGCGCGCCCAAGGCCCCGAGCTTTGAGGCCATGCGCCCGCAGCTCGAGGCCGATCTGCGCCGCCAGCAGGCCCAGCGCCAGTTCGCCGAGGCCGCCGAGACCTTCACCAACAGCGTCTACGAGCAGGCCGACAGCTACCAAGGCGTGGCCGACAAGCTCAAGCTGACGGTGGAAAAAGCCACCGGCGTGAGCCGTCAGGGCCTGGACTCGGTCAAGGCCCTGTCGCACCCCCGGGTCCTGCAAGCCCTGTTCTCGGCCGACTCTCTGGGCAAGAAACGCAACAGCGAGGCCATCGAGATTGGCCCGAACGTGCTGGTGTCGGCGCGCGTGCTGGCGCATTACCCCTCGGTGGTGCGTCCGCTCGATGAGGTGCGCCAGGAGGTGCGCCGTGATCTGGTGCAGACCCGTGCTGCCGACATGGCCCGTGCCGAGGGCGAGCAACAACTGGCGGCCTTCCGTGAGCGGCCCACCGAGGTCAAGCTGAGCGGCCAGGGCGTGGTCTCGCGCAACGAACCGCAAGGCCTGCCGCAAGCGGCCTTGGACGCGGCCATGCGCGCCGATCCGGCCAAGCTGCCGTCGCTGGTGGGGGTGGACCTGGGGGCGCAAGGCTATGTGCTGATGCGCGTGCAGTCGGTGCAGCCGCGTGAGGCCGCCAGCCCAGCGCAAACTCAGCAAGCGCAGGCCCAGTACCTGCAGCTGTGGACCCGAGCCCAAACCCAGGCCTATTTGCAGGCCCTGCGTGAGCGCCTGGGGGCCAAGGTGCTTGTCAGCAAAACGAGCCTGGACAAGCCCGCAAATCCCTGAGGTTTCGCGCTATAATCGTGAGCTTGAGCGGTGGCTATAGCTCAGTTGGTAGAGTCCCAGATTGTGATTCTGGTTGTCGTGGGTTCGAGTCCCATTAGCCACCCCACCCATTCATGCAAAAAGGCCCGGTTTTCACCGGGCCTTTTTCTTTGTTGCCTTGCTTGTGCAAGGGGCACATGCCTGCCGGCACGGCCCCTTGGCACCATCAGGTGGCGCGGGTGTCGATGTCCCCATTCAGGCTGGGATAGCGCACATGCTCGACCAGCTCCTGGATCTCGCGCCGGGGCGCGGGGGTCAGCAGGCTGACGATGATGATCAGCGCAAAGCCCAGCGGCACACCAAACACGCCGGCCGAGATCGGTTGGATGCCCCACCACAGCTCGATGGGCGAGGTCACGCCGAACACGCCACGCAGCCAGGGCTGGGTGGTGACCATGTAGTAGAAGGTCACGCCCAGGCCACCGATCATGCCGACCACAGCGCCCCATTTGGTCGCGCGCTTCCAGAAGATCCCGAGCACCAGGGCCGGGAAGAAGGCCGCGGCGGCAAACGAGAACGCGGCCGAGACCAGGAACAGGATGTCCGCCGGTTTCTGCGCCGCCACATAGGCCGCGGCCAGCGCAACCACCAGCAAGAGGATCTTCGAGATCAGCACGCGACGCGAGGTCGAGGCATTCGGGTCGATCATCTTGTAGTAGAGGTCGTGCGAGAGCGCGTTGGCGATCGTCAGCAACAGGCCGTCGGCGGTGGACAGCGCTGCCGCCAGACCACCCGCCGCCACCATGCCCGAGATCACATAGGGCAGTCCGCCGATTTCCGGGGTCGCCAGCACCACGATGTCGCCACCGATGCGCATTTCACCCAGCTGCAGCAAGCCGTCCTTGTTCACATCGCTCACCGAGAGCAGGGACGGATCGACCGCGGCCCATTGGCTGACCCAGGCCGGCAGTTTGTCAAACGGCGTGCCCACCAGGACGGTGAAGACCTCGTACTTGACCAGCACCGCCAGCGCCGGGGCTGTGAAGTAGAGCAGGAAGATGAAGAACAGCGACCAGGTCACCGAGCTGCGCGCCTGCTTCACCGACGGCGTGGTGTAGTAGCGCATCAGGATGTGGGGCAGGGCCGCCGTGCCCACCATCAGGCAGAACACCAGGGCCATGAAGTTGCGCCGCGAGGTGTCGTAGGCGTCCTTGGCCTTCTGGTCGCCATTGGGGTCGCCGCTGAACTGGGTGGCGTGCCGTGGCATGCCGCCCAGGGGTCGTGCACGCGCTTCGTTGGCGGCCTTGGCCTTGGTCCAGGCGTCTTTGGCCGCCGCTTCGTCCTTGGGCAGGGCTGCCAGGGCTTTTTCAGCGGCGGCAATCTCGCCCGCCGGTGCATTGGCGGCCTTCAGGTCCTCGATTTTCTTGCTGGCGGCGGCCTTGTCAGCCGCCAGGGCGGTCTTGACGTCTTTGAGCTTTTCACCCAGCTCGTTGGCGCGCTGCTGGAAGATGGCGATGACTTCCTTTTCCTTCGGATCGTCGATCAGGGCCTTCTCCTTTTCGGTGACCTTCTGCAGCTGGTAGCCGTAGATGGCTTGCGGCACCGGCACACCGGTCTGCTTGACCGACAGCCACACCACCGGGATCAGGTAGGCAATGATCAGGATGATGTACTGCGCCACCTGCGTCCAGGTCACCGCCCGCATGCCGCCCAGGAAGGAGCAGACCAGGATGCCGCCCAGACCCAGGAAGATCCCCAGCTCAAAGGCCACACCCGTCAGGCGGGTCGTGATCAGGCCGACACCGTAAATCTGTGCCACCACATAGGTGAAGGAGCACAGAATGGCCGCCAGAATGCCCAACAGGCGGGGCAGGTTGCCGTCGTAGCGCGCGCCCAGGAAGTCGGGAATGGTGAATTGGCCAAACTTGCGCAGATAGGGCGCCAGGAACAGGGCCACCAGGCAGTAGCCGCCGGTCCATCCCATGATGAAGGCCAGGCCGCCATAACCGGTCAGATACAGCGTGCCGGCCATGCCGATAAAGGACGCCGCGCTCATCCAGTCCGCGCCCGTGGCCATGCCGTTGTAGACGGCGGGAACGCGCCGGCCGGCCACGTAGTACTCGGCCGCATCGTTGGTGCGGCTCATCACGCCAATGCCCGCGTAGAGCAAGACAGTGGCCGCCAGGAAGATGTAGCCGATCCAGTTGCGTGGCAGGCCCATCTGCTCAAGAATGGCCAACACCACCACAAACATCAGGAAGCCCCCGGTGTACCAGGCGTACACCTTGTTGAGTTGCTTCTTGAACGCCGCATTGCTGCCGGCATTGAAAATGCCGCCAGACGATTCAGGTGCGAGTCCTGCCATGTCAGTCCTCCTCGATTTCTGCAACGTTGTGTTCCTGGTCCAGGCGGTTCATGTAATGCGCGTAGTACCAGATGATCAGGACGTAGACCACCAGCGAGCCTTGTGACGCCACCCAGAAGCTGAAAGGCCAGCCAAAAAAGGTGAAGTTCAAATCACGCGCAAAGTAGGTCACCACAAAGGTCACCACAAACCACACGGCCAATAGCACCGCGGTGATGTTGAGGTTTTTTCGCCAGTAATGGCGATGGGACTCGGTCAACTGCATGAGAAAAGTCTCCTGTCGTTTACCTCTTGCGAGGCAGGTGCGGCTGCGGGGCGAGCCCCGTGCAACCCAGCCGCGTCTAGGCCCGGCCAGCGTCCGGCGTGAGCCCGTGTTCGCGCATGAGCTGTGCCGCGACCTTGGGCTCGAACCCGCGAAGATGCGCAATGATGTGGCGCACCTTCTCGGGCTCCTGGCGTTGTCCATGAAGCCGTGCCAGCTGGACCCAGCCGTGCGGACTCATGGGTTGCAATTCGGTGTTGCGCTGCAGCGCCTGCTGGGCCCGCTCGAGCTGGCCCAGTTGCAGCAGGCACACGCCCATGCCATACCAGGCACGGTCGAGCTGGGGGTCGCGTGCCAGGGCTTCTTCGAAGGCCTCTACGGCCTGGCGGTGCGCCTTGAGCTGGTCGTGCAAAAAGCCTTGGTTGAACCAGTCGCCCGCCGATGCCGTGCTTTGCGCGCACAGCCATTGGTAGTCCTTCAGCGCTTCGGCCACACGGCCTTGCTGGGCCCGCAAGTGCGCGCGGCTGCGGGTCCAGTTCATGCGGTGACCATGGTCCGCGATCAGGCGGTCCCACACCGCCAGCGCGCGCTCGTGCTGTCCCAGCGTCTGCCAGGCCACGGCCAAGCAGTGCGTCAGGGTGATCGGCCAGTGCGCGTTCATCGGCACCCCACCATCTGAACACTGACGCAGTGTTCGATCTTGGCCAGGGTGACCGCCAGGTACAGCACCGACAACACGAAAAAGCCCACATAGCCCCGATGGGCCGGGGCCACACGGGCGGGGGAGAGCCAGCGCGCCAGGGTCATCCAGGGCTTGTTGACGATCTGAAAGAGCTGATAAAAAAGGTTCTGCTCGCGCCGCTCGCCAGCCAGCAGGAACAAAAGGCCTTGCCCGAGCATGGCCAGCAGGCCGATGTAAACGACGAGTTGAAAAATGTTCAGAAACTGCAGCACCAGCGACTCCTTCGAGTGAGTGGGTGCGAGTCTCGCGGCTCAACTTACCGATTTCTTACATAGAAACAAGTTGTTTCTTGATCTAGGGCAAATCCTAGCGAGGGTTTTTATGCATGTAAATGCGTGTTGACGGGAACTTTTATACCAAGTCTGACAGATTCGCGCTCATCCGGCGGTCCGCGTGCTGCCAGCTTCCCACCAGAGGGGGCCAAACTGGCCTTGCAGCCAGGACACCAACAACTTGACCTTGGCCGGCACCATGCGCGGCGACGGGTAGACCGCATGCACCTCTTGCGTGGGCAAGGCCCAATCCGCCAGGAGTGGCAGCACCGCTTTGTCCTTGAGTGAGGGCTCGGCCACATAGCGGGGCAGGGCCGCAATGCCCATGCCGCTGCGCGCGGCCGATAAAAGCATCGACAGGTTGTTCGAGCGCAAGCGGCCGTGCACCGCCACGCTGTGCGCCCGCCCGTCCGGGCCGGTGAACTGCCAGCGCTCGTCGCCTTGCACCGTGCTGTAGATAAGCGCTTCGTGCGCGGCCAGATCGGCCGGTGTGCGCGGGCGGCCGTGGGCATTGAGGTAGTCTGCACTGGCCACCAGCACCCAGGGGTTGAGGCCCAGGTAGGCCGCGCCCAGGGATGAATCGGCCAGCTTGCCCATGCGGATGGCCACGTCCACCCCTTGTTCGATCAGGTTCACATAGCGGTCGTCGCAGTGCAACTCAACCTGCAGGCTGGGGTTCATGCGCATGAACTGCATCACCAGCGGCGCCATCACCCGCCGCCCAAACGCCACCGAGGTGTTGATGCGCAGCACCCCCTGCGCCTGGGTTTGCAGCAGCGTGCCGGCCGAGCGGGCCTCGTCGGCATGGTGGCAGATCAGCTTGCACTTGTCGTAGAAGAGCAGCCCGATTTCGGTGGGGCTGACCCCATGGGTGGTTCGGTGCAAAAGGCGTGCACCCAGGTGTTGCTCGAGCCGCCCCATCTGCTTGGTCACGGCCGGCTGGCCAATGCCCGCCTCCTGCGCGGCCTTGCTGAATGAGCCCAGATCCACCACGCGCACAAAGAGGCGCAAATCGGCAATGCGTTCCATCCTGCTATTCCACCACGGAATAAGCATCATGCGCAAGCCGGGCCTTCCCTTGGCGCTGACGCCGGCGCACCATGGCGGCATTGTTCAATCCAAGGAGATCGGATCATGGCCAAAATGAAGGCCGCCATGGCGGCGGTGTTGATTCTTGAAAAGGAAGGGGTGAGCCAGGTGTTTGGCGTGCCAGGCGCGGCCATCAACCCGCTGTATGCGCAGCTGCGCGAGCGCGGCACCATCGGGCACATTCTTGCCCGGCATGTCGAAGGCGCTTCGCACATGGCCGAGGGCTACACCCGCGCCCGTCCTGGCCTGATCGGGGTCTGCGTCGGCACCTCGGGCCCGGCCGGCACCGACATGATCACCGGCCTGTACTCGGCCCAGGCCGACTCGATCCCCATTTTGTGCATCACCGGCCAGGCGCCGCGGGCCCGCCTGCACAAAGAGGACTTTCAGGCGGTGGACATCGCCGCCATCGCGCGCCCAGTCACCAAGTGGGCCACCACCGTGCTGGAGCCGGCGCAGGTGCCGGGTGTCTTTGCCCAGGCCTTTCACCTGATGCGTTCGGGCCGCCCCGGGCCGGTGCTGATCGATCTGCCCTTCGATGTGATGCAGGCCGAGATCGACTTTGACATCGAGACCTATGCGCCGCTGCCCGTCTACAAGCCCCAGGCCACGCGCGCCCAGATCGAGAAGGCGCTGGACATGTTGCAACGCAGCCAGCGGCCCTTGATCGTGGCTGGCGGCGGCATCATCAACGCCGATGCCAGCCAGGAACTGGTGGCACTGGCCGAGTTGCTGCAAGTGCCGGTGATCCCCACCCTGATGGGCTGGGGCAGCATCGCCGACGATCACCCGTTGATGGCCGGCATGTGCGGCCTGCAGACCCACCACCGCTATGGCAATGCCAACCTGCTGGCCAGCGATTTTGTGTTGGGCATCGGCAACCGCTGGGCCAATCGCCACACCGGCTCGACCGAGGTCTACACCCGGGGTCGCACCTTTGTGCACATCGACATCGAGCCAACGCAAATCGGCCGGGTGTTTGCCCCCGATTACGGCATCGTGTCGGACGCCAAAGCGGCGCTCACCATGCTGCTGGCGGTGGCACGCGAACGTCAGGCCCGGCAGGCCCTGGTCGATCACAGCGCCTGGGCTGCCGAGTGCCTGGCACGCAAGCGCTCGCCGGCCTTTTTGCGCAAGACCGACTTTGACCAGGTGCCGCTCAAGCCGCAGCGGGTCTACCAGGCCATGAACGAGGCCTTTGGCCGCGACACCACCTATGTCTCGACGATTGGCCTGAGCCAGATCGCTGGCGCGCAGTTTCTGCATGTGTACCACCCCCGCCACTGGATCAACTGCGGCCAGGCCGGGCCGCTGGGCTGGACCGTGCCGGCTGCCCTGGGCGTGCGAGCCGCCGATCCCACCCGCGAGATCGTCGGGCTGTCGGGCGACTACGATTTCCAATTCATGATCGAGGAACTGGCCGTGGGGGCACAGTTTCGCCTGCCCTACCTGCAGATCCTGGTGAACAACAGCTACCTGGGCCTGATCCGCCAGGCGCAGCGCGGCTTCTCGATGGACTACTGCGTGCAACTGGGCTTTGACAACATCAATGCCTCAGGTGATGACCCGGCGGCCAAGGGCTATGGCGTGGACCATGTGAAGGTGGTCGAAGGCCTGGGCTGCAAGGCCCTGCGCGTGCAGCGGCCCGAGGAGCTCGCGCCGGCCATTGCAAAGGCCCGGGCCTGGATGCAGGAATACCAGGTGCCGGTGGTGATCGAGGTGATTCTGGAGCGCGTGACGAATGTGGCCATGGGCACCGAGATCGACCAGATCACCGAATTCGAACCCCTGGCCGAGCGGCTGGAAGATGCCCCGACCGCGCTGGCGGCCCTGCTGGACTGAAAGGGCCCGACCATGCCACGATTTGCCGCCAACCTGTCCATGCTCTTTACCGAGCAGCCCTTTCTGGCGCGCTTTGGCGCGGCCCGAGCCGCCGGCTTTGAGGCGGTGGAGTTTCTTTTTCCGTATGCCTTTGAGACGGCCGACATCGCGGATCAGCTCCAGGCCCATCGCCTGCAATTGGTGCTGCACAACCTGCCCGCCGGTGACTGGGACGCGGGCGAGCGCGGCCTGGCCTGCCATCCCCTGCGGGTGGCCGAGTTCCGGGCTGGGGTGGCCCAGGCCATTGGCGTGGCCAAGGCCCTGGGCGTGCGCCAACTCAATTGCCTGGTGGGCAAAACACCGGCCGACGAGGACCCGGCCCTGGTGCACCAGACCCTGGTGAGCAATTTGCGCCACGCGGCCGATGCGCTGGCCCTGCACGACCTGCGCCTGCTGATCGAGCCGATCAACGATATCGACATCCCGGGCTTTCACCTGACGCACAGCGCGCAGGCGCTGGCGCTGATGGACGAGGTGGGGCGGCCCAATCTGGCGCTGCAATACGACCTGTACCACATGCAGCGCATGGAGGGCGAGCTGAGCGCCACCATCGCCAGGCTGTTGCCGCGCATCGGCCATGTGCAGGTGGCCGACAACCCGGGCCGCAATGAGCCCGGCACCGGCGAACTCAATTGGCCCTTCCTGTTTCGTCACCTGGACGCGGTGGGCTACACCGGCTGGATCGGCTGCGAGTACCGGCCCGCCGGCCGCACCGAAGACGGCCTGGGTTGGCGCGAGCGCCTGGGCGCCGTCAGTTGACCATGACCAGCTTGCCCATGACCTGGCGCGAGCCCATGCGGGCATAGGCCTCGCGCAGCTGCGCCATGGGCATGGTGCGGTCGATCACGGGCTTGATGTGCCCTTGGGCGTACCACTGGGCGAGCTCGCCCATCATGGCGGCGTTGGCCTTGGGTTCGCGCTTGGCAAAGTCGCCCCAGAACACGCCGACCAGCGACGCGCCCTTGAGCAGTGGCAGGTTCAGCGGCAGGTTCGGGATCTGGCCGCCGGCAAAGCCGATCACCAGGTAGCGCCCGCGCCAGGCGATGCTGCGAAACGCCGGCTCGGCCAGATCACCGCCGACCGGGTCGTAGACCACGTCCACGCCGCGCCCGCCGGTCAGTTGCTTGATGCCCTCGCGCAGGGCTGCGCCATCGGTGTAGACGATGGTGTCGTGCGCGCCCTGTTCGCGGCATAGCGCACATTTTTCCTCGGTCGAGGCCGCCGCGATCACGCGCGCGCCCACATGGCGGGCGATCTGGATCGCGGCCGTGCCCACGCCCCCGGCCGCGCCCAGCACGAGCACGGTCTCGCCGGCCTTGAGCTGGCCGCGGTCGATCAGCGCATGGTGCGAGGTGGCATAGGTCATGATGAAGGCCGCCGCGTCCACCGCCGGGAACTGCGCTGGCAGGGGCAGGCACAAGGCCGCAGGGGCCAGGGTCTGGGTGGCAAAGCCGCCCGTGCCCGAGAGGCAGGCCACGCGCTGGCCCACCTGCAGGTGCGTCACCCCCTCGCCAAGGGC
>JBEBDJ010000009.1:0-7649 GCA_041157045.1 Pseudomonadota bacterium
GTTGTGACGCAACATGTGGGCTCGGTGGCCAGCCGGGGCGGCAAGCCCGTGGCGATTGACCTGAACGGGGACGGCATCCACTACACCCATCTGGACGAGTCCCGGGTGCTCTTTGACATCAATGGCGATGGCGTTCGGGACCTGCTTTCGTGGACGGCTGCCGATGATGGGCTGATCGTGTTTGACAAGGACGGCGATGGCCGCATCGAGGCCCTGGACGAGGTGTCGTTCCTGTCCTACCTGCTGGGCGCCCGAACCGATCTGGAGGGGCTGGCAGGCTTTGACAGCAATCAAGACGGCCACCTCAGCGCCCAGGACGCGCTCTGGCACCGCTTTGGGGTCTGGCAGGACATCAACCAGGACGGGGTCTGCGATCCCGGCGAGTTCCAGTCCCTCGAGGCCTGGCGCATCCGCAGCGTCGACCTGCGGTCTGACCAGGTGATGGACCAGGACGGCGATGTCTACATCCTGGGCAAGTCCACCTTCACCCGTGACGACGGCAGCACCGGCGAGGTGGCCGATGTGGCCTTCCGCTACATCGACGCCGCCGATCCCCAGGGCATGACCCAGAAAAAGACCTTCAACCTCGATATCCAGGGCTTGCTGGAGCAGCGGCTGCGGGACGCGCAGCAACAGGGCGCCAGCGACGAGCAGATCCGCGCCATGCTGCAGCGATTTGTGGCCGATTTGGCCCAAGCCGGACGCACGGCCACCACCGAAGCAGAAGCCTCCGAGGCCCAGCCCTGGTCGGAGAGCCAATATGCCGAGCTGGCGGTCGACGCGCTGCAGCAGGACAAGCCCCTGTTGACCCCGGCCTGAAGGGGGTGGCCATGACATCGGGCAAGACGATGCGTCTCGTCGTTGGGCTGCTGTGCCTGCTCCTGCTGAGGACGTGTGGCGGGGGCGGCTCGTCCGCGCCGCGCACCGTGCTGGAGGGCGTCGTGCTTGACGGCCCCTTGGTGGGCGCCAAGGTGTGCCTTGACCGCAACCGCAGCGGGGTGTGCGAGGACGCCGAGCCAAGCACCAGCACCGGCCCGAACGGACGGTTTGCCTTGCTTGTCGATCCTTCCTGGCTGCAGGATGGCCCACCTGCCCCGTTGTTGGCCGAGGTGGGTCTGGATGCACTGGACGAGTCGACCGGCCAATCGGTTCGGAACACGCTGGGCCTGCCGTTGCGGATGACGGGCCCAGCCCGAAGCCCCGCGGTTCTGTCGCCCATCACGACCCTGCTGGACCTGCCTGCTCTGGTGGGGGCGCCTCACCCTGATCTGGACACGGTCCAGGTGCCAGCGCTGCTGGCGGGTTCGGGCTTGTCGAGCACCCGTGCCGATTACGCGGATCCTCGGTCTGACATGAGCGAAGCAGCGCGTGCGCAGGCCCAGTGGACAGGTGGCGTGCTGGCCGCGATGCTTGCGCAGGCACAGCAGCGACTGCGTACCGAAGCCGCCGAGGTGTTTGCCCTTGACGCCCGTGGTTTGCCCGGTCGAAGCGCCGAGCAGGTGGTGGCGGCCTTGCGCAGCACCGAGTCGGTGGATGGCGAGCGTGCGGCGCAGGCCCAAACCCGCTTGCTTGGGGCCTTGGCGGCGATCCCGGTGGTGGCCAGCCACGAGGCCCTGGCCCGCCGCGCCCTGCAGACCGTGCCGCCCGAGCGCGCCCTGGCCATTTGGCGCCAGGGCTTGCTGGACGCCAATGCCCTGGGGTCCACGCCCCGGACCTTGCAATGGCTGCGCCTGGCAGACGACAGCGAAAGGCTGCGCGTGGGCTGGTACCGCAGCATCTCGGGCTCTTGGACCGCCGATGCCAGCCGCGCCAGCGGCGGTGCGCAAGGCATGCATGTGCTCTACGAGGTGCCAGCGGACGGCGCCGCCGCCACGGCCCGCTTCCGTGCCATCAGCGCCCCCAGCGCCAGCCTGCGCCAGGTGGGTGAGGGCTGGCAACTGACATGGCAGGCGGGTGATCTCTTGCACGCACAGGCGGTGACGCTGCTCGAGAAAAGCCTGGCGGATTTGCCGTTTGAGCTGGTGCCCGGGCAGGCCGATGTGCCGGGGCACTTTTCCATCACGGCCCGCATGCACTGGCTGCGCCACCAGGCCCTGACCCGGCAGTACCTGCTGGACGATGTGGCCACCTTCTTCACCAGCCTGGCGCAATTGCGCAGCAGCCCCCGCACCTGTTACGAGGGCGTCTGCTGGTCGATCACGCAGGCCCCCAGCGGCCCATTGCCCGAGCAGGCCGGTCGCATGCGCTTTGTGACCACCAGCGGCAACGGCAGCCTGCCCTTGGGCGAGGGCCGCTTTGTGGACGAAGAGGTGGCCGGGGTGCCGGTGCTGCGCATGACCGCCATTCCTGTGGCGGTGCAGAACCGCTCGCCGTTTTGGCTGGCCAAGGATGGTCGCCTGCGCGTGTTTGCCGACGTGGCCGGCCAGCTCTGGACCGGCCACCACATGCCCGCGGGCCTGGTCTGGTACAGCCCGCCTTTGTTGGGCAGGCAGGCGCTGCAAGACTTGTTGGCGGCCGCCGCCTACCCCGTCTTTTCGTTCTAAGGAGGCCCCATGCACGTGGACGCGATTCATGCCGAGCTCAAGCGCTTTGTGCATCAGCGTTTCAAGGTTGATCCGGAAATTCTGCGCACCGACCCGAGCTTTGAGGAGATGCAGGCCGATTCCCTGACCCGGCTCGAGATCCTGCTGCACGCCGACGACACCTTCGGCTCGCATGTGCTGGACCACATCGAGGACGGCCTGATCAGCGGGACCCCGCCCCAGCGCCTGAGCGAGCTGGCCGCCTTGGTCCCGCAGTGCATGGTGCCGGTCAAGCAGGGCCGTGCTGCCGTGCCCCCCAGCCCATCCGCGAGCGACCATGGTCCGCACTGAGCGCCTTGCGCAGGACGTGGTGGTGGTGGACATGGGGGTGGTCTGCGCCCTGGGCAGCACCTGGCCGGGGGTGCTGCGTGCCTTGCAGCGCGGGGATTCTGGCCTGGTGTTTGACGACCTCCAGGGCTACCCCAGCGCGGTCGGCCGCGTGCAAGAGGATGTGCCCCAGCACGGCCCCAACGGCCAGGCGCTGGACCGGGGGGTGGGGCTGGCGCTGGCCTGCGCGCAACAGCTGCAGCCGCTGCCGGCCGTGGATCCTGCGCGCATGGCGGTGTTCTGGGGCGTGGGCCTGGCCGGCGCACACCTGTTGGAACACACCTATGCAGGCCTGGGCACGGACCTGGGCAAGGCCCACACGCCGCCCTGGCTGGTGCCCATGGTCATGCCCAATGCCGCGGCATCCCTCTTGGCCATGCGCTTGGGCTTGCAAGGCGGGGCCTGGACGCAGGCCAGCGCGTGCGCATCGTCGGCCATGGCCCTGGGCCAAGCCCTGCACGCCATCCGTGCGGGCGCCTTGGACTTGGCGGTGGCCGGGGGCAGCGACGCCATGCTCACGCCCGGCATGTGCCGGGCCTGGGCCCGCATGCGCGTGCTGGCCCGCACCACGCCTGCGCAGGCCCCTGCCGCCTGCCGACCCTTTGATGCAGCGCGCAAGGGCCTGGCGCTGGCCGAAGGCGCCGCCTGCCTGGTGCTGATGTCGGGCCGGATGGCGCGCGCCCATGCGCGAACCCCGCTGGCGCGCCTGCTGGGGTTTGGGCACAGCTGCGATGCGCACGACCTGACAGCCCCCTTGGCCGCCGGCCAGGCGCAGGCCATGCGCCTGGCCTTGCAGGACGCGAACACGGCCCCCGCGCAGCTGCGCTATGTCTGCGCGCATGCGACGGGCACGCCCCTGGGCGACCGCACCGAGCTGCAGGCGCTGCAGGCGGTGTTCGGTGGCCAGGTGCCCACTTGTGCCGTGGCCTCGCTCAAGTCGGTCCTGGGCCACACGCTGGGGGCCTCGGGGGCGCTGGCTTGCGCCATGACGGTGGCCATGTTGGCCACCCAATGGTGGGCCCCCACGGTTCATTTGCAAAGCCCCGATGCCGCATGGGCCGACTGGTGCCTGCCCACGCCCGCGCAACCCGCCCCCAGCGGTGTCGGCCTGGCCATGGTGAACGCGTTTGGATTTGGCGGGAGCAATGCCAGCCTGGTGCTGGCCCCGGCAGCAGAAGGGAGCTGAGATGGAGATTCGACGGGCACGCATCTCGGACCGGGAGGCCTTGATCGAGATGGCACTGGAGAACCAGCGGGACCTGGCCTATGGGCATATCACGGTCGCGCCACACCGGGTGGAGCAGACCCTGCGCGACCTGTTCGAGCACAACGCGGGCAGCCATGTGCTGCTGGTGGCCGAGGCCCAGAATGGTCAGTTGGCCGGGGGCTTGCTGGCCTGCGTGCAGCGCTACTACTTCAGCGACGAGCTGCAAGCCCAGCTGATCCAGTGGTATGTGCGCCGCCCATTCCGCGGCACCTCGGTGGCGCCGCGTCTGGTCAAGGCCTATGTGGCCTGGGCCCGCACGCGCGGGGCCAGCGAGGTCTTCATGGGCATCACCTCGGGGCAGGAGATGACGCTCACACACCGCATGCTGACGCGGCTGGGCTTTGGTCACCTGGGGGGCAATTACGGGGTCAAGCTGCGGCCACGGGGGGCGCTGTGACCACGCCCTCTTCAGCCGACACCAGCGAGCGGCCGGCGCGCCAGACCTCGGGCCTGGATTGCGTGCGCGCCATCGGCCTGTACCTTGACCAATCGGTCGATCCCGACGCCCTCTGGCGCGACTTCGCCAGCGCGCAGGATGGCTTTGACCGGCAGGCGGTGGTGCGCAGCCTGCAGGCCATGGGCCTGCGGGTGCACCTGCGACCCAGCACCGCTGCCCACTTGCGCCGCGCGTTGTTTCCCGCCCTGATCGAGTGGCGCGATGGCTCGTTTGCCTTGCTGGGCCGGGTGGCGCAGGACCAGGCCTATCTGCAGGTGCCGGGCGAATCGGGCATGCAGTGCCTGCCCTTGGCCCAGCTGCTGACGCGCCTGGCGCCGCATTGGATGGCGGTGGCGCCGCACGAGCACGCAGGGCCCAGCGAGCGCTTTGGACCTGCCTGGTTTGTGGGGGCCCTGCTGCGGCACAAGGCCTTGCTGGGCGAGACGGTGCTGGCCAGCATGGCCTTGCAGGTCTTTGCCCTGATCTCGCCGTTTGCCTTCCAGGTGGTGATCGACAAGGTGCTGGTGCACCGGGGCCTGGGCACGCTGGACGTGATCGTGCTTGGCCTGGCCATCAGCAGCCTGTTCGAGGTGGTGCTCACGGCGCTGCGCACCTATGTGCTCACCCACACCACGCACCGGGTGGATGCCGAACTGGGGGCCCGGATCTTTGCGCACCTGATGGCCTTGCCCATGACCTTTTTTGCCAGCCGCCGGGTGGGCGAGGTGTTGGCCCGGGTGCGGGAGATGGAGGGCATTCGCGCCTTCCTGACCGGCACGGGCCTGAGCAGCGGGGTGGACCTGCTGTTCACGGTCTTCTTTCTGGCCGTGATGGCCCATTACAGCCCCGCCCTGACCTGGGTGGTGGTGGCCAGCCTGCCGCTGTTTCTGGGCATTTCGGTGGTGCTGATGCCGCTGCTCCATCGCCATGTGGAAGACCGCTTTGCCCGCGCCGCCGAGAACCAGGCCTTTCTGGTCGAGGCCATTGCTGGGGTCGAGACCATCAAGTCCATGAACGCGCAAGCGCGGTTCCAGCGCCAGTGGGAGGAGCGCCTGGCGGCCTACGTGCGTGCCAGCTTCAAGACCGGGCATCTGGCCAACCTCACGCAGCAGGGGGTGCAACTGGTGAACAAGGCCCTGGGCCTGGTGTTGCTGTGGCTCGGGGCGCGGCTGGTGCTGGCGGGCGACCTGACCGTGGGCCAGCTGATTGCCTTCAACATGCTGGCGGCCCGGGTGAGCGCGCCGATCCTGCGCCTGTCAACGCTGTGGCAGGAGTTTCAGCAGATGCGGGTGTCGATGCAGCGGCTGGGCGACATCCTGGACGCACCGGCCGAGGTGCCCGCGCAGGCCAGCCAAACCCTGGACCGGCTGCAAGGCCAGGTGTGCCTGGACGCGGTGTCGTTTCGCTACCGCCCCGATGGCCGCGACATCTTGCGCCAGATCAGCCTGACGGTGCAGCCCGGGGAGCTGGTGGGCATTGTGGGCTCTTCGGGCTCGGGCAAGAGCACGCTGGCCAAGCTCTTGTTGCGCCTGTACCTGCCAAGCAGTGGCCGCATCTTGCTCGATGGCGCGGACCTGGCCGGCATGCACCCGGCGCAGATCCGTCGCCAAGTCACGGTGGTCACGCAAGAGGTGACACTGTTCTCGCGCAGCGTGCGCGACAACGTGGCCATGGGGCAGGTCGATGCCCGCCTGGAGGACATTGTGCAGGCGGCCAAGCTGGCCGGAGCCGACGACTTCATCCGCAAGCTGCCGCAGGGCTATGACACGGTGCTGGGCGAACGGGGCACCCTGTTGTCGGGTGGGCAACGCCAGCGCATCGCCATCGCGCGTGCCCTGCTGTTGCAGCCGCGCGTGCTGATTCTGGACGAGGCCACCAGCATGCTCGACGCCGACACCGAGATGCGTTTTTGGGCACAGATCCGGCGCATTGCGCGCGAACGCACCGTGCTTGCCATCACCCACCGGCTGTCGTCGGTGCTCGACATGGACCGCATCCTGGTGTTGGAAGACGGCGTTCTGGTGGAGGAGGGGGCGCCCACCGCCCTGTTGCGCCAAGCGGGGCGGTTTGCAGACCTGTACCGCTTGCAGATGGGGGGCGTTCGGGCGCCACAGGAGGCCTCGCCATGACGACGCTTTTGCAGCGCATCCGGCCGCGCACGGCCGAGCTGAGGGCTTGGGGAAGGCGTGTGTTCGAGGGTGGTGACGCGCAGGCCTTCTCCCCCGCGCTGCTGCAGGTGCATGCCGCGCCGCCCGCCCCCTTGGCCCGGACGATTGCCGGGGCCATTGCCCTGAGCTTGGTGGCGGTGTTGGGCTGGAGTGTCTGGGCCGATTTCGACATCGTGGTGTCGGCCCCCGGCTTGGCGGTGGCCTCGTCCAAGACCAAGGTGATCCAGCCCCTGGAGGCGGGGCGGGTGATGGCCATCCATGTGCAAGACGGTGACGAGGTGGCGCAAGGTGATCCGGTGCTGGTGCTGGATGCGACCGTGGCCGTGGCCGAGCGCGAACGCATCGAGCACGAGCTGCAGGAGGCGGCGCTGGATGTGCTGCGCGCGAGCGCGCAGCTGCAAGGGCGCCACACCCTGGGCCGCCCCGAGGTGCGCGTGAGCGACGAGCAATGGGCCTGGCACGCCCAGTTGCTGCAGCACCGCACTGCCGAGCAGGCTCAGAAGTTGGGGGGGCTGGCCCAGGAGGTGGCGCGCAAGCGCGCCGAGCTGGCGGCGGTGCTGGCCAGCATCCAGAAAATCGAAGGCACCTTGCCCCTGCTGCAGCAGCGCCTGGCCATGCGCGAGCAGCTGCTGGGCGAGCGCTTCATGGCCGAGCTGACGGTCATCGACAGCCGCCTGGAGGTGGCGGCGCAGCAAAGCGAATGGGCCGTGCAGCAGGCCAGACGCCAGGAGGCCGAGTCGGCCCTGGCGAGCGCCCAACACGCCCTGGCCCAGGCGCAGGCCGAGCACACGGCTCGCCTGGCAGCCGAGCGCACCGATGCCCAGCGGCGCTTGCAGGCGGCCCGCCAGGAGCTGGTCAAGGCCAGCCAC
>JBEBDJ010000010.1:0-23489 GCA_041157045.1 Pseudomonadota bacterium
CCGCCATGCAAAAGGCCGGGGCCGAGCCCACCTGGCTGGGCGCGCAGGCCATGGCCGGCTTTATGCAGGCCGATACCGCGCAGTGGAAGCAGGTGTCGGCCTACGCCAAGATCTCGCTGGATTGAGCAGCCGGCAGGGCGCCGGGCCCGCGCATGCGGCGCCTTGTTCGGGCGCCGCTGGCCTGTCTCAGGCGCGGACTTCCACCGCCGAGATGGTGTAGCGGAAGGTGTCGGGCGAGAGCTCGTCAAAGCGGCCGCTGGCGTTCTCGCCCTGCGGGTACATCAGAAAGCCAATGGTCTCGCGGCTGGCGCTGCCCGGCAGGCGGATGTCGTGTCCGGTGTTGTAGCCCACCCAGTTGCCCTCCCAGTTGCCAAACAGGCCCTGGTGGACAGGCGCCGCGATGGGGTGCTGGCGGTCCTTGATCCACTCGCTGGTTTCCTGGCGCATGACCTTGAGCACATCGGCCGGGTCCATGGCCACCCAGCCATGCGCCTGCAGCCAGACCTCGGCGCGGCAGTGCTGGGCCCCCTTCAGGTTGGCCGAATTGGCGCCCAGCTCGCGGTAGGGGAAGGCCGATGGGGCCAGGCGCACGCCGTAGACATCGCGTGCGGGCACGCCGCTGGCGCGGCACAGGCCGACAAACAAGGCGTTGAGGTCGGCGCATTTGCCGCTCAGGTTGCCGGTCTCGAGCATGGCGCGGATATCGCCGGTGCCGCAGCCGCGCGTTTTGGGTTCGCGGTGGGCGTTCTCGATCACCCAGTCGTACAGGGCCCGCACTTTTTGCTCGTCGGTGCGCGCCCCTTGGGTGGCGCGCAGCGCGGTCGTGCGGACGATGCCATCGGTGGGCAAGAGCTCGGTGGCCCGCAGGTGTTGGCGCAGCGTGGCGCCCTCTTCCTTGGCGGCGCCGCCTTGGGCCCAGTTGGTGTGGCGGTTGCGCGTTTGAAAGCGGCTGGTCACGCGCAGCTGGGGCCGCGGCTGATCGGCCGCAAACTCGGCATACAGCATGCGCACGCCCTCGCGGGCATCGGCCACCCACCGCACCTGGCGGGCGTTGCCCGTCCACTGGTGGCCCAGATTGCGCTGGTAGTCGGTTTCCAGATCGGGCATGGGCAGCCAGACCCGCGTGACGCCTTGCGCATCGAGCACCTGCACCTCGGTGCTGAGATCAAAGGTGCGCCAGGGGCTGGGACCGGGCTGGAAGGTGCGGGGGGCTTCGGTGGCGGCGTGGGCCACGGGGCCGAGGCCCAGGGCGCTGAGGGCGCCCGCTTGCAAGAGGGTGCGGCGTGGGATGGACATGGGGTTCTCCTGGGTTCAGGTGGGGCGGGTTTGGCAGAGTTCGGCCAGCCAGGCCAGCGGCGTGGGCGAGGTCCAGTCCACCTCGCCCTGCACCACCGCTTGGACCTGATGCCGCGCATCGACCAGCACGGTGGTGGGGAAGACGCGCACCCCAAAGCGGCGCGCAACCGAGCCTTCGCGATCGCGCAGCACGGTCAGGCCGCTGGGGTAGGCGTTCAGGTAGCGCTGCAGGGCCTGGTCGGTCTCGCGGAAATTGATGGCCAGCACGCGCAGGCCCTGGCGCGTGAAGCGCTCGGCAGCCAGTTCGAGCGAGGGCATTTCGGCGCGGCACGGTTCGCACCAGCTGGCCCAGAAATTGAGCAAGACCGGCGCGCCGCGCACATCGCGCCAATGCCAGGGGCGGCCGTCCAGATCGGGCAGGCCCAGCTCGGGCGTGGCCTGGCCACGCGGCCAGGGGCGGCGCGGGGGCAGGGCATTGCCTTGTGCCCAAGGCACCGCAGGTGTGGCCAGCGCCGCCAGCGCGGCCATCTGGCCCAGCACCTGTCGGCGTGAGTGTCCGGACTCGATGTTCATGAGGGGAAGAAAGCGCCCAGAGGGGCGATGCAGATAGCCTGCGATTGTAAATCCTTGGTATGCGTCTGTTGGCGCCGTCCGGGGCGACGGCAGGCAGGGCGCCACAGGGGCATGAAAACGCCCTGGCATCCACGGGCCACGGCCTGCACAGGCCCCGGCTGGCCCCGAGCGCCTGGGCACGGCACATGGCATGCAAGGGCGATCGTCAGTGGCTCAGGCGCGTGCCCCGGCAGGGCTTGTTGGCCGCTTGCGCCGCGTCGGCCGGGCTGCAGGCGGCAAGATCTCGGCCTGCACCGTGTCGAGCAAGGCCTGCACCTCGGGGCTGGGCGTGGCGCCCTCGGCGGTCAGGACCTGCAGGCGGCGCTGCTGCAGCTCGCCTTCGGCAAAGGGCCTGAGCAGCATGGCCTCGGGGCCGCTCAGGTGCGAGACGGTCAGGGCGCCGGCCAGCAGCAGGTCCTCGCCCATCACCAGGGACAAGAGGGCCGATGAGAAATTGCTCTCGACCTTGATCTGGTAGTGCAGGCCCTGGGTGCTGCAGCTGAGGTCAAACAGGTCGCGGCCGGTGTTGCCCTGCGAGGGCATGACCATGGGGTAGCGCACCACATCGGCCACCCGCAGCTGGCGCCGCTTGGCCAGCGGGTGCCCTGGCCGCATGGCCACCTGCACCGGTGAGAGCAGACTCAGGTGCGCCGCCAGGCCGCGCTCGGGCGCCACGCTGTACTTGAGCGCCACATCGGCCTGGCCCCGCAGCACCATGGTGCTGACCTCGCGCGGCGGGGCCACCACCAGTTGCAGCTGCAGCTGCGGCCATTGCTGGCGCAGGCGCTGCATCACCCGAGGCATCAAGCCATAGGCAAAGCCCTCGGTGCAGGCCATGCGCACCAGGGCCTGGCGCTGCGGCGCCTCGTCCTGCACCTGGTCGATCAGGCGCTCGACCTGTTCGGCGGCCGCGCGCAGCTGCGTGGCCAGTTGCAGGCCGGCCGGCGTGAGGGCCATGCCGCGCTGACGTCGCTCAAACAAGGTCACGCCCAGACGCGCCTCCAACAAGCTCAGCTGACGGCTCACGGCCGAGGCCGCCACATGCAGGGCCTGGGCGGCCAGGCTGACCGAGCCGTGCTGCGCCACCATCAGGAAGTGCCGCATGGGGGTGCTGAGAAAAAGCGATCGGTTCATGCTTTGCTTTTTTGGCAAATGACGTTTTCATTATCTCTCATTGCAAGAAATGAGCCGCCGGCCTAGAGTGCGGGCATGACCCGAGAAAACGCCTTGACGCTCGCCGCCGATGCCATGGACAGCGGCGCTTTTTTGCAACTGCTCCAGCGCCGTGTGGCCATGCCCACCGAGAGCGACCAGGGCCACGCGCCACCCGCGCTGGGGGCGTATCTGCAAGACGAGATCATGCCCTGGCTGGCCGCGCTGGGTTTTGCGGGCGAGGTGCTGCCCAACCCGCAGGACGGCGGGGGGCCGTTTCTGGTGGCGCGCCGGATCGAGGACCCGCGCCTGCCCACCGTGCTGACCTATGGCCACGGCGATGTGGTGAGCGGCCAGAGCGCGCACTGGCGTGCCGGCCTGCAGCCCTGGGCGGTGACGGTCGAGGGCGACAAGTGGTATGGCCGGGGCACGGCCGACAACAAGGGCCAGCACACCATCAACCTGCTGGGCCTGCAGGCCGCCTTGCAGGCCCGGGGCGGGCGGCTGGGCTACAACATGACGGTGCTGCTGGAGACGGGCGAGGAGGCCGGCTCGCCCGGCTTGCGGACGTTTTGCATCGAGCAGGCCGAGCGGCTTCGCGCCGATGTGCTGCTGGCCTGCGATGGGCCGCGCCTGCAGGCACAGGTGCCCACCCTGTTCCTGGGGTCGCGCGGGGCCATCAATTTCACCTTGCGGGTGAACGCGCGCGAGCGGGCTCACCATTCGGGCAATTGGGGTGGGGTGCTGCGCAACCCGGCCACCCGCATCGCGCATGCACTGGCTTGCCTGGTGGACGCGCAAGGCCGCCTGCTGGTGGCGGCCTTGCGCCCTCCGCCCATCTCTGCGGCGGTGCGACTGGCGGTGCGCGATCTGCCGGTGGGGCAGGATGCCGACGACCCGGTCATGGACCCCGGTTGGGGCGAACCGGGCCTGAGCGCCGCTGAAAAACTGCTGGCCTGGAACACCCTGGAGGTGCTGGCGCTGGGCGGCGGCTCGGCCGATCGGCCGGTCAACGCCATCCCCGGGCGTGCCTGGGCGCACGCGCAGCTGCGCTTTGTGGTGGGCACCGATGCCGAGCACCTGGTGGCGCATCTGCGCGCCCACCTGGACCGCCATGGCTTTGACGACGTGGCCATCGAGCTGGGCATGGTGGGCGCGGCCAGCCGGCTCGACCCCGATTCGCCCTGGGTGCGCTGGGCGCAGGACTCGATCATGCGCAGCAGCGGCCAGGCGCCGCACGTGCTGCCCAACCTGGCCGGCACCCTGCCCAACGACATCTTTGCCGATGTGCTGGGCCTGCCCACGCTGTGGGTGCCGCATTCCTATCCCGCCTGCGCGCAGCACGCCCCCAACGAGCACTTGCTGGGCAGTGTGGCGCGTCAGGGCTTGCAGATCATGGCGGGCCTGTACTGGGACCTGGGCGATGCCCAGACCGCCCCCTGGCCGCCGATCCAATGACCCCCCCATGGAGCCCCGCATGAACCCATCTGAACCCACTCCCACCGACCTTCACGCTTCGGCCCGCCCGCTCTCACGCCGCCATTGGCTGGGTTTGCTGGGCGCCAGCGCCCTGGGGGCGAGCCCGCTGCTGCAGGCGCAGACCGCGCCCTGGCCCAGCCGCCCCTTGCGCCTGGTGGTGCCTTTTCCTCCGGGCGGGGCCACCGACAGCAGCGCACGCCTCTTGGCCGAGCACCTGGCGCGTCGCCTGGGGCAGGCGGTGGTGGTCGAGAACAAGCCGGGTGCGGCCACGGTGATTGGCGTGGAGGCAGTGACCAAGGCCACGCCCGATGGCCACACCTTGCTGGTGGCCGGCGGGGGCAGCTTTGCCGTGTTGCCCGCCCTCAAGCCCAACCTGGCCTACGACGTGCAAAAAGACCTGGTGCCCATTTCCATGCTGGTGACCGCGCCGGTGGTGCTGGTCACCCCCGCCAGCAGCCCCTACCGCCGCCTGGCCGATCTGGTGGCGGCGGCGCGGGCCCAACCCGGGCGCTTGCGCTACGCCACCTATGGCGCGGGCAGTGCGCCGCATCTGGCCGGCGAGATGCTGGCCGCGGCCGCGGGCCTGGTGATGGAACCCATTGCCTACAAGGGCGCGTCCGAGGCCCTTCTGGCCCTGCTGCGCGGCGAGGTGGAGCTGGGTTTTGAAACCTATTCGGCGGCCACCCCGCAGGTCAAGGCCGAGAAGCTGCGCATCCTGGCGCACAACGGCGAGCAGCGCAGCGCCTTTTTGCCCGAGGTGCCGGGCATGGGCGAGCTGGGCCTGGCGGCGGCCTCGATCGAGGCCTTCTACGGCATCATGGCGCCCGCCGGCACGCCCGCGGCGGTGTGCGCACGCCTTGAGCGCGAGGTGCGCGAGATCATGGCCTTGCCCGAGGTGCGCGAGAAACTCATGGCGCTGGCGCTGGAGCCCACCCGCAGCGGCGCCGACGAGATGTCGCGCATGATCCGCGCCGAAACCGCCAAATACCGCGCGGTGGCGCAGCGCGCCAACATCGTGCTCAATTGACCGGACCCCATGATGAGCGAGACCGCCCTGGACCTTCGGCGCATCCGCAGCGCGCAGGTGCCCATGCCCTGCCCGGAGCTGGCGCCCACCCTGAATTTTTTTCTGCAGCAGCTGGGCTTTCGGGTGCGGGCGATTTTCCCGGCCGACGCGCCGCGAACCGCCATCATCGAGGGCCATGGGCTGACCTTGCAGCTGTACCAGGCCGACGAGCCGGGGCCGCGCCTGCTGCAGCTCTTGTGCGATGACCCCGATGCGGTCGCGCAGGGTCAGCGCGAATGGCAGGCCCCCAACGGGGTGACGGTGCGCCTGGTGCACGCCGACCCGCCCATGGTGCTGCCGCCCACGCGCCAGGCCCTGGTGATCAGCCGCGCCGATGGCCAGACCGCCTGGGGGGTGGGGCGCGCCGGCATGCGCTACCGCGACCTGCTGCCCGAGCGGCATGGTGGCGCCTTCATTGCCTCGCACATCCGCATCCTGGAGGGCGGGCCGGTGCCCGACTATGTGCACTACCACAAGGTCCGCTTTCAGCTCATTTACTGCCGCCGCGGCTGGGTCCGAGTGGTCTACGAAGGGCAGGGCGAGCCCTTTGTGATGCAGGCGGGCGACGCGGTGCTGCAGCCGCCCCTGATCCGCCACCGGGTGCTCGAGAGCTCGGCCATGGCCGAGGTGGTGGAAATTGGCGCGCCCGCGCAGCACATCACCATGGCCGATCCGGACATGGTCTTGCCCTCGGCCCCGCTGCCCAGCGACCACGATTTCTCGGGCCAGCGATTTGTCCGGCATGTGGCCGAGGGGGCTGCCTGGCAGGCCTGGCGTGTGGCGGGTGTTGAGGCGCGCGACACCGGCATCGCCCACGCCACCCAAGGCCTGGCCACGGTGCGGGTGCTGCGTGTCCGCGGCCCGGTGGCGGACACGGCGCAAGTGCTGGACAGCGAGTTCTGTTGCTTCTTTGTGCTGACCGGTGCGCTGACGGTGACGGTGCAGGGGCAGACCCACCACCTGCGGGCCGACGATTGCATCACCCTGCCGGGCCAGACGCCGTTCCGGCTGCAGCCCAGCGCCGACGCCGAGTTGCTCGAGGTCATGCTGCCGGCCTGAGGGCGGCGCCCCTTGGTAGGGCGTGAGCGCCGGCCTTGGCGGCGCGGGTTGGCGCTTTGTGAAACAAGTGCTTGCAGAGGCCTGAGGTGTTTTCATCAGTGTCGGCCAGGCGACGATGTCGGTCGCGCTGGGGTCTGACGGTAGATTCAACGCACATGGTTGAACCATGCAAGTGCGATCGAATCACAGGAGACCTCATATGCAGCGCAGACACTTTCTTGAAACCACCGCCACCGGCGTGCTGGGACTGGGTTCGGGCCTTTTGTTGCCCGGATCGGCATGGGCCCAGCCCGCTCGTCAAAAGGCGGGGACCCTGACCATCGGCTCGAACAGCGCGGTCAACACGCTGGATCCGGCCAAGGCCGGCAATGGCGACCCGATCGCCCTGTTCTATGAGGTGGCCTACGACTCGCTGGTGAGCCTGATGCCCGATGGCACCTACGGCCCCGGTCTGGCCACCGAGTTTGGCTACACCGACAGCAAGAACAAGGTGTTCGAGCTCAAGCTGCGCGCGGGCGTGAAGTTCAGCGACGGCGAGGCGCTGACCGCCGAAGGCGTCAAGGCCTTCTGGGACTACTACGGCAAGGCCCGGGGCCCGATGGCCAACCGTGTCAAGTACTTTGAGTCGGTCGAGGTGACGGGGCCGCTGTCGCTGCGCATCCGCCTGGCCAAGTCCAACCCGATCCTGCCCTACTACTTCATGCAGCGGGCCATGATGGGCGCCATCGTCAGCCCGCGCGCGCTCAAGAACCCGGACGCCCTGGGCACCACCACCGCCGGCGCCGGTCCCTACATGCTCGACCCCAAGCAGACCGTGACCGGGCAGAACTATGTGTACGTGCGCAACCCCAACTACTGGAACCCCAAGGCCCAGCACTGGAACACGGTGGTGATCCGCGTGATCGAGGACCCCAACGCCATGCTCTCGGCCATGCAGGCCGGCCAGGTCGATTACGCCATGGGCACGCCGCGCACCGCCGCGGCCGCTGCCAGCGCCGGCTTTGATGTGTACTCGGCACCGGACGGTTTTGCCGAGGTGCAGTTCATCGACCGCAACGGCGAGAAGTTCAAGCCGCTGTCGGACATCCGTGTTCGCCGCGCTCTGAGCCACGCGATTCGCCGCAACGAAATCGCCAAGGCCCTGTTTGGCAAGAGCGGCCAGGGCAACGACCAGCTGACGGTGCCGGGCGGCGACGGCTGGACCAAGGCCAATGTCGACTACTACCCCTACGACCTGGAAAAGGCCAAGTCGCTGATGGCGCAGGCCGGCTATGCCAACGGCTTTACCCTGCCCATGATCTGCTCGAACCTGCAGCCCAACCAGGCCCAGGGCGCGCAGGCAATTGCGGCCGAGTGGTCGCGCATTGGCGTCAAGGTCGATCTGAAGATTCCCAGCTCCTTCAACGAGTTTGTCTCGAGCTTTGCCAACTACCCCGCGATGCAGTTCCACTTTGGCAACTCGGGCGCCTGGAACATGGTCGATCAGACGCACCTGGGCTGGGGCAATCCCTTCAAGGTGCAGGACAAGGTGATCGACGAGTTGTTCGAGCAGGTCTCGGCCGAGCCCAACCGCGCGCGCCAGCAGGACCTGTATGCCAAGCTGCTCACACGCCACCTGGAGCTGGCCTGGCGCATTCCCTACGCCACCTTTGACCGCTATGTCTACGCCCGTCCGGGCCTGGCCGGCGTGCACATGGGGCCGGGTCTGGACCCGAACCCGGTCTGGATGTTTGCCAAGTCCTGATCGCACGGAGCCATTGCATGCTGCGGATTGTGCTGGGCCGGCTGGCCCTCTCCTTGCCCTTGCTCTTGCTGGTCACCGGGCTGGTGTTCGTGCTGCAGACCTTTTTGCCGGGCGATGTGGCCTATTTCCTGGCCGGCATGGAAGCGCCCAAGGAGCAGGTCCAGCAAATCCGTGCCGAGCTGCACCTTGATGATCCCATCTGGTTGCAGTACGGCCGCTGGCTGTGGGCGGCGGCCCAGGGCGATCTGGGCCGCTCGCTCATCAACGGCGAGCCGGTGGCCCAGGCCCTGGGCACGCGCCTGGCGGTGACGCTGTCGCTGGTGGGCTTGATGACGCTGCTGTCCTCGCTCATTGGCGTGCTGCTGGGCGTGGTGGCCGCCACGGCCCGGCCCTGGCTGCGCACGCTGGTGGACGTGGTCTCGGTGCTGGGCCTGGCGGTGCCGAACTTCTGGCTCGGGCTGCTGCTGATCGCGGTCTTCTCGGTGGGCTTGGGTTGGCTGCCCGCCAACGGCTATGTGCCCCTCCTGCAAAACCCCCTGGGCTGGTTCTGGTCGCTGTGCCTGCCGGTGCTCACGCTTGCGTGCTGGGCCGTCACCTCGGTGGCCAAGCAAACACGCGACGGCATGCTCGACGCCCTGGGGCGCGATTTCATCCGCAACCTGCGCGCCAACGGCCTGCCCGAGCGCTCGATTCTGTTTCGCCATGCGCTGCGCAACGCGGCGCTGCCGGTGCTGACGGTGGCGGGCCTGATTTTTGTGTCGGCCGTCAGCTCGTCGGTGATTGTGGAGAAGGTGTTTTCCCTGCCGGGCCTGGGCACGCTGGCGGTCAACGCCACCGCGGCCAACGACATCCCGATGCTGCAGGGCGTGACCCTGTACTTCACCCTGATGGTGATTGTGGTGAACCTGCTGATCGATCTGGCCTATGGCTGGCTCAACCCGCAAGTTCGCCGTGGAGGCTGATCCCTTGAAATTCCTGTTCATGCTGACCGGCCGTTTGCGGCGGCTGGTCCAGCGGCCCTTGGCGGCCGTCTGTGTGTTCACGCTGGTCCTGATTTTTGGCGCCTCCGCCCTGGCGCCGCTCATTGCGCCCTGGGACCCCAACCAAGCGGACTTTCTGGCCGCCTTGCAAGGCCCCTCGGCCGAGCACTGGTTGGGCACCGACCCCCTCGGTCGCGACCTGCTCAGCCGCTTGCTGTACTCGGGCATCACCTTGCTGGGCTATGTGGTGCTGGCATCGGTGGTGGCGGCCGTGATCGGCATACCAGCGGGCCTGATGGCGGGCCTGCAAGGCGGCCGCGTCGACACCCTGGTCGGCCGCGTGTCCGACATCCTGCAGGCGGTGCCGTCGATCGTGGTGTTCCTCACGGTGCTGGCGGTGTTTCGCCAGGACATGAACGCCGCCATGGTGGCGCTGGGTGTGTTTGTGGCGCCCAGCCTGGCGCGCGTGGTGCGCGCCGCCACCCTGTCGGTGCGGCAGGAGACCTATGTGACCGCCGCCCGGGTGGCGGGCCTGACGCAGACGCAGATTGCCATCTCGCACATCCTGCCCCGGGTGATGGGGCCGGTGGTGGTGAGCCTGTCGATCCGCGCGGCCACGGCCTTGCTGACGACCACGGGCCTGAACTTCATCGGCCTGGGCGTCAAGCCGCCCGACCCGACCTGGGGCAGCATGGTCGCCGAGGCCTCGGCGGTGATGGCCGAGAGCCGCTGGATGCTGGTGCCCACTGGTTTGCTGGTGTTTGTGACGGTGCTGGCCTTTGTCTTGCTGGGCGATGCCCTGCGCGACCAGACCGCCGAGGTCTGGGGCGGCGGCGGTGCGCGCTCGCGCGGTCGCAAGGCCCCGAACCTGTTGGACCAGCCGGCCGGCGAGGCGCCGACCGATGGGGCGCTGGTCGAGGTGCGCCAGCTGAGCCTGGCGGTGCCCTCGGACAGCGCCGAGGGCGGCTGGCAGACGCTGGTGGACGAGGTGTCGTTCTCGATCCGTCCCGGTGAGTGCCTGGGGGTGGTCGGCGAATCGGGCTGCGGCAAAAGCCTGACGGGCCTGGGCCTGCTGGGGCTGCTGCCCGCTGGCGTGGTGCAAACCCGTGGCCAGATCTGGTACGGGGGGCGCGACCTGTGCCGCATCCCTGCGGCCGAGCGCGCACGCCTGCGCGGCAACACCATTGCCTTTGTGAGCCAGGAGCCCATGGTGGCCCTGGACCCGGTGTTCACCGTGGGCAGCCAGCTGAGCGAACTCATTGGCGTGCACGAGCCCGCGCTCAGCGCAGCGCAGCGGCACGAGCGGGCCCTGGCCCTCTTGGTGCAGGTGCAGATCCGCAATGCGCCAGAGGTGCTCGAGCGCTATCCCTCGCAGCTCTCGGGCGGCATGGCCCAGCGGGTGTGCATTGCCATGGCGCTGGCCGGGCGGCCGCGCCTGATCGTGGCCGACGAACCCACCACCGCACTGGACGTGACGGTGCAGGCCGAGATCATCCGCTTGCTGCGCGAGATCCAGCAGCAGACGGGCATGGCCTTGTTGCTGATCACGCACGACTGGTCGGTGGTGACCGCCATCTGCGACCGCGCCATCGTGATGTATGCCGGCCAGGTGGTGGAGTCGGCCGATCGGGCCAGCCTGCTGGCCAAGCCCTTGCACCCCTACACCCAGGGCTTGCTGGCGGCCAACCCGCACCTCACGCCGCCCGGCCAGCCGTTGCCGCAGATTGCCGGCACGGTGCCGGCACCGGCGAACTGGCCGCGTCACTGCCGCTTTGCCGAGCGCTGCGCGCAGGCCGATGCCGCCTGCCGCGCCGCCCCCGTGCCCCTGTCGCTACCCGATGGCACCCGGTCGGTGCGCTGTGTGAAAGTCCAGGAGGTGCGCCATGTCTGACGCCTTGTTGCAGGTTGAGCACCTGGAGGTGGTCTACCCCGGGCGCGGCGGTGCGCCGTTTACCGCCGTGCGCGACCTGGGGTTTTCGATGGCCGCGGGGGAGTCGTTTGGGGTGGTGGGCGAGAGTGGTTCGGGCAAATCGACCATTGGCCGTGTGATCCTGGGGCTGGAGCCGCGCTACCGCGGCCAGGTGCGCTGGGACGGCCGCGATCTGGCCACCCTCAACGCGGCCCAGCGGCGCGCCCTCACACGCGACATCCAGGTGGTGTTCCAGGATCCCAACGGCTCGCTCAACCCCGCCCGCACGATCGGCCAGACCCTGCAGGAGCCCTTGCGGGTGCACGGCATGGGCGCTGCCGAGATCGAACGCCGGGTCGCCGAGGTGCTGGTCCAGGTGGGCCTGACCCCGCAAGACGCGCAGCGCTATCCGCGCTCGTTTTCGGGTGGCCAGCGCCAGCGCATCGCCATTGCCCGCGCCTTGGCCATCAAGCCGCGCTTGATCGTGTGTGACGAGCCGGTCAGCGCGCTGGACCTGTCGATTCAGGCGCAGATCCTGAACCTGCTGCAGCAGATCCGGCGCGAGACAGGGGTGGCCTATCTGTTCATCAGCCACGACCTGGCGGTGGTGCGCCACATGACGCAGCGCCTGATGGTGCTCTATCGCGGCACGGTCCTCGAGACGGGCGATACCGAACGCATTTACCAGGCCCCCGCGCACCCGTATACCCAGCGCCTGCTGGCGGCCATGCCGGTGCCCGGCGGCCATGCGGTGCCGCTGCCCCCCGAGCCTGCCGGGGGCAGCTTGCCGCCCAACCCAGCGGGCTGTGTGTACCAGCACCGCTGCGCGCAGGCGCGGCCCGAGTGCGCCCGTGTTGAGCCCGAGCGTCGCGTGAGCGCCGCTGGCATTGAGGTGGTCTGCCATTTGCAGGCCCAGTCTTAGGAGTTGTTGTGGTCATGAGTGAAGGTCAGGTGTTGTCCACCGCATTCGGTCGGGTGTTGGGGGATCGGGTCGGCGGGGTCTTGCGCTACCGTGGCGTGCCGTTTGCGGGGCGCCTGGACGGCGCCGCGCGCTGGATGCCGCCGAGCTGGCCCGAGCCCTGGGACGGTGTGCGACCGGCGCTGGTGAACGCGGCCCCGGTGCCGCAGAACCCCCCCAGCTACGACGAGAAGGGCGTGGCCTACCACGCCTACCTCAATGGTCCGCGCGACACCGTGCCGGTGAGCGAAGAGGGCCTGTTCCTGAACCTGTGGACGCCCTCGCTGGATCCCCAGGCGCGTCGCCCCATCATGATCTACATCCACGGGGGGGGCTTCGAGCTGGGCAGTCCCTCGTCGCCGCGCACCCAGGGCGATCGCCTGGCCGCTGCGGGCGATGTGGTGGTGATCTCGGCGGCGCACCGCTTGAATGTGCCGGGCTATCTCTACCTCGACGAGATCAGCGGCGGCAAGCACCGCACCGCCAACCTGGGCCTGCTCGATCTGGTGCACCTGCTGCACTGGGTGGCCGATCATGCCAGCGCCTTCGGCGGCGATGCCGACAACGTGACGCTGTTTGGCGAGTCCGGTGGCGGCATGAAAATTTCGGCGCTGACCATGATGCCGGCGGCGCGCGGGCTGTTCCGGCGTGGCATTTGCCAGGCCGGCGTGATGGCGCCGCCTGCGCGCACCGGGGCGCGCTTTGGCTTTTTGACACCGGCACAAGCGACCGAGCGCAGCCTGCGCCTGATCCAGGGCCTGGGGGTGGACCCCACGCCGCAAGCGCTGGGCGCGCTGGACTGGCGCGAGCTGCTGGCGCGCAACGCCGAGCTGGCCCGGCCGTTTGACGAGGGGCCGGCCTACTGGCGACCGGTGCTCGATGACCGCACCTTGTCGGTGGCCGCCTACCACGATCCGGCCCAGGCCTTGCCAGTCGATCTGCTGCTGGGCACGACGACGCACGAAGGTGATTTCTTCATGAACACCTACAAGAGCTTTGCCAGCTCGGAGCGCTTGCGCGAAGAGCCCGGCCGGCAGGGGCCGGCGATTGTCGCGCGCTACCTCGAACGCTTTGGCAATCCCGAAGACGCCGATGCACAGCTCATTGGCGACTGGGTCTTTCGCATGCCCACGCTGGCGTGTGCCGACCAGCGCGCGCTGGCCGGTCGCAAGACCTGGCTCTACCAGTTTGACTGGCGCCGTCAGCAGCCGCCTTTCCGGCCCACCCACGGCTCGGAAGGCCCCTTCATTTTTGGCACCGGCGATGTCTGCGGTTTTTGCGAGGGCGCCGAGGAGGTGCCGGTCGTGACCGCGCTGGTGCAGTCGGTGTGGCTGTCGTTTGCGCGCCAGGGCGTGCCGGCGGACGCGCTCAACGGCGCCTGGGCGCCGCATGTGGCCGGGTCCAACCTGGCCTACACCTTGCGTTGTCAGGCCACGCCCGAGACCGGCTTGCTCGCGCCGGTGCGCCAGACCTGGCTGGCGGACGCGGCACTGCCTGCTTAAAGCTCGTCGCCCACGTTCTCGGGGCAGTAGATCGAGAACGGGGTGTGCAGGGCCACCACGCCCGGCGCGCTCTCCTCCTGCAGGCAGCGCATCATCTGGTGGATGGCGGTGCCCATGGTCAGCGAGAGATTCTGATCGAGCACATAGTCCACCAGATGCGCCTTGAGCAGGGCCTGGGTTTCTTGTGTGAGCTCGTGCGTGACCACAAACAGGGGGGCGTCGGGCAGCGCCTGCTGCAGCGCCGCGCGCATGCCCTCGGCACCCGAGCCGATGTTGTAGACCATGCCCAGTTGCGGGTGGCGCGCGAGCACGCGCTTGAGGGTGGCCGCCACCAGCGCCGGGTTGTTGCGGGTCTCGACCACCTCGACGACCCGGCTGCCCGGCACATGCTGCAGCATGGCGGTTTCAAAGCCCGATACGCGGGCATTGGGGCCGGTGTTGTCGAGCATGGGGGTGAGCACCAGCACCTCGCGCCGCTCGCCCAGGCGGCCCTTGGCCAAAAAGGCGGCGGTGCGGCCGGCGGCCTCGTTGTCGGTGCCAAAGTAGCCGTCGCAGTGCAGGGCGGGCGGGCGGTTGAGCAGGCAGAACACCTTGACCGCGCGCGCATGCAGGGCGTCGACAGCGGCCTGCACCTGCGGACTGCCCTGGCCCCAGTAGCAAAAGCCCACCGCCTCGGATTGCACCCCGGCCAGGGCCGCCACGACGGCCGCCGGGTCGGCCGGCTCGGCAAAGCCGATCGAGACGCGGATGCGTTGGTCCAGGCGGTTGCGGATCATCTCCAGCTTGGCCAGCATGCGGCGCCGAAAATCGGTGTCGGGCGGCGGCAGCACAAAGTGCAGCAGGCGCAGGCGCTCGTAGGGATCGGGCAGTTGCCGGCGCATGCCCAGGGTGCGCGCGGCCTCGATCACCTTGCGCGTCACGTCCACCGAGGTCTCGCCCCGCTCATTGAGCACCCGGTCGACCGTGGCCAGGCCCACGCCCGCGAGCCGGGCCACGTCCTTCATGGTGGGTTTTTTCATGGCTGTCGCTGCGCTTGGGCCGCATCGCGGATGCAGCGGGCCAGGTAGTCGGCGGGCGGGGACAGCGGCACCCCCGCCGGCGAGATCTGCACCAGTTCCACACCGGGTGGCGTGAGCCCCGGGCAGACCAGCGCGACCAGACCGTGCGCATCGGCCGAGGCCAGCAGCGGGGTGGGCATGATGCAGACCGCGTCGGACTGGCGCACCAGGGCCATGGCGGCCATGGCGTCGCAATGCGTGAACAGGCTGGGTGGGGCCACCCCGGCTGCGGCAAACATGGCCAGGACGCTGGGGTCCTGGGCCGCGCCCATGGGGCCAGGCAGCACCCATTCCAGGGCGCGCAGGCGCTGGGCATCGGGCTTGCGCAGCGCCGGGTGACCGCGCCGCACCACCAGGGACTGGGTTTCGTGCCACCAGGCCACGCGCTCGAAATCCCCGCTGCCCAGGTCGCCGCTGTCGGCCACCACGGCAAAGTCCATGCTGCCGTCGCGCAGGCTTGGCAGGCTGCGGCTGACCAGCCCCTCCACCACGCCCAGCGCCACCATGGGGTAGCGCTTGCGAAACCAGGCGAAGGCCTCGCCCATGACGCTTTGCAGCAGAAACGGGGTCAGGCCCACGCGCACCAGGCCCTGGGCCTGCAGGCTGGCCTCTTGCATCTCGTCCTGCGCGAGCTGCAATTGGCGCAGGATGTGCCGCGCGCGGGCGTGCAGGCGCTCGCCCGCCGGGGTCAGGGCAATGCCGCTTGGGCGGCGCACCAGCAGCGCCAGGTTGTGTTCTTCCTCCAGCTGGCGCAGCGATTTGGTCAGCGCCGCTTGCGTCAGGTGCATGGCGCGGGCGGCAGCGCGGATGCTGCCGTGCTCGACCGCGCCGGTGAGGGCTTGCAGGTGGTGGAGTTTCATGGGGGCCCGGTCATCAACCGGAAGTTGTCGCCATGAAAAATTATAGGGTTTGGGTTGTCTGGCTGCCGGCCGAGGCAAAGGCGCGGGCGTGCTGCAGGCTGGGCAATTGCTGGCGGGCCCGCGCCACCTCGGCCAGCGGCAGCTGGGCCAGCAGCACGCCGGGGTCGGCGGGGCGCTCGGCCAGCACCTCGCCCAAGGGGCCCACGATCAGGCTGTGGCCCCAGGTCTGGCGGCCGTCCTCGTGCTGGCCATGCTGGGCCGGCGCCAGGATGAAGGCGCCGGTTTCGATGGCGCGGGCGCGCAGCAGCACCGACCAGTGCGCCTGCCCGGTGGGCACGGTAAAGGCCGAGGGCACGGCGATCACATCGCTGCCCGCCAGGGCCAGGTCGCGGTACAGCGCCGCAAAGCGCAGGTCGTAGCACACGCTCAGGCCCAGGCGCCAGTCGCCCAGATCGGCGCACACCGCTTGCGTGCCCGGCACGATGCGCGCCGACTCCAGGTAGCGCTGCTGCGGCCCCAGGTCGGCGTCAAACAGGTGGATCTTGTCGTATTGCGCGCGCACCTGTCCGTGGGCGTCAATCAGCACGCTGCGGTTGGCGCAGCGATCGGCCTGCACGCGCACCGCCATCGAGCCCACCAGCAGCATCACCCCAGCCGCTTGCGCGATGCCCTGCAAGGCCTGCAGCTGCGTGCCGTGGATGGGGTCGTCGGCCAGGTCGAGCAGGGCCTGGCCCCGGCGCTCGAGCACCGTGCACATCTCGGGCAAGGCCACCAGCTGGGCACCGGCCTGCGCGGCTTGCGCGGTCCAGTGCGCGATCTCGCGCAGATTGCGCGCCGGGTCGGCGCCGCTGCACATCTGCACGGCGGCCACGGTCAGGGTGGGGCGTTCGCTCATGCGCTCTCCGGGGTGTCGGGCAAGGGCCGCAAGCGACCGCTGCGGGTGAAGAACACCGCCAGCCGCACCGGCCGACCCTCGGGGGCGAGCAGGCGCTGGTAGCGCCCCAGCTGGCGGGTGTAGGCCTGCCAGGCGGGGCTGTCCTCGGGCATCTCGTCGTGGCGGGTGGTCTTGTAGTCGATGATCCAGCGCACGCCCTCAACGACAAAGCTGCGGTCGATCACATGGTTGCGCCATTGCGGCGGGGTGTCGGGGCTGGCGTCCTCGGGCAGCTCGGCACTGGTCCAGGGCATTTCGCAAACTGCCTCGGGGTGGGCCTGCAGCACCCATTGGCCCTCGGGGCTGTCCAGGGTGCTGAGCAGGTGCGCCAGCGCCTCCTGGGCGCCGCGCTCGGCCTGGGCGGGCGGGTGGCCTTGCCGGCGCAGCCACTGTTGCATGCGCGGCAGCTGGGCCTGCAGGGCGGGCGCGGGCCAGGCCGCAGGGCCGTCGTCGGCCAGCCATTCAAGCCAGCGGTGCACCAGGGTGCCCACATCGGCCAGCAAGCGGCTGGGCCAGCGCTCGCGCTCGGCCTCGTCGCGCGGGTCGTCCAGGGTCTCGGGTTCGGGCATGGGGGCCGGATCGCTGATCTGGGGGGTGGGCCGCAGGGCTTGCAAGGGCGCCGGCAAAACCAGGGGCAGGCGCAACAGCGGTGGGCTGAAGCTGGCGGGCACGGCCCCCAGGTCGGCGCCCGGTCCCGCACTGGGTGCGGGCGCCTGCAGCGCGGCCTCAAAGTCGCTGCGCACGATGGGCCAGAGCAGGCCCAGCAGGCTGCGCTCGGCGGGCGCGCCCAGCGCCTCGTCCTTGACCTTCACGCGGCCGAGCAGGTGCAGCTCGCGGATGGCCCGCGTGGCGGCCACATACAGCAGGCGGCGGCTTTCCTGGGCATCGCGCTCGGCCTCCAGGCGTTTGAGCAGGTCGTACTTGGCGTCGTGGTCCGTCAGGCGCGCGTCGCGCCGCAGCAGGCGCGGGTGCAGGGCGGGCACCAGGTGCTCGTGCCCGTGTTCGTCGGGCAGCAGGTCCCACAGCATCAAGGGGGTGTCCGGGCCTTGTTCGGTGCGGTGCAGGCCAGGCAGGATCACCACGTCGAACTCCAGCCCCTTGGACTTGTGGATGGTCATGACCTGCAGGGTCTCGGGCGCTTGGGGGTCGGGCGCGGCATACAGCGCCGCCAGCTCGGCGTCCAGGCGCTCGATGGCCAGCTGGCCTTGCTCGTCCAGGCGCTCGAGCACCTCGAAGAAAGTGTGTGCATCTTGCGCATCGGCTGGCGCCAGCAGCGTGAGCGCGCCGCCCAGGGCTTGCCAACAGGCCTCGATCCACTGGCGCGGACGCAGCCGGCCTTGTTGCTGGCGGGCCCAGCCCCAGACCTGGCGCAGTTGCTGCGCGCGCTCGCGGCCGTCGGGGCTCAGGCGGTCCAGCCGGGCCTGGTCTTGCAGCAGATCCCAGACGGTGTGGCTGGGGGCGTCGGCCACCAGCGCGTGCAGATCGGCCAAGGTCAGGCCACACCAGGGGGCGCGCAGCAAGGCCAGGGCGTGGGCGCGATCGGCCTCGTGCAAGAGCGCGCGTGTGAGGGTGCACAGGTCCTCGATGACCTGGCGCTGCGCCAGCGGCTCGATGTCCACCCCCCGAAAGCGCAGGCCGGCCTCGCGCAGCACCTGCAGCAGCGTGGGCAGCTGGCTGCGCGCACGCACCAGGATGGCGATGCGGTCGGTGGTCGAGCGCGCGCGCACCGAGGCAATGATCTGCAGCACCTGCTGCGCCGCCAGCCAGTCGTCGTCGGGGGCCTGGCCCTCGTCGTCGGCGCCGCGCGCCAGTTGCGGATGAACCCACACGCCGGCGTGCGGCACATCGGGCTTGCGCGCCACCGAGGGGTTCAGGCAAACCGCGCCGCGCACCGCGTCGGGCGTGTCGGCAAAGATTTGCGCAAAGCTGGCGTTGATCCAGTCGACCACCGCCGGGTGCGAGCGGTTGTTGAGCGAGAGGCTGCAAGCAGGCGGCCGCAGCGCGCCCACGCCGTGCGCCTGCACGCGCAGGAACAGGCCCACATCGGCCTTGCGGAACCGGTAAATGGACTGCATCGGGTCGCCGACCAGAAACAGGGTGCGGCCGTCGCCGTCCTGCCAGCCGGCGGTCAGCCGCTCGAGCAGGCGCACCTGGGTCGGGCTGGTGTCCTGGAATTCGTCGATCAGCAGGTGGCGGATGCGGTAGTCCAGCTGCAGCTGCAAATCGCTGGGCGCGTCGTCATCGCCCAGGGCCAGCAAGGCGTTCTGCGCCATTTGCGTGAAGTCGATCTGGCCGCGCTGGCGCATGGCCAGCCACAGCTGCGCCAGGCACAGCTGCAGCACCACCAGCAGGTCTTGCAGCCACTCGCGCTCGGCCTCTTGGTAGACCGGCACCGCCAGCGGGCGCAGGGCCAGCAGCGCGCTTTGCAGGCCCGGGATCTCGCGCAGGGCCTCGATGTGGGCGCTCAGGGCGTCGGCCAGGGGCTTGCGCGTTTGCTCCTGCGGACCGCTGAATTTTTTCATGCCGGGCAGGTCGTGCAGGCGCTTGCGCCAGTCGCCGCCCTGGGTCAGCAGCAGCAGCGTCAGGCCTTGCCAGGCGGGCAGGTCATCGGGGGCATCGCCCAGGGGCTCGGTCCAGTCGCGCAGCGCCGCCAGGGCGGCCTGGTTGGCGCTGGCGCTGCCGTCGGCCAGGGCCAGCGCATGGTGCTCGGCCACCCAGCGCGCGGCGGGCATCAGGGCGCGCTGCTGCGCGGGGGCGAGTCGCTTCAAGGCCACTTGCAGCGGGCGGCGCACCAGGTCGAGCAGCGCGGCCTGCGCCGCATCCAGATCGATGTGCGCGCGCTGGTGATCCAGCCAGCCATCGCGCCGCGCCAGCATGGCCTCGAGCTGGCGCTGCAAGGCCTTGCGGTCGTGGTCGAAGGCGCCCAGCACGCGTGCCACTGCCTCGGCCTGCTCGCCGCTGTCCTCGATCAGTTGCAGGGTCTCGGCCGCGGCTTGGGCATACAGCGGCTGCGGATCGTCGGCAATCGCCGGTTGCTGGCCCAGGCGCGAGAGCAGGGGCATTTGCCGCGCCAGGCGCGCGCACAGCGCGTCGAGTGTGGTGATCTGCAGGCGGTGCGATTGGCGCAGCAGGTCCCAGCCACAGGCCTGGCTGTGCGCCAGCACCGCGCGCGCCAGGGCATCGGTTTGCTGTTTGTGTGGCGGCCGCGGCGCGCTGGGCGGGTGCACCACGTCGTGCAAGCTGCTGGTGACACGGTGCCGCATCTCGGCGGCGGCCTTCTGGGTGAAGGTGAGGGCCACCACCTCTTCGGGCTCGCTGACCTGCGCGAGCAGGGCCAGCAGGCGCTGCGTCAGCAACTCGGTTTTGCCAGCGCCGGCAGGCGCATCGACGATCAGGCTGCGCGCAGGGTCGATGGCCATCAGCCGGTGGCGGGCATCGGCTTGCAGGCGGGTGTGGGGGTCGACCAGGCGGTTCATGCGGTGGGCCCGGCGGAACGGGGGGTGGATTCAAGGCTGGGGCGCTGCAAGGCCCACAGGCGTTCGCGCTCGGGCAGGCGCAGCAGGGCGTGCACCGGGCAATACATCAGCTGCTTGGGGTCGTGCACCTGGACCGCGGCATGGCCTTGCAGGATCTCGTCGGCCAGGGCGTGCAGGCGCGCCTGCCAGTGCTGCAGCACGCTGGCCCAGTCGGGGTGGTCCTGGGTGGGCCAGAGGCGGCGAGCGCGGGGCGCGTCCAGGTGCGTGATGCCGGGCAGCAAATCCTTGTCGCTGCCCAGGCCGCTCCATTTGCAATCGTCGAGCTTGGCCATGCCCAGGCCCACCCCGGCCACCAGGCCTGCGGGGTGCTGCACCAAGGTGGCGTAAATGGGCAGCTGCGGCTCTGTGGGGCGATCGCCCGCCCACTGGGCCAGGTCGGGGGCCGAGCCGGTTTTGTAGTCGATCACCAGCAGGCGGCCGTCGTCGAGCCGGTCCAGGCGGTCGATCTGCAGCCGCACCGACAGGCGGCGGATCTGCACCGGGGCGTCCTGTTCGGTGCTCAGCACCTCAAAGCCTTGTGGCCGCTCGGCCTCCAGCGCCAGCCACTGCCGCAGCAGGCGCTGCAGGCGCTGCTGCTCCAGCGCCTGCCCGCGTGGTCCCAGCGGCAGGTGCGTGCTTTGCAGGGCGTGCACCAGCGCGTCGTGCGCGGCCTGGGCGCACAGGGCGTCCAGGGCTGCGTCGTCGCACTGCCGCAGCGCCTCTTGGGTGCGCAGCTGCGCCCAGATCTGGGCCAGCGCATGGTGCAGCAAGATGCCGCGGTCGCGCGCATCGGGGCCGCTGTCGGGGGTCTCGAGTTCCACGCCGCCCAGTCGGTAGGCATGAAAGGCCCAGGCCGGGCAGATGGCCTGCGCGCGCAGCAGGGCGCTGCCCCCGCGCAGGACCTCACCCTCGGTCACCGGTGGGGCCAGGTCGTCCTGCACGGTCTGCAGCCAGGGCGGCAGGGCGCTGCCCAGTGCGCGCAGGACCGTGTCGTGCGCCTGCAAGGCCGGCCAGGCGCTGTGCTGCTCGGGCAGGGGCTGTGCCAGCTTGGCCACGGCCTGCAGCAGCTCGCACGCCTGGCGCTCGCTGTCGCCGTCTTGCCGGGGCCAGCTCATGTGCACCACCGGCGCGGCGCGCTGGGCCAGGTCCAGCAGGCCCTGCGCCTGCGCGGTTTGCGCGGCGGCATCGGCCTGCGGGCACCGCGCCTGGCGCTGCAGCGCGGCAGGCAACAAAGGGTTGGGCCGCGCCGGGGTGGGCCAGCTGTGGTCGTCCAGGCCCAGCACCCACAGGGCGTCAAAGGTCTGACCGGGCAGGTCGCTCAGGGCCAGCACCTGCACCGGCGCCTGCGGCGCGCGCTCGGGCAGGCGCCGCTCCTGGCACAACTGGCCGAGCAGGGCCAGCAACTCGTGGGCCCCGATTTCTGCGCTCACCCGGTCGAGGCTGCGCAGGCCATCGAGCAGGTCATCGAAGGCGCGCGCGGCGTCGCCATGCGCCGGGTCGGTCGCCCCCTGCCAGCCCACGCACGGCAGCCGCTCGCGCAGGGTGCGTGCCCAGGCCGAGGGCAGGGCGCGCGCGGTCTGGGTTTGCGCCCAGTCGCACATTGCCAGCCAGTGTTGTTGGGCCTGGGGCATGGGCAGGTTGATCCAATGCGTCTGGAGCCATTCGGTCCAGGCCGCGGCCGACAAGGGCTGGCGCACCTGGCGCCGTCGCAAAGCGTCCAGGCGCGCGCGCGCGCTGCGCTCGGCCAGGGGGTGCGCCAGGGGATGCGCCCACCAGCGCGCCAGCAACTCGCCCTCGAGCCGGCCGGGCAGGCCGCCATGCCCCATCAGCTGGGCCAGCACACGCAGGGCCAGCAAGGCCGCCTGCACCAGCGGGGACTGCGCCAGCAAGGCGCCGTCCTGCACGCTCCAGCGCGGCGTTGCGGCGGGGGTGATGGGCGTGTCGCCCAGGGCGTGCTGCAAGGCGTCGGCCAGGGCCTGGCCACGGCCGGGCAGGTCGGTCAGCGCCAGGCCGATGCGCGCCTGGGGCTGCGCGGCGTGCCACTGCGCGGCCCAGTGCGCCACCGCGCGCAGCTCGTGGGCCGGGTCCTGGGCGGTGTGCCAGGCGGGGGCGGCCGGGGTGTCGGCATGCGGCAGCACCAGCGTGTGCATGGGCACGCCTTGGGCCGCCAGTGCCGCCTCGAGGGCGCGCGTGAGCGCAGAGGGGGGCGTGGTGTCATCCTGGGGCAGGCTGTGGGCCCAGACCACCCGGGCCGGTCGGCGCCAGGTACCGGCCGGCGCCTGCGCCAGGGCCTGCACCACGGCCCAGTCGCGCCGCGCCGGGCTGATCCAGCCCTCGCGCTCGCAGCTTTGCACAAAGCGTTGCTGCCAGCGCTGGAACTGGCGGGTTTCCTCGGCCACCTGATCGGGCAGTTGCAATTGCCAGAGCACACAAAGCGCATCGGCCTGCGCGGCACTGCGCGCCAGGGCGGGCAGGTCAAACATCCAGGGGGCCTGGTCGCCCAGCGACTGGCGGATCACACGCTCCCACAGCAGGCGCTCCTGCAAGGGCGACAGCACCTGCGCGTGGGCCCAGGGCAGGTCCAGGCGCAGCGCCAGGTCCTCGGCGGCATGCGCCAGCCACAGCGGCAACAGGCTGACGTTGATGGCCGGCCAGCGCGTGCGGCCCTGGCCCCACTGCGCACGGGCATGCGCCTCGCGCACCGCGCTCATCAGGCGGTGCCGATCGCACAGGACCAGGTCATCGGCTTGCAGATCGCTCAGGGTCAGGTCGCTCATGCAGGCACTGTAGCGGATGGCAGGCTCGCATCGTGAGCCAGCGCGTCAGCCCCTGCGGCCTGCACAAAAAAAAGGCGCCCTGGTCCAGGGCGCCAACACATGCCGAATCAGGGAGAAGCGCGATCTATCGGCATGCGAGTCACGGATGATGTCCATGCGCACACCAAATGTCAAACCAAAGTTCGTATTGTGTTGACCGCTCAGGGTTTTTGCTGGCAAACGCATGCAGTCGGGCATGCAGGACCCGGCCTCAAGGCCGCGGGTTGGTGGCGCTGGGCAGCGGGGGCAGCGGTGCCATGTTGGCGGCGGCCAGGACCTCCCAGCGCTCGGCGCCGCCCACGGGGTGCACCCGGAACACCACCAGCTGGGGCGCGCCACCGGGCAGGGGGCGGCCCTCGATCTGCTCTTGCGCATGCAGGCGCAGGCTGACGATCACCATGTCCCCATCCTGGCTGGCGCGCAGGTCCTCAAAGCGCACCGCCCCCTGCACCTGCGGAATGCTGCGCGCCAGGTAGCTTGCGCGGTCGTGCAGGGCCCCGTCGCCGCGCATCAGCTGAAAAGCCGGTGAGAGCCAGGCTTGCACCAGGG
>JBEBDJ010000011.1:0-9455 GCA_041157045.1 Pseudomonadota bacterium
TCAAAGCACCCGTTTGGGTTTGCTGGGGCGCAAGGTGGGCATGATGCGTCTGTTCACCGATGACGGCGATGCAGTGCCCGTCACGGTGGTCGATGTATCTGACAACCGCGTCACCCAGGTCAAATCCCAGGACAACGATGGCTATGTCGCCTTGCAGGTGACGTACGGCACGCGCAAAGCTTCGCGCGTGATCAAGCCCGCCGCTGGTCACCTTGCAAAAGCAGGCGTGCAAGCCGGTGAAATCATCAAAGAATTCCGCGTCGACGCTGACACCGCTGCCAAGTATGGCGCGGGTGCCAAGTTGCCCGTGAACGAAATTTTTGCCGTCGGCCAAAAGGTGGACGTGCAGGGCACCTCGATTGGTAAAGGCTTCGCCGGCACCATCAAGCGCCACAACTTCGCTTCGCAGCGCGCTTCGCACGGTAACAGCCGTTCGCACAACGTGCCGGGTTCGATCTCCATGGCGCAAGATCCGGGCCGCGTGTTCCCGGGCAAGCGCATGTCCGGCCACATGGGCGTGGACAAGGTCACCACCCAAAACCTCGACATCATCCGTATCGACGAAGCCCGTCAACTGTTGCTCATCAAGGGCGCGGTTCCCGGCTCGGCGGGTGGTTTTGTCACCATCCGTCCCGCCGTCAAGGCGAAAGGAGCGAACTGATGCAGCTCGAACTCCTCAACGACCAAGGCCAGGCTTCGTCCAAAGTGGACGCCCCTGAGACCGTGTTTGGTCGCGAGTACAACGAAGCGCTGGTGCACCAGATCGTCGTGGCCTTCCAGGCCAACGCACGTCAAGGCACGCGCAAGCAAAAAGACCGTGAAGAGGTCAAGCACAGCACGAAGAAGCCCTTCCGCCAAAAAGGCACGGGCCGCGCACGTGCCGGTATGACGTCTTCGCCCATCTGGCGTGGGGGTGGTCGTACCTTCCCGAACACGCCCGAGGAAAACTTCACCCAGAAGATCAACAAGAAGATGTACCGCGCCGGCATGGCCTCCATCTTCTCGCAACTCGCCCGTGAAGGTCGTGTGGCGGTGGTTGACTCGCTCAAGGTTGACGCGCCCAAGACCAAGCTGCTCGCAGCCAAGTTCAAGGCCATGAAGCTCGACTCCGTGCTCGTCATTGCCGACCAAATCGATGACAACCTGTACCTCGCCTCGCGCAACCTGCCCAACGTGCTGGTGGTCGAGCCGCGTTACGCCGATCCCCTGTCGCTGGTCCACTACCGCAAGGTGCTCGTGACCAAGGCCGCCATCGACCAACTCAAGGAGATGTTCGCATGAGCGCGCCCAAGAAATTCGACGAAGGTCGTCTGATGCAAGTGCTCGTCGCGCCTGTGGTCTCGGAGAAGGCCACCATGGTTGCAGAAAAGAGCAATGCCGTCACATTCAAAGTGCTGCAGGATGCCACCAAGCTGGAAATCAAGGCTGCCGTTGAGCTGCTGTTCCAAGTGCAAGTCAAAGGCGTCTCTGTGGTGAACACCAAGGGCAAGACCAAGCGCTTTGGTCGTTCCATCGGTCGCCGCGACAACGTGCGCAAGGCCTATGTGACGCTCAAGCCCGGTCAAGAGCTCAACCTCTCTGGGGAGGCTGCGTAATGGCTGTCATCAAAATCAAACCGACCTCGCCCGGCCGCCGTGGCGTCGTCAAGGTCACGCGTGACCACCTCTACAAGGGCGAGCCTTTTGCGCCTCTCTTGGAGAAGCAACACCAGAAGTCGGGCCGTAACAACAACGGTCACATCACCACCCGTCACAAGGGCGGTGGTCACAAGCACCACTATCGCGTGGTCGACTTCCGTCGCAACAAGGACGGTATCCCGGCCAAGGTCGAGCGCATCGAGTACGACCCCAACCGCACCGCCCACATTGCGCTGCTGTGCTACGCCGATGGCGAGCGTCGCTACATCATCGCGCCCCGTGGCGTCGAGGTGGGCAGCACGCTCTTGAGCGGTTCGGAAGCGCCGATCCGTGCAGGCAACACCCTGCCGATCCGCAACATTCCGGTCGGCTCGACCATCCACTGCATCGAGCTCAAGCCCGGTGCCGGTGCGCAGATCGCCCGTTCGGCTGGTGCCTCGGCCACGCTGCTGGCCCGCGAAGGCACCTACGCCCAGGTTCGCATGCGCTCGGGTGAAGTTCGCAAGATCCACATCGAGTGCCGTGCCACCATTGGCGAAGTTGCCAACGAAGAGCACAGCCTGCGTCAGCTGGGCAAGGCCGGTGTCAAGCGCTGGATGGGCATTCGCCCGACCGTGCGTGGCGTCGCCATGAACCCGATCGATCACCCGCACGGTGGTGGTGAAGGCCGCACCGGCGAGGGTCGCAACCCGGTCGACCCGTGGGGTAACCTCACCAAGGGTTACCGTACCCGCAACAACAAGCGCACGCAGGTCATGATCGTGTCGCGTCGCAAGAAATAAGGGGTAACAAATGACTCGCTCTCTCAAAAAGGGTCCGTTTGTTGACCTCCACCTCATCAACAAGGTGGAAAAGGCCATTGCCTGCAAGGACAAGAAGCCGATCAAGACCTGGTCGCGCCGCTCGATGGTGCTGCCCGAGTTCATCGGTCTGACCATTGCCGTGCACAACGGCAAGCAGCATGTGCCGGTGTATGTGACCGACCAGATGGTGGGCCACAAACTGGGTGAATTCGCCCTGACCCGCACCTTCAAGGGTCACCCGGCGGACAAAAAAGTCCAGAAGAAATAAGGAAAGACCATGGAAACACGTGCAGTCCTGCGGGGCGTCCGTCTGTCGGTCGACAAAGGCCGCCTGGTCGCTGACCTCATCCGCGGCAAAAAAGTGGATCAGGCGCTTCAGATCCTGACCTTCACCCAGAAGAAGGCCGCTGGCATCGTCAAGAAAGTGCTCGAGTCGGCCATCGCCAACGCCGAGCACAACGACGGCGCCGACATCGACGAACTGAAGGTCAAGACCATCTACGTCGAACAAGGCACCACCTTGAAGCGTTTCACCGCCCGCGCCAAGGGCCGTGGCAACCGCATCAGCAAGCCCACGTGCCATGTGTACGTGACGGTCGGCAACTAAGCGAGGCAAAGACAATGGGACAGAAAATCCACCCCACCGGCTTTCGCCTCTCGGTCAGCCGCAACTGGGCCAGCCGCTGGTACGCCAACAACCGTGACTTCGCCGGCATGCTGGCCGAAGACATCAAGGTGCGCGAATTCCTCAAGGCCAAGCTCAAGAACGCCGCGGTTTCGCGCGTCCTGATCGAGCGCCCGGCCAAGAGCGCCCGCATCACCATCTTCTCGGCACGTCCGGGCGTGGTGATCGGCAAGAAGGGCGAGGACATCGAGAACCTGAAGAAGGAACTCGCGGCCCGCCTGAACGTGCCCGTCGCGGTGAACATCGAAGAAGTGCGCAAGCCCGAAATCGATGCCCAGCTGATCGCCGACAGCATCACCCAGCAGCTCGAAAAGCGCATCATGTTCCGCCGTGCCATGAAGCGCGCCATGCAGAACGCCATGCGTCTGGGCGCCCAGGGCATCAAGATCATGTCCGCCGGTCGTCTGAACGGCATCGAAATCGCCCGCACCGAGTGGTATCGCGAAGGCCGTGTGCCCCTGCATACCCTGCGCGCCGACATCGACTACGGTTTCTCGGAAGCCAAGACCACCTACGGCGTCATCGGCGTCAAGGTCTGGGTGTACAAGGGTGACCACCTGGGCCGCGGTGACGCGCCGGTGGCAGCCGAGCCGCGTGCCGAAGAAGAGCGCCGTCCGCGTGGTCCGCGTCGTGATGCCCGCCCGGGCGATCGCCGTGGTGGCCCGCGCCGTGCCGGTGGCACCAATGCCGCGCCGGTTGACGGCAGCGACAAGCCCGCCGAGGCCGCTGGTGACAAACCCGCCGTTAAGCGCGTTCGCAAAGTCGCGCCTGCTGCAGCAGCAGACGGCTCTTGAGGAGAATAGAACATGCTGCAACCCGCACGCAGAAAGTTCCGCAAGGAACAAAAAGGCCGCAACACCGGCATCGCGACCCGTGGCAACACGGTCGCCTTCGGTGACTTCGGCCTGAAGTCCACCGATCGTGGTCGCCTCACGGCGCGTCAGATCGAGTCGGCCCGTCGCGCCATTTCGCGTCACGTCAAGCGTGGCGGCCGGATCTGGATCCGCGTCTTCCCCGACAAGCCGATCTCGACGAAGCCGGCCGAAGTCCGTATGGGCAACGGCAAGGGCAACCCCGAGTACTACGTGGCCGAAATCCAGCCGGGCAAAGTGCTGTACGAAATCGTCGGCGTGCCCGAGGAACTCGCCCGCGAAGCCTTCAAGCTGGCGGCCGCCAAACTGCCGCTGCGCACCACCTTTGTGGCCCGCATGATCGGCCAGTGATCAGGAGAACACCATGAAAGCTGCTGAACTGCGCCAGAAAGACGTCGACGGTCTGAAGGCTGAAATCAAAGAACTGCAGAAGGCCCATTTCGGTCTTCGCATGCAGAAAGCCACCCAACAACTTGGCAACACCTCGCAACTGCGTCAAACCCGTCGCAGCGTGGCCCGTGCCAAGACCATCCTGGCCCAAAAGCAGGCTGCCAAGTAAGGAGCGACCATGACGGAAGCCAAAACATCCCTCAAGCGAACCCTGATTGGCAAGGTCGTGAGCGACAAGCGCGCCAAGACCGTGACCGTGTTGGTGGAGCGTCGCGTCAAGCACGCGCTCTACGGCAAGATCGTGGCCAAGTCGAGCAAGTACCACGCCCATGACGAAAAGGGTGAATTCCACCTCGGCGACATCATCGAGATCACCGAGAGCCGTCCGCTCTCGAAGACCAAGAACTGGGTCGCCACCCGCCTGGTGGAAAAGGCCGCTGCGGTGTAAGCCCAATCGGCTGATCCCGGCAACTGCCCGCCAAACGACCCACAATCGTGGGTCGTTTTTTTTATTCTGGAGAAACCATGATTCAAGTTGGAGACCAACTGCCCGCCGCCACCCTGATGGAGTATGTGGAAGTGGAAGGCAACGGCTGCAGCATCGGCCCGAACCCGGTCGATGTGCACAAGGCCAGCGCTGGCAAGACCATCGCCCTGTTCGCCCTGCCGGGCGCTTTCACGCCCACCTGCTCGGCCCAGCACGTGCCGGGTTATGTGGAGCAGTTTGCCGCCCTCAAGGCCGCGGGTGTGGACGAGATCTGGTGCGTGAGCGTGAACGACGCCTTTGTGATGGGCGCCTGGGCCCGCCAGCTGGCCACCGCCGGCAAGGTGCGCATGCTGGCCGACGGCAGCGCCGACTTCACCCGTGCCACCGGCCTGACGCTGGACCTGACCACGCGCGGCATGGGCCTGCGCTCCAACCGCTACTCGATGCTGGTCAAGGATGGCAAGGTGGCCTCGCTCAACATCGAAGCCCCGGGCAAGTTCGAGGTGAGCGACGCCAAGACCATGCTGGCCCAGGCGCTGGCCTGATCGGTCGCATCCCACGTCCCTGGGCGCCCCTGTGTGGGGCCCCAGGGCCCTGCGGGCCTGGCCTTACAGCTCGGCCTTCAGGTAATGCGCCCCAGGCAGGGGGTTGTGGTAGTACGGCGGGATCTCCACAAAGCCCAAGTCCTCATACAGGGCGCGTGCCGTCTCCATCTCGTCAAGGGTGTCCAGCAACACGCAGCTGTAGCCCATCAGGCGCGCCTCTTCCAGGATGCGCTCGGCCAGTTGTCGGCCCAGGCCAAAGCCGCGAAAGGCCGGCCGCACATACAGGCGCTTCATTTCGGCCGCATTGGGCTCGTCCACCTCGTCGATGGGCCGCAGCGCGCAGCAGCCCGCCACCACCCCGTCGATGCGCGCCAGCAGCAGGCTGCCGCGCGGCGGCGCATAGTCGCCAGGCAGTTGCGCCAATTCTTGCGAAAAGTTTTGAAAGCACAGGTCCACGGACAGGCTTTGCTGGTACTCCAGAAAGATGTCGCGGGTTTCCTGCAGGGCGGCGGCCTGCTCGGGGCGTTCAAAAACCAGTTGGGGGGGCGGCAAGGGCTCGGGCATGTGGATTCAAGAGTCGATCAGTGTAGCCAAAGCCCGCCCTCACCGCATCAGTAACCGCCCAGGGCAAAGACCCAGCGCACCGCCGCCACACTCGCGCCCAGCACCAGCAGGGCCAGCAGCCACTGCACAGGGCCATCGGCCGAGGCGGGCACCGGCGCGGGCAGGTGCTTGTCGCCGTGCAGCATGGCCGGGGTCAGGCGCTGGCCCTTGCGGCGGGCATACCAGATGATGGCGCCCAGGTGCAGCAGCACCAGCCCCAGCAGCACCAGCTTGCCGGGGCCCTTGTGCCAGGCGGTCATGCGGTGCACCCACTCGGAGGGCACCATGGCGGTGAGGGGGCCGGCAAAGGCGATCTCGTCGTCGGCCATCATGCCGCTGAGCACTTGCAGGCCCAGCCAGCTCAGCAGGCCCAGCGTGGCCAGGGCACCAGCGGGGCTGTGGCCCGGGCCGCCCTCGCGCTGGCCACGCCAGTAGGCCAGCACCGCCGAGGGCGCAATGGCAAAGCGCGCAAAGCGCGACCAGTGGCCGCCCACCAAACCCCAGATCAGCCGAAACAGCAGCAGCGCCAGCACCGCCTGGCCGAGGCGGAAATGCCACACCATCTGGCCCGTCTGACCGGTGACCACCATGCCGATGATGGCCAGCACCAGCCCCCAGTGAAAGAGGCGGGTGGGCCAGTCCCAGATTCGAACCTTGACCATCTGCGTTCTCCGCGAGCATGCAAAGCCCTACTTTACCCCGGGTTTTGAGGCAGCGGTTGGGGAGGGGCCATACCGGCAGGTCGAGGGCGTGGCACACTGAGCCTTTGCACAACACACTGGAGTCGAGACCCATGAAAGCACTGCTCACAGCGGCCACGGCCGCCACCCTGGCCTTGCTGACCGCCATGCCCGCGCAGGCGCAGTTTGCCAAGGCCGAAGATGCCATCAAGTACCGCAAGAGCGCCCTGTTCATCATGAGCCAGCACTGGGGCCGCCTGGGCGCCATGGCCACTGGCCGGGTGCCGTTTGATGCCAAGGTGGCGGCCGAGAACGCCGACGCGCTGGCGGTGGTGTCCAAGCTGCCCTGGACGGCGTTCGGCCCGGGCACCGACAAGGGTGACACGCGCGCCAAGCCCGAGATCTGGAGCGAAGCCGACAAGTTCAAGGCCGCCATGGACAAGAATCAGGCCGAGATGGTCAAGACCATTGCCGCGGCCAAGACCGGCAACCTGGACGCGCTCAAGGCCAGCTTTTCGGCCGCGGCGCCCACCTGCAAGGCCTGCCACGACAATTTCCGCAAGGATTGATGCCAGGCCCTGCGCAGCGCACGCCGGCCGCGGGCGCTGCGCGCAGGGCCGTCAGGCCTTGAGCAGTTTCTCGATCAGCTGATGCAGCTCGGCAAAGTCGGGCGTGCCCACATAGCGCTTGACGATGCGGCCCTGCTTGTCGAGCAAAAAGGTGGTTGGGGTGAGCTTGACATCGCCCCACTCACGGGCATTCGCCCCGGTGTTGTCGATCGCCACCTTGAAGGGCAGCTGGCGCGTCTGCGCAAAGTTCACCACATAGGCGGGCGGGTCGTAACTCATGGCCACCGCCAGCATCTCGTAGCCGCGCGGCTGGAACTTCTGGTAGGTGGTGATCATCTCGGGCATTTCGGCCACGCACGAAGTGCAGCTGGTGGCCCAGAAGTTGACCAGCGCCACCTTGCCACGCAGGTCCTGCGTGCTGACGCGGCTGCCGTCGAGCAGCACAAAGGGGGTGTTGGGCGCGGTCTCCTGCGCGCAGCCGCCCAACCATGCAGACGACAGCGCCAGCAGGCCCAAGCCCAGAAACTGTTGGCGGTTCATGCCCCGATTGTAGGCAGTGCCGCCCCCTGCGGCCAGCGGGGGCGCAATGACCGCACGCGGCTCAGACGATGCCTTGCGCGCGCAGCTGCGACAGTGCGGCGTCGTCCTGGCCCAGCAGCTCGCGCAGCACCTCCTCGGTGTGCTGGCCGAGCAGGGGCGGCGGCAGGTCCTGGCGCACCGGGGTGGCGCTCATCTTGAGGGGGCTGGCCACCAGGCGCAGGTCCGGGCGCACCGGGTGCGCCCAGGTTTGCACCATCTCGCGCGCTTGCACATGCGGGTCGGCAAAGACCTCGCCCAGGTGGTTGATCGCGCCGCAGGGCACCTTGGCGGCCTCCAGGGCAGGCAGCCACTCGGCCTTGGTTCGTCGCATCATGATCTGCTCGAGCAGGGGCACCAGCACCGCGCGGTGGCGGACCCGGTCGGCATTGCGCACAAAGCGCTCGTCCTGGGCCAGTTCCGGGTGGCCGGCCACCTCGCAGAACTTGGCGAACTGGCCGTCGTTGCCCACCGCCAGGATCAGGTGGTCGCGCGCATCGGGCGCGGCATCGGCTGGCGCCTTCACCTCGAACACCTGGTACGGAACGATGTTCACATGCGCATTGCCGGCACGGCCGGGCACACGCCCGCTCACCAAATAGTTGGCGCCCAGATTGGCCAGCATGGCCACCTGGGAGTCGAGCAGGGCCATGTCCACATATTGCCCCTCGCCCGTGCGCTCGGCGTGGCGCAGCGCCGCCAGAATCCCCACCGTGGCGTACATGCCAGTGAACAGATCGGCCACCGCCACGCCCACTTTTTGTGGGCCGCCGCCCAGGTCGTCACGCTCGCCGGTCACGCTCATGAGCCCGCCCATGCCCTGGATGGCGTAGTCGTAGCCCGCGCGGTCGCTGTAGGGGCCCGTCTGGCCAAAGCCGGTGACGCTGCAATAAACCAGGCGCGGGTTAAGGGCTTTGAGGCTGGCGTAATCGAGCCCATAGCGCGCCATGTCCCCCACCTTGAAGTTCTCGACAAACACATCGCAATGCGGCACCAGGGCGCGAATCAGGGCCTGGCCTTCGGGCCGCGCAATGTCGCAGGTGACCGAGCGTTTGTTGCGGTTGGCGCCCAGGTAATAGGCCGCTTCGCGGGTGTCCTGGCCCTGTGCGTCCTGCAGGAACGGGGGGCCCCAGCCGCGGGTGTCGTCACCGCTGCCCGGGCGTTCGATCTTGATCACGTCGGCGCCGAGGTCGGCGAGGTTTTGGGTGCACCAGGGACCTGCGAGCACGCGCGAGAGGTCCAGGACCCGAATGCCATTCAATGCGTTCATGCAAGGATTGTCGCAAAAACCCAATCCCGCACTGTCGCCATAATGCGGCATGCGTTTTGAAACATTCTTGCTCTGGCCCGTTCTGGCCGGTTTGGCCGCTTGCAGCCCCAGCCAGGACTGGCGCGATGTGGCCCTCGAGGTGCCGGGTCTCAAGGCCCAACTGCCCTGCAAACCCGACCGCACCACGCGCGAGGTCCCCCTGGGCCAGCGCATGGTCCCCTTGCAGGTGGCCGGTTGTGAAAGCGGCTCGGCCATGCTGACGCTGACCACCGCGCGCTTGCAGGCCGGCGACGATGTGGCGGCCATTTTGCAAGGCTGGCAGCAGGCCAGCGCGGCGC
>JBEBDJ010000012.1:0-7746 GCA_041157045.1 Pseudomonadota bacterium
CCGTCACGGACCGTGGCTTCATCAACGTCGACATCCAGATGCGCACCAATGTGCCGCACATCTTTGCCATTGGCGACATCGTGGGCCAGCCCATGCTGGCGCACAAGGCGGTGCACGAGGCACATGTGGCGGCCGAGGTGATTGCCGGCGAGTTGCAGGGCAACAAGGAACTGGCCAGCGCCGCCTTCAATGCGCGCGTGATCCCGAGCGTGGCCTACACCGACCCCGAGGTCGCCTGGGTGGGCCTGACCGAGGACCAGGCCAAGGCCCAGGGCATCAAGGTCAAGAAGGGCCTGTTCCCCTGGAGTGCCTCCGGCCGCGCGATTGCCAACGGCCGCGACGAGGGCGTGACCAAGCTGCTCTTTGACGACAGCCCCGAGGCCCATGGCCACGGCAAGATCCTGGGCGGCGGCATGGTGGGCACCCACGCCGGCGACATGATCGGCGAGATCGCGCTGGCCATCGAGATGGGCGCGGACGCGGTGGACATCGGCAAGACCATCCACCCGCACCCCACGCTGGGCGAGAGCATCGGCATGGCGGCCGAGGTGGCGCACGGCTCGTGCACGGACGTGCCGCCCGCGAAAAAGTAAGCCGTCGGCCCTGCCGGCATGACAAAGCCCGAGCCCTTCCAGGCCCGGGCTTTGTCTTTCAAGGGCAGGCCATCACGGCCCTGACTTGGGTGGGATGCCTCAGGGGCGCATCGGCTCAGCTGGCCAGCAAGCGTGCCTTGCGCTGCTGGGCTTTGAGAAGCTTGACCGCCTGCAAGGCCAGCACACCGTTGGCCAGTTTGTTCACCTGGATTTTTTGTCCAGGGGCCAGTCCCATGAACTGAAGCAATTCATTGGCGTGCATTGCAAACGATCGCTCGTCGTCGCATCGACGTCAACACGACGATGCCACGCACCGTGCTGAATGTCGTCATGATGCGCGATTGCATGACAACAGGACCAGCGTGATCTCTCGGCGCGGGGCTTGTGGGTGTTGTGTGCGCCGCATCGCCAGGCGCACGCTGCCGCCATCTGCATGCACCCTGCGCGACGGCCGCTGGCCGCTGTCTAGAATGGCCCGCGTCCTGGCGTGTGGCCGCTCGTTCGACCCCGGCGCAGCGGCCATCCGCTTGGGACCGCGCCCCCTGGGCGTGTCGTGCCACCAACCACCGCTTTGCCGCATGCAGATCCACTACATCAACCTCGACAGCCAGACGCTGCGGCGCGAGGTCTTGTTGCGCAACCTCTCGCGCATGGTGCCGCCGCAGGTGGGCCTGCAACGGGTGCGCGCCGTGACGGCCGACGAGGTGCGCATGCAGGCCGTGCCCGGGGCCATCCGCGATGTCGAGAAGGCCTGCTGCCTCAGCCATGCCCGCGCCCTGGCGCAGTCGCTCGCGCATGCCGACCACGCCCTGATCCTGGAGGACGACGCCCACCTGCTGCCCGAGAGCCTGCCGGCCATCGAGCACGCGATGGCGCAGCTGGCGCAGCGCCAGGAGGCCTGGCAGATCCTGTATGTGCAGGTGATGCCGGTGTGCCCCGAACACATGGTCGAGATGCTGCGCATCCGCCAGGCCTGCTTGCGCCAGCACCTGCAACTCCAGCCCGATACCCGCCACATGGTGCTGGCCGGCGCGTGTGCCTATGTGGTGCAGGCGGGCGCCAAGCAGGCCCTGCTGGACGCGCTGCTGGCCCAGGGCGCGCTGGACCATCCGGTCGACGCGCGCTACTGGCAGCTGGCGCGCGCCGGTCACCTGCTGGCGCGGGCGGTGTTTCCGCTGCCGGTCAGCGTGGCCGCCGAAGCGCAAACCTCGCAAATCCAGTCCCCCAGCAAGGCCCAGGCCTCGCTGATCTGGAACGCCTGGATGCGCCTGGCCGCGCAATCGCGCGATCTGGCCCAGATCGAGGCCGACATGGCCGAGCTGCCAGCAGACGATGACCCCGCTGTGGCCGCCCGCGTCCAGGCCTGGCTGGCGCCGATTGCGCAGACCCACGAGGCGCAAGAGCTGCGCATCATGGCGCGCATGCTCACCTGCATGGCGCGGCCCGATTTTGTGTCGCTGTTCACCATGAGCTGGCCCGATGCGTCTGCGCCTTCGGCGCCGCAGGGGGCGGCGCCTGCGCCCGTCCCTGCGACGCTGGTCAAGCCCACGCAGGCCTGAACCAGACCGGTGGGGCCAGGGGAGAGGGCCGCACCCGTCATCGACGCGACAAGCCGCCTGCACGGCCCGCTGCCTGGCGGGCGCATACTTGGGGCATGGTGGTTTCTTCCTCGAACTTGCGCGCCTGGCAGGTCAGCCTGGGCGGCATCTGTGGCCTGGTCCTGACCCTGGGGCTGGCGCGATTTGCCTTCACGCCGCTCTTGCCGGCCATGCAGGCGCAAGCCGGGCTCAGCGATGCGGGTGCCGGGGCACTGGCCTCGGTCAATTACCTGGGCTACATGACGGGCGCCCTGATGGCCGCCTGGCTCGACGATGTGCGCTGGCGCCACCGGGGTTACCTGGCCGGGCTGTGGCTGGCGCTGCTCAGCACCGCCGCCATGGCCACCACCGATCACATCGCGGTCTGGGCCCTGTGCCGCTTTCTGGGGGGGCTGTGCGGGGCCAGCGGCATGCTGCTGGGCTCGGGCCTGGTGCTGGGCTGGCTCATGCGCCATGGCCACCGCCCCGAGCTGGGCGTGCACTTCATCGGCATTGGCCTGGGCATTGTGGTCACCGCGGCCGGGGCCTGGTCCATGGGCGGCTGGCTCACCCAGTGGCAGTCGCAGTGGCTGGGCTTTGCGGTGCTGGGCCTGCTGTTTTGCGGGCCGGCCTGGGCGTTTCGCCCACCGGTGCCCGATGCGCCCGCGCCGGTTGCCGCCGCGCAGGTCGCGCCGGCCTTCGACCGCAGCCTGATCTGGCTGATGCTCAGCTACTTTGCCGCCGGCTGGGGCTTTGTGATCAGCGCGACCTTCACGGTGGCCATGGTCGAGCGCGAGCCGGCGCTGGCCGGGCAGGGCGCACTGGCCTGGGCCATGGTGGGCTTGGCGGCCATGCCCGCGGTCTTTGTCTGGGACCGGGTGGCGCGCCGCTGGGGCCACCGGCAGGCGCTGATGCTGGCCTTTGGCCTGCAGATCCTCTCGGTGGTCTTGCCGGCCATGTCGCCCAACCTGGCCGGTGAGTTGGCCGGGGCCTTGATCTATGGGGCAACCTTCATCGGCCTGGTGAGCCTGATGCTGGCCCTGGTGGGGCGGCGCGCGCCCACCAACCCCGGCAAGGCCATGGCCCGCATGACCCTGGCCTACGGCGCGGCGCAAATCGTGGCACCGGTGGTGGCCGGGCAAATGGCGCAGGCCAGCGGACGCTTTGACTCGGCCCTGTGGCTGACGGCGGGCGTGCTGTTGGTCGGCCTGCTGCTGCTCACCCGCGTGCCCGACGAGCCGCCGCGCTGAGCGGGCCCGTGCTTACTTGGCGTCGGCGCCTTCGACGCGGCGCGCGCCCGTGAAGCGGCGCTTCCAGTAGGCGTCGCGCATGTCGTCCACCCGCACGCTCTGGCCCGCGCGCGGGGCATGGATGAACTTGTTGTCGCCCAGGTAGATGCCCACATGGCTGAAGGTCTGGCGCATGGTGTTGAAGAACACCAGGTCGCCAGGGCGCAATTCCTTGCGGTCAATGGCCTCGGTGGCGGCGGCCTGCTCGCGCGCGCGGCGCGGCAGCACCAGGCCCACCGTCTGCTCGTACATGGCGCGCACAAAGCCGCTGCAATCAAAGCCCTGCGCCTCGGAGCTGCCCCCGCGCTTGTATGGCACGCCCAGCATCGTCATGGCCTGCTCCAGCAGGCGGTCGGACTGCTCGCCCAGGGTCTGGCGCGTGAGTTGCCACTGGTTGCCCACCTGGCCGCTCAGGCGGCTGAACATGCCTTGGGCAGGGGCTTCGGCCTCGGCCTCGGGCGCGGCCTGCACCTGCAGCGCCATGCCCAGCAGCAGCGCCAGCGCCAGCCGCGCGCCCACCCGCGTCCGGCGCGCAGCCAGGGGCAAGCGTGGGGTGGGGCAGGGCAGGGGCATGAGGTCTTTGGCAGTCAAAAAGAGGAGCGAGTCTACCCCAATCGCCCCGCCGTCACAAATGAGCGCCAGCGCTTGGCCGTGTCAGCTGCGGGGCAGGGCAGACAAACTGCGACAATCCCAGCATTGTTTTCCCAGAACCCATCAGGACCCTCACCATGCTGCTCGACCTTGAACAATCCCAACTGGTGCTCGTGGATCTGCAGCCCCGGCTGCAAGCGGCCATGCACGAGGGCGAGCAGGTCTGGCAGCAGGCCCAGCGCCTGGCCGCCTGGGCCAGTGCCTTGCAGATCCCCGTCTGGGGCACCGAGCAAAACCCGAGCCGTCTGGGCACCATGCCCGAGGGGCTGCGCCAGCACTGCCGCCAGGTGCTGGCCAAGATGCAGTTCAGCGCGGTCGAGGAGGGCCTGGGCGAGTGGCTGGCGCCGCCCGCTGCGCAGGCCCCGCGCGGCAATGCGCGCAGCCTGCCGCGCCACCTGCAAAAGCCCCAGGCCAGCGCCCCCGAGCGGCGCAGCATCGTGCTGGCCGGCTGCGAGGCGCACGTCTGCGTGCTCCAGACCGCGCTGGATTTGCTCGAGGACGAGTGGGAGGTGTGGGTGGTGACCGATGCCTGCACCTCGCGCACCGAGCGCAACCGCGACGCCGCCTACGACCGCCTGGCCGGCGCCGGCGCCGAGCTGGTGACCGCCGAGATGGTGGCGTTTGAGTGGGCGCGCAGCGCCGAGCACCCGCAGTTCCGCCAGTTGCAGGCCCTGTTCAAATAAACCTGCCCCGACGCGGTCTGCGTCAGCCTTTTGCAAGACCTCTGCTCATAATTATGAATTCAGATCGGCGCGCATGGCGCCGCTCGTGTCAGCTGCCGGAGGACTTCGCATGTTGGGCTATCAAGCATTTCATCGTCGCTCGATCGAGGATCGCGACGCCTTTTGGGCCGAGCAGGCCCAGCTGATCGACTGGAAGGTCCAGCCGACCACCATTTGCGACCACAGCCGCCCGCCGTTTGCGCACTGGTTTGTGGGCGGCCAGACCAATCTGTGCCACAACGCGGTCGATCGCCACCTGGCCGATCGCCCCGACCAGAACGCGCTGATCTTTGTCTCGACCGAAACCGATACCGAGACCACCTACAGCTTCCGCCAGCTGCACGCCGAGGTCAACCGCATGGCCGCCATCCTGCTGGCGCAGGGCGTGCGCAAGGGCGACCGTGTGCTGATTTACATGCCCATGATTGCCGAGGCCTGTTTTGCCATGCTGGCCTGTGTGCGCATTGGCGCCATCCACTCGGTGGTGTTTGGCGGTTTTGCCTCGCATTCGCTGGCCAGCCGCATCGACGACGCCAAGCCGGTGCTGGTGATCAGCGCCGATGCCGGCATGCGCAGCGGCAAGGTCGTGCCCTACAAGCACCTGCTCGATGAGGCCATTGCCCTGTCGACGCACAAGCCCGCGCATGTGCTGATGGTCAACCGTGGCCTGGCCGATCTGGCCCCGGTGGCCGGCCGCGACGTGGACTACGCCAGCGAGCGCGCGCGCCACATCGACGCCCAGGTGCCTTGCGAGTGGGTCGACAGCACCCACCCCAGCTACATCCTCTACACCTCGGGCACCACCGGCAAGCCCAAGGGGGTGCAGCGCGACACCGGCGGCTACGCGGTGGCGCTGGCCGCCTCCATGCGCCACATCTACATGGCGCAGCCGGGCGAGACCTATTTCTCGACCAGTGACATTGGCTGGGTGGTGGGGCACAGCTACATCATCTATGGCCCGCTGCTCAACGGCATGGCCACCATCATGTACGAGGGCCTGCCCACCCGACCCGATGCGGGCATCTGGTGGCAGCTGGTCGAGAAGTACCGGGTCAGCGTGATGTTCAGCGCCCCCACGGCCGCGCGCGTGCTCAAGAAGCAGGACCCGGCCTACCTGAGCAAGTACGACCTCTCGAGCCTCAAGGCCCTGTTCCTGGCCGGCGAGCCGCTCGATGAGCCCACCGCCACCTGGATGACCGAGGCCATCCACAAACCCGTCATCGACAACTATTGGCAGACGGAGACCGGCTGGCCGATCCTGGCCATCTGCAATGGCGTGGAGGCGGCCCCCACCAAGTACGGCTCGCCGGGCAAGGCGGTGTACGGCTTCGACGTGCGCCTGATCGACGAGAACACCGGCGAGGAAATCACCGAGGCCGACCGCAAGGGCGTGATCGCCGTGCAGGGCCCGCTCCCCCCGGGCTGCCTGCAGACCGTCTGGGGCGACGACGAGCGCTTTGTCAAAACCTACTGGTCCAGCATTCCCGGCAAGCAGATGTACAGCACCTTTGACTGGGGCGTGCGCGATGCCGATGGCTACTACTACATCCTGGGCCGCACCGACGACGTGATCAACGTGGCCGGTCACCGCCTGGGCACGCGCGAGATCGAAGAGAGCATCTCCAGCCATCCGGCCGTGGCCGAGGTGGCCGTGGTGGGGGTGGCCGACCAGCTCAAGGGCCAGGTGGCCGTGGGCTTTGCGGTGCTCAAGGACGCGAGCCTGGCGGGCACGCCCGAGGCCGCGCTCGGGCTCGAGGGCCAGATCATGAAGACGGTCGACGAGCAGCTGGGCGCCGTGGCCCGGCCGGCGCGGGTGCGCTTTGTCACCGTGTTGCCCAAAACGCGCAGCGGCAAGCTGCTGCGCCGCGCCATCCAGGCGGTCTGTGAAGGCCGCGATCCGGGGGATCTGACCACCATGGACGACCCGGCCGCGCTGCAGCAGATCGTCGATCTGATGCGTGTCTGATGCATTTGAACCCCGCCCCAACCGGCGGGGTTTTGTTTTTCAGGGTGTTTCAAGAACAAGAGCATGTAAGTCCTGCGTCGGCCAATCGGTGGCACAATACTGGATGTAACTTCGGCCCCTTCCCAAGCCACAGTCGCATCCGCCAACCGGTTCAGCCGTGTCGCGGAAGGTATTTCAACCAGCTAATGTTCCCTTCAGGGGAACGGAGGTCAGCGCAAAAATGAGCGAGACAAATTCCGTCTACGCTGCCTATCAAGGCAACACCTATCTGTTTGGCGGCAACGCCCCGTACGTCGAAGAGATGTACGAGAACTACCTGGCCAACCCCACCAGCGTCCCCGACAACTGGCGTGTCTACTTCGATGCCCTGCAGCATGTGCCGGCCGTCGACGGCAGCGATGCCAAGGATGTCCCGCACCTGCCGGTGATCAACGCCTTTGCCGACCGCGCCAAGCAAGGCGGCACCAAGGTCGTGATGGCCAATGCCGACGCCGAGATGGGCCGCAAGCGCACCGCCGTGCAGCAGCTCATTGCCGCTTACCGCAACGTGGGCCAGCGCTGGGCCGATCTGGACCCGCTCAAGCGCATGGAGCGCCCCAGCATCCCCGAACTCGAGCCCTCGTTCTACGGCTTCACCGACGCCGACCAGGAAACGGTCTTCGACACCAGCAACACCTTCTTCGGCAAGGACCGCATGTCCCTGCGCGAGCTGATGAACGCGCTGCGCGAGACCTACTGCGGCACCATCGGGCCCGAGTACATGTACACCACCGACATGGCGCAAAAGCGCTGGTGGCAGCAAAAGCTCGAGAGCATCCGCAGCAAGGCCGTCTTCACCGCCGAGCAGAAAAAGCACCTCCTGGACCGCCTGACCGCGGCCGAGGGCCTTGAGCGCTATTTGCACACCAAGTACGTCGGCCAGAAGCGCTTCTCGCTCGAAGGCGGCGA
>JBEBDJ010000013.1:0-4091 GCA_041157045.1 Pseudomonadota bacterium
TGATTTAATGCCCCACCCTCACCGCCCCATGCGCCAATCATTGACCCCGCTCGCCCTGGCCAGCCTCTTGCTGGTCGGCCTGGCCGGCTGCTCGGTTCTGGAAGAAGACAAGATCGACTACCGGACCGCCAACCGAGCCCAGAGCCTGGAAGTGCCTCCTGATCTGACGCAGCTGCGCCGTGATTCGCGTTATGCGCAAGACGGTGCCTCGGCCAGCGCACTGGCCATGCAAGGTCAAGGGGCCAAGGCCGCCGACCTGGGCACGGCGGTCAACCAGGTGGGCGATGTGCGCTTGGAGCGCAACGGCAACTCGCGCTTCCTGGTGGTCAACCGACCGGCCGACAAGGTTTGGGCCTCGCTCAAGGAATTCTGGCCCGACAACGGACTGAGCCTTGAAATCGAGCAGCCCGAGTTGGGCATCATGGAAACCAGCTGGGCCGAAAACCGCGCCAAAATCCCGCAGGATGTGATTCGGCGCACCATCGGCAAAGTGCTTGAGAACCTGTACTCCAGCGGCGAGCGCGACAAGTTCCGCACCCGCCTGGAGCGCACCGCGAACGGGGTGGAGATTTACATCTCGCACCGGGGCCTGAAAGAAGAGTTTGCAGACATCCAGAAAGTCCGCACCATTTGGGTGCCCCGCCCCAACGATCCGGAGCTTGAGATCGAGTTTCTGCGCCGGATGATGGTGTTTTTGGGCAATGGCAGCTCGCAAGTCAAGTCGCAGGCCGACGCACAGGCCAAGGCCGCGGCAAGCGCTGCGATCGCCCAGCCGACCCTCGCGACCCTGAACGGCCAGCAAGCCCTGCAAGTTCCCGAAGACCTCGAGCGCACATGGCGCCGGGTGGGGGTGGCCCTGGACCGAACCGGTTTCACGGTCGAGGACCGCGACCGCAGCAAAGGCGTTTACTTTGTGCGCTATGTGGTGGACGGCGAGGCCGACCAAGGCTTTATCTCGCGCCTGTTCTCGCGCAAGAAAGACACCTCACCGCAACTCAACCGTTATCGGATTGCGGTGATGGCCGATGGTGCGGGCAGCATCGTCATGGTGCAGACCGCCGATGGCAAGCCCGCCGATGCCGACAACGCTGGCAAGATCCTGAAGCTGCTGGCGCCTCAAATCCGCTAAGTGTGGGGGCGCGCCGCCTGCAGGGCGCCTCAATCAGCCAAAAAAAACGCGCCCGAGGGCGCGTTTTTGTCTTGCCGATCGGGCCCGAAGGCCTGATCAGCAAGGTTCCAATTACTTGGAGGCTTCCGAAGCGGGAGCGGCAGCGGCGGGAGCCGAAGCGTCAGCAGCGGGAGCAGCGGCGGGAGCCGGAGCAGCAGCGGGAGCAGCGGCTTCGGGCTTCTTGCCACAGGCGGCCAGGGCAGCAACAGCGATCAGCGAGGCCAGAACGAGAGACTTTTTCATTTGGGTTTTCCCTAAAAGGAGATAGAACAATTTCCGGAAATTGTCAGGCGATTCCTGACGCGAACCTGAAGGCACTCGAGCTCCTGCAGGATCAATCAGGGATTATACCGATAAAAATGTCCATTTGTCACGGACTGCATCTTTTCAGTGCATGCCATGGGCATCGGCCGCGCGCAGCCAGCCCGCTTGCAACCAGACCACCACCGCCTCTTGTGCGGCGCTGCTCAGTTGGGCGCAGGCGCGGGCGCTCAGGCGCCGCTCGTCGGCCAGCTGGCGCAACAGCCGGGCATCGCGACCGGCCACCTCAAAGCCCTCGCCGTTGATGAACAGGTGCCGGGCGTCGTACATCATGCGCGTGCGCCGATCAAGCACCACCCCGGCCGCGCCGATGGCCGCTTGCGGCGCTTCTTCAAACCAAACCTTGGGTTTGGGCTCGGTGAGCCACTCGCCCAGCACCAGGTCCAAGGCCTGCGGGTCGTTCTGCAGGCGCTGCATGGCCCGCGCCGCAAACTCGCGCAGGGCGTCGGGGATGGCCGCGGGTTGCGCCACCGCGGGTTGGCGCGGGTCGCGGTACATCTGCTCGGGCAGGCGTTCGGCCTCGTCGGCCAGGCGCGAGAGCATCTCGCGCGCCAGCTCCGACTGGTGCGGCGAGCGAAAGCCAATCGACCAGGTCATGCACTCGCCCTCGGCCACACCGTCGTGCGCATAGTTGGGGGGCAGGTACAGCATGTCGCCCGGCTCCAGCACAAACTCCTGCTCGGGCTCGAACTGCTGCAGGATCTTGAGCGGCACGTCGGGCTGCAGGCTCAGGTCTTTCTGGCGCCCAATGCGCCAGCGGCGGCGCCCATGGGCCTGCAGCAAAAACACATCGTAGCTGTCAAAGTGCGGGCCCACCCCACCGCCATCGGTGGCGTAGCTGATCATCAGGTCGTCAAGGCGCGCATCGGGCACAAAGCGAAACTGTTGCAGCACCTGGTGCACGCCGTCGTGGTGCAGGTCCACGCCCTGCACCAGAAAGGTCCAGTTCGACTGCTTGAAGGGCGGCAGCTGGGCGCGCCCCAGCGGGCCGTGGCGCAAGCGCCAGCCGCCCTTCCCGTCCTGCACGATCAAGCGCGACTCCACCTCCTCGCGGGCGGCCAGTTGCACCAACTCGCGCCGGTCCACACAGGGCACAAAGCCCGGGATGGCCTGGCGCACCAGCAGGGGTTTTTTCTCCCAATAACGGGACATGAATTGGGCGGGCGTGAGGCCGCCGAGCAGGGTCAGGGGACGATCGGTTTGCATGATGCGACAATTGTCGGATGGAAATTACAGAACAATGCGTGGTCGCGCTGACCTGGACCCTCAAGGACACCCTGGGCGAGTTGCTCGATGCGCTCGACGAGCCGGTGGAGTTCCTGGTGGGGGGGCGCGACCTGCTGCCCAGCATCGAACGGGCGCTTCAGGGCCATGTGGCCGGTGACCGGCTCGACCTGCATCTGGAGCCCGAAGACGCGTTTGGCGATTTTGACGAACAACTCATTTTCCTCGAAGCGCGCAGCGCTTTTCCGGCGGGCATCGAGGAGGGCATGACCATCGAGGGCACGGCGCTGCCGGCCGGCTGCAACCCCGACGCCCCGCGCCAGCGGCTCTACACCATTGCCCAGCTGTATCCCGAGCATGTGGTGCTGGACGGCAACCACCCGCTGGCGGGCATTGCCATCCGCCTGCATTTGCGGGTGGCCCAGGTGCGCGAGGCCACCGAGGCCGAGGTGGGACGCGGCAGCTGTGGCACCGGCTTTTTCCGGGTCGAGGCCGACGGCCTGGGCGACCCTGGGGACCACACCCTGCACTGAGGGCTTACTGGCGGCCGGTCGAACCGTAGCCGCCAGCGCCGCGCTCGGTCACCGCCTCAAAGTCCTCGACCACGCGCCAACGCGCCTGCATCACCGGCACGATCACCAGCTGGGCAATGCGCTCCATCGGCTCGATGGTGAAGGCCACGTCGCTGCGGTTCCAGGCGCTGACCATGAGCTGGCCCTGGTAATCGCTGTCGATCAGGCCCACCAGGTTGCCCAGCACAATGCCGTGCTTGTGGCCCAGGCCCGAGCGCGGCAGGATCAGCGCGGCATACGCCGGGTCGCGCAGATGAATGGCCAGTCCGGTGGGCACCAGCTGCCAGGCGTTGGCCGCCAGCGTGAGCGGCGCATCCAGGCAGGCGCGCAGGTCCAGGCCGGCGCTGCCGGCGGTGGCGTATTCGGGCAGCTGCCCTTGCAGTCGCGCATCGAGAATCTTGACGTCCAGGTCCATGGGTTCAGGCTTTCCAGGCGGCCAGGCGCCGCGCAATGTCGTGAATCAGATCGTGCGCCAGCGCGTCCTTGGACGCACGGGGCAACTCGCGCGCGCCCTCGGCGTCCACCAGCAGCAAGGCGTTGTCGTCCTGGCCAAAGGTGGACGGCCCGATGTTACCCACCAGCAGGGGCACGCCCTTGCGCGCGCGCTTGGCACTGGCGTGCGCCAGCAGGTCGTGGCTTTCGGCCGCAAAGCCCACGCAGAACAGCGCGCCGCTGCGCGCGCGCGCGCTGGCGGCCAGGGTGGCCAGGATGTCGGGGTTTTCCACAAAGCCCAGCTGCGGGGTCTGGCCCGAGCCGTCTTTCTTGATTTTCTGATCGGCGGATTGCGCCGGACGCCAGTCGGCCAC
>JBEBDJ010000014.1:0-23229 GCA_041157045.1 Pseudomonadota bacterium
CCAGCCCGCGAGGTGCTGCAGCGCGCCCTGGCCCTGGCGCCCAACGACGCCATGCTGCACAGCAACCTTGGCAATGTCATGCGCGACCTGGGCCTGCCCGCGGCCGCGCGTGCGCATTACCAGCAGGCGCTGGCGCTGCGGCCGCAGGACCAGCATGCGCAAAGCAGCCTGGTGCTCTTGCTCAACTACGACCCGGATGCCAGCGGCAAGGCCTTGCGCGCCCAGGCCGAGCAATACCAGCATCAGCTCAGCGCCAGCGGTGTGCGCGAGGCGCCGATGGTGCTGCGCCAGCGCACCGCCGACTCGGCGCTGCGCATTGGCCTGGTCTCGGCCGATCTGCATGCGCACCCGGTGGGCTTTTTTCTGGCCGATGTCATCGAGCCCTTGCGCCACACGCCGGGCGTGCAATTGCTGGCCTTCTCGAACAGCCACAAGCGCGACGCCCACACCACCCGGCTGCAGGCCGCGGTGACGCACTGGTCGGACGTGCAAGGCCTGGACGATGACCAGGCCGCCGCGCACATCCGGGCGCAGGGCGTGGACGTGCTGCTGGACCTCTCGGGCCACACGGCCGGGCACCGCCTGGGGGTGTTTGCCCGGCGCGCGGCGCCGCGCCAGTGCAGCTGGCTGGGCTACTTTGGCAGCACCGGCCTGGCGGCCATGGACGCGCTGCTGGCCGACCCCTGGCTGGTGCCCGATGCGCTGCGTCCGCTCTATACCGAGCAGGTCCTGCACCTGCCGCACACGCGCTTTTGCATGGGCCAGATGCCCGACGTGGCCTTGCCCGTCGTGCCCGCCGATCGGCCGCTGACCCTGGGGTGCTTCAACCACCTGGCCAAGATCAACGACACCGTGCTGGGCTTGTGGGCGCAGATCCTTCAGGCGCGGCCCGACGCGCAGTTGGTGCTCAAGGCCTTGCCCCTGGACGACGCGAGCACCCGCGCGCAGTTGCTGGCGCGCCTGGCAGCCCTGGGCGTGGCGCCCGAGCGGGTGCGCCTGCTGGGCAGCTCCCCGCGCGAGCAGTACCTGCAGGCCTATGGCGAGATCGACATCGCCCTCGACCCCTATCCCTTTGCCGGCGGCACCACCAGCGTGGACGCGCTGTGGATGGGCGTGCCGCTGGTGACCCGGGTGGGGCAGACGCTGGCCTCGCGCCAGGGCTTGTCGGTGCTGAACAACGTGGGCCTGACCGAGGGCATCGCCCACGACGACACGGCCTATGTGCAGGCCGCGCTGGCCATGGCCGAGGACCTTGCCCGCTGGCGCCGCGAGCGCGGGGCGCTGCGCGAGCGCATGCAGCGCAGCCCGCTCATGCAGCCGCAGGCATTTGCCAAGGACTGGGCGCAGCAGCTGCGCGCGCTGGCCGAAGGCGGCTGATCAGGCCGCCTGCACCAGCTGGCGCGCCAGCCGGTTGTGCGCCTCGATGAGCGGCCCCAGCGCCACGGTGGTGAGCTGGCCATCGCGCACCACGACCCGGCCATGGACCACGGTGTGGCGGGCATTGGCCGAGGCGCAGAGCATCAGGCTGGCCACGCTGTCGTGCACCGCACCGCCGGCCATGCCCAGGGTGTTCAGGTCAAACAGCGCCAGGTCGGCGCAATACCCGGGGCTGATCTGGCCAATGTCGTGCGCGCGGCCCAGCACCTGGGCGCCGCCCCGGGTGGCCAGGCGCAAGGCGTCGCGCGCGGTCATCTCCATGGGGGCCAGGTCGCAGCCAAAAAAGCGCTGCCCGTCGCGCGTCTGCGGCCCCTCGAGGGATTTGCGCAGGCGCGCCAGCAGCATGGCCTGGCGCGCCTCGGCCACCAGGTGGGCGCCGTCGTTGCTGGCGCTGCCGTCCACGCCCAGGCCCACCGGCACGCCGGCGTCCAGCATGGCGCGCACCGGGGCGATGCCGCTGGCCAGCCGCATGTTGCTGCAAGGGCAGTGCGCGACCCCGGTGCGGGTGGCGGCAAAGAGCGAGATGCCCGCGTCGTCGAGCTTGACGCAGTGCGCGTGCCACACGTCCTCGCCCACCCAGCCCAGCTCTTGCGCGTACTGTGCCGGGGTGCAGCCAAACTTCTCGAGGCTGTAGGCCACGTCGTGGTCGTTCTCGGCCAGGTGGGTGTGCAGGCGCACACCGTGCTGGCGCGCCATCTCGGCCGACAGGCGCATCAGGTCGCGGCTGACGCTAAAGGGCGAGCAGGGCGCCAGCGCCACCTGCACCATGGCGCCGTGCGTGGCGTCATGGTGCGTCTCGATCAGGCGCTGCGCGTCGCGCAGGATGTCGTCCTCGCGTTCGACCAGTCGGTCGGGCGGCAGGCCGCCGGCCGACTGGCCCACGCTCATGCTGCCGCGGGTGGCCACAAAGCGCATGCCGATCGCGTGCGCGGCCTCGATGCTGTCGTCGAGCCGCACCCCGTTGGGGTAGAGGTAGAGGTGGTCGCTGCTGGTGGTGCAGCCCGAGAGCAGCAACTCGGCCATCGCCACCTGGGTGCTCACGCGCACCATCTCGGGCGTGAGCCCGGCCCAGATCGGGTAGAGCCCGCGCAGCCAGCCAAACAGCTCGGCGTTCTGCACCCCGGGCACCGCGCGCGTCAGGCTCTGGTACATGTGGTGATGGGTGTTGACCAGGCCGGGCACCGCCAGCAGGCCGCGCCCGTCGATCACCTCGTCGGCGTGCGCCAGGGCTGGGGGCAGCTCGGCTTGCGGGCCCACCCATTCGATCAGGCCGTCGCGCACCCGCAGCGCGGCGTCGTGCCAGGTGTGGTCGGCATCGTCCATCGTGGACAGGGTGTGCAGGTGCTGGATCAGCAGGGTGGCCATGGCGCGCTCCTTGGAAAAGACAGGGTGTGCGGCCGAATCCCCCATGGGCGAGCGCCGCACCTGCCGCGCGTCCCGGGCTGTGCAGACCCGATTTTAGGGGGGACATGGGCAATCGCCGCCGGGTTGATGTGCGTCAATGCGCGGCGCAGGCCCCTCTGGCACATTGCCCCCATGAACCTGCCAACCGTGCCCCCGCCCCTGTCGCCCCAAGTGCCGCCCAGCGTCATGCCTGCAGGCAGCGTGGTGTTGCGCCGGGGCCAGACCTGCGACGAGGTCTTGCATGTGCGCCGCGGTCGGGTGCAGGTGGGTTTGCTCGGCGAGGAGGGCATGGCCCACCAGCTGGCCACCATCGACGGCCCCTTCTGGCTGGAGGCGTCGGCCACGCTGCTGCACCAGCCCCACGCGGTGGATGCGCTGGCCGAGACCGCGCTGGAGATCGAGCGCGTGCCCGCGGCGGTGTTTGCCGCCGAGCTGCAGGCCCTGCCGCCCGTCTCGCGCGAGTTGCTGCTGGACTTGGCGCGGGCCCAGCGCCAGCAGACCGAGGTGGCGATTAGCCGCTTGTCCAAAGACGCCGATGCGCGTTGCGCGCAGTGGTTGCTGCAGCAGGCCGAGCCGCGCCGCGAGGGCGAAGGGCTGGGCGTGACCCTGCGCGAGCGCAAGCGCGCCATTGCCGCGCAACTGGGCATGGCCCCCGAGACCTTCTCGCGCGTGCTGCGCCACCTGCGCGAGCGCCAGCTGATTGCCGGCACCGGCCGCCAGATCTGGCTGCCCAATCCGCAGGCGCTGCGCGAGCTCGCTGGCGCCTGAGCGGGCGTCAGCGCCCGGGTGGCCCACCGCCGTCCGTGGCACACTGAGGGCCTTGCCACCGATCGCGAACTGTTGCGTACCGCCATGACTGCCCCTTACCTGAGCGCCATTGAGGCGCCGCTGGCCGCCGACGTTCAGGCCTGGCCCGGCCGCGTGCTGCTGGAATTTGGCACCGACTGGTGCGGCCACTGCCGTGCCGCCCAGGCCCCGATTGCGCAAGCCCTGGCCGGCCAGGCGCTGCGCCATGTGAAGGTCGAGGACGGCCCGGGCCGCCCCCTGGGCCGCCACTTCCGCGTCAAGCTCTGGCCCACGCTGATCCTGCTGCAGGACGGCCAGGAAATCGCCCGCACCGTGCGCCCCACCCAGGCCGAGGCGGTGCAGACCTTGCTCCAGACCCCGTCTGCCTGAGGGCCAGGCGCTTGCCTTTTGCGCCGCCATGGCGGCCCGACCGTGCCGGTCGATCCGCCGCGCTTGCCAGGTCGAAAAGACTGTATAAAAATACAGTCCATGGAGATCCACATCCCTTTGCAGGCCATCAAGGGCCGGGGCACGCCCCGCCGCCTGACGCACCGCTTTGCCAGCGAGGACCGGCAGGCCTTTGACGACGGCTGGGGCAGCTTGCCCGAGGCCTTGGCCGAGGCGCCCGCGCCGCGCACCCGCTGGGTCTGGGAGCCTGCCCGCTCGGCCATGGCCTTCAACACCTCCGACGACATCGGCTTTGACCGCTCCCTCAACCCCTACCGGGGCTGCGAGCACGGCTGCAGCTACTGCTACGCCCGTCCCAGCCACAGCTACCTGGGGCTCTCGCCCGGGCTCGATTTCGAGACCCGGCTGGTGGCCAAGCAAGGGCTGGCCGAGCGGCTGCGCGAAGAGCTCTCGCGGCCGGCTTACCGCCCGGCGGTGCTGGCCATCGGCACCGTCACCGACGCCTACCAGCCGCTCGAGCGCGAGCTGGGTCTCACGCGCGAGGTGCTGCAGGTCCTGCACGATTGCCACCACCCCATGGCCCTGGTGACCAAGGGCAGCGGCGTGGAGCGCGACCTGGATCTGCTGGCACCCATGGCCAAGCGGGGCCTGGCCGCGGTGTACGTGACCATCACCACCCTTGATGCCGCGCTGGCGCGGCGCCTGGAGCCGCGCGCCCCGGCGCCCTGGCGGCGCCTGCGCACCATTGAAGCGCTGGCGCGCGCGGGGGTGCCGGTGGGGGTGAGCGTGGCGCCGCAGATCCCGTTTCTGAACGAGGACATGGAGCAGGTGCTGCAGGCCGCGCGCGATGCGGGCGCGCAAAGCGCGTTCTACACCGTGCTGCGCCTGCCCTGGGAACTCGCGCCCCTGTTTCGTGAGTGGCTGCAGCAGCACCATCCGCAGCGCGCCGAGCGCATCATGGCCCGCATCCAGGACCTGCGCGGCGGCAAGGACAACGACGCGCGCATCGGCCAGCGCATGCATGGGCAGGGCCTGTGGGCCGATCTGCTGCGCCAGCGCTTTCTCAAGGCCTGCGCGCGCCTGGGCCTGGCACGGCGCTCGCTGCCCCTTGATGTGGCGCAATTTCGTCCCCCCGCGCCACCGGGCCAGGGTCAGCTGTTCTGAGGCACGGGCGCGTGCGCTAGCGGCCGTCTGCGTCGATCACCGTGCGTGCCACCACCCGGTCGTCGCCCAGCACGATCAGCGCAAACAGCCACTCGTCCAGCGAGTTCGCTTGCGCACAGCGGCGCGCCAGCAGGGGCGTGGCGCGGTCGTTGAGCACCACCCAGTCGGCCTCGCAGCCGATGTGCAGATTGCCAATCTGCTGGCCCAGGCCCAGGGCTTGCGCGGCACCGGCGGTGTGGTGCCACCACAGGGTTTGCGGGGGCAGGTGCAGGCCCGCTCGGCCCACCGATTGGCGCGCCACGGTGTAGGCCGCGTGCATGGTGTGAAAGGGCGAGAAGCTGGTGCCGCCGCCCACATCGCAGGCCAGGCCCCAGCGCAGCCCCGCGGCCTGCGCGGCGGCAAAGTCAAAAAAGCCGCTGCCCAGGAACAGGTTGCTGGTGGGGCACACCGCCAGGCTCGCACCGGTCTGGGCCAGCAGCGCGCGGTCGCGCGCGTCAAGGTGGATGCCGTGGGCATAGACCGCCCGCTCGCGCAGCAGGCCGGCGCGGGCGTACACATCCAGGTAGCTGCGCGCCTCGGGAAACAGCTCGTGCACCCAGCGAATCTCGTCGTGGTTCTCGGCCACATGCGACTGCACCCAGACCTGCGGATGGGCGGCTGCGATCTCGCCAGCGCCGTGCAATTGCGCGGCGCTGCTGGTGGGCGCAAAACGCGGCGTGATGGCATAGCCCAGGCGGTCCACCCCATGCCAGCGCGCGATCAGGGCCTCGGTCTGTTGCAGGCTTTGCGCGGTGTCGACATCGCGCAGGCCGTCGGGGCTGTGCCGGTCCTGCAGGACCTTGCCGGCCACCATGCGCAGGCGCCGCGCCTGCGCGGCTGCCATGAAGGCATCGACCGATTCGGGGTGGGCGGTGGCAAAGCAAAGCGCGCTGGTCACGCCATGGCGCTGCAGCTCGTCCAGAAAACACTCGGCCACCGCGCGCGCATGCACCGGGTCGGCAAACTGGCGCTCGTGCGGAAAGGTGTAGTGCTCCAGCCAGGGCAGCAGGCCATCGGCCGGCGAGGCGATCACATCGAGCTGGGGGTAGTGCACATGCAGGTCGACAAAGCCCGGGGCCATGCAGCCGTCCAGCGCGGTCACGGCCAGGCCGGGGTGGCGGGGCAGCACCTCGTGGGCGGGGCCCAGATCGGCCACGCGCGCCACGCCGTCGCCATCGCGCCGCGTGACCAGCAGGGCATCGCGCACGTGCACCAGCTGCGGGACCCCCGGGTCGGGAAAGTGCAGCAGGTCGGCGCGCCAGCCGTGCAGGCCGTCCGCCGCGCTCATGCCGTGCCCCCGCGCAGGGCCTGCACCGCGCGCCACACGCGCTCGGGCGTGGCCGGGGTATCGAGCCGCACGGCTTGCGTGCCCGGGCAGGTGGCGCCCACCGCATCGCGCAAGGCCTCGTACACGCTGATGGCCAGCATGAACGGGGGCTCGCCCACCGCCTTGCTGCCGCCCACGTTGTCCACGCGGTTGGCCTCGGGCCAGAAGTCCACCACCAGGTGCTCGGGCAGGTCGGCCGCGGTGGGGATTTTGTAGGTGCTCGCGCCCTGGGTCCGCAGCACCCCGCGCTCGTCCCACACCAGCTCTTCGGTGGTCAGCCAACCCAGGCCCTGGGCAAAGCCGCCCTCGATCTGGCCACGGTCGATCTCGGGGTGCAGGGAATGGCCCACGTCGTGCAGGATGTCGGTGGCCAGCAGGCGGTACTCGCCGGTGCGCGGGTCGATCACCACCTCGCTGCAGGCGGCGCCATAGGCAAAGTAGTAGAAGGGCCGGCCGCTCAAGGTCTGGCGGTCGTAGTGGATGCCGGGCGTTGCGTAAAAGCCGTCGCTCCACAGGGGCACGCGCTGGCTGTAGGCGTGTTGCACCGCCTCGACAAACCGGCGTTGACGCTGCGGGGTGTGGACCCAGCCGTCGGCAAAGCGCACATCCTCGGGTGCGCAGCCGTCGGTCTGCGCCAGGCAGGCGGCCAGCTGGGCCCGCACCTGGGTGGCCGCGCGCTCGGCGGCGCGACCATTGAGGTCGGTGCCGCTGGAGGCTGCCGTGGCACTGGCATTGGGCACCAGCGCGGTGTCGCTGGCTGTGGCCAGCACCTGTTGCACCGGCACGCCCAGCACCGCGGCCACCAGGGCGGCCACCTTGGTGTGCAGGCCCTGGCCCATCTCGGTGCCGCCATGGTTGACCCGCACGCTGCCGTCGGTGTAGACCGAGACCAAGGCGCCGGCCTGGTTGAACTGCGTGGCGGTGAAGCTGATGCCAAACTTGACCGGCGTGAGCGCCAGGCCCTTGCGCAGCACCGGCGAGGCCGCGTTCCAGGCCGTGATGGCGGCGCGCCGTTCGCGGTAGCGGCACTGCTGGGCCAGCTGCGTCATCAGGGGGCGCAGGATGTTGTCCTGCACCGCCATGCCGTAGGGCGTGGTGTTGCGCTCGGTCTCGCCGTACAGATTGGCCAGGCGCACATCCAGCGCATCGCGGCCCAGGTGGCGGGCGATGTCGCCCATCACCGTCTCGATCAGCAGCACCCCCTGCGGGCCGCCAAAACCGCGGAAGGCGGTGTGGCTCTGGGTGTGGGTGCGGCAGCGGTGCGAATCCAGTTGCACCGCCGGCAGCCAGTAGGCGTTGTCGGTGTGGAACAGGGCGCGATCGGCCACCGGGCCGCTCAGGTCGGCGCTGTGGCCGCAGTGCACCAGCTGCTCGCTGTGCAGGCCCAGCACCCGGCCTTCGGCGTCAAAGCCCACCGACCAGTCGTGGCTGAAGGGGTGGCGCTTGCCGGTGATCAGAAAATCGTCACGCCGGTCCAGCCGCATCTTCACCGCGCGGCCAGTGTGCTGCGCCGCCAGCGCGGCCCACACCGCCAGATGGCCGGCCTGCGTTTCCTTGCCGCCAAAGCCCCCGCCCATGCGGCGGCACACCACCCGCACCTGCGACAGCGGCACGCCCAGGGCATGGGCCACCCAGTGCTGCACCTCGCCGGGGTGCTGGGTGCTCGAATGCACCAGCCACTGGCCGCCCTCTTGCGCCTGCACGCTGGCGATCTGGCCCTCCAGGTAAAAGTGTTCCTGCCCGCCCACCTCCAGCTGCCCTTGCAGGCGCATCGGTGCCTCGGCCAGCGCGGCGGCCGCGTCACCGCGCGCCAGGCGCACCGAGGGCAGCACATGCGCCCCGGCTGCATGGGCCTGGCGGGCGTGCAGCAGCGGCGTGCCGGGGGCGATGTCGATCTGCGCCAGCTGCGCCGCCTGGCGCGCTGCGCGGTGCGAGTGGGCCACCACCAGGGCCAGCACCTGGCCCACATGCGAGACCTCGGTCTCGGGCAGGATGGGCTCGTCGTGCACAAAGGTGGCCAGCAGGCGCTCGCCCGGCAGGTCCTGGGCGGTCAGCACGGCCACCACGCCGGGGGCCTGGCGCACCGCGCGCAGGTCCAGGCGGCGCAGCTGGCCGCAGGCCTGGGGGCTCAGCACCGGGGCCACATGCAACATGCCCTGCCACTCGGGCAGGTCGTCCAGGTAGTCGGCGCGCCCCTGCAACTGGGCAGCGGCGCTCTCGTGCGGGGGCAGGGGAGCCGAGGGTGGCGTGTGGGCGCTCATGCGGCCTCCCCGGTGCTGGGCAGCACCTGCATCAGGTCTTGGACTTCGCCGATGGCGTCGCGCGCCTGGGCCCGTTGCATCAGCGCCCGCAGCATCTGGCGCCGGTAGTCGGCGCTGGCGCGCATGTCGCTGATGGGCTGCACGCTCTGGGCCAGGGCCTGCCCGGCCGCCAGGGCAGTGGCCGGGTTCCAGGGCTGGCCGCGCAGCGCCGCCTCGGCCGCATGGGCGCGCAGGGGCGTGGCCGCCACCCCGCCCACGCCAACGCGGGCGTCTTGCACCTGGCCGTCGACCAGGGTCAGGCGCAGCGCCAGGCAGACCGCCGAGATGTCGTCCTCCTGGCGCTTGCTCAGCTTGTCCAGGTGCAGGCGCTGGCCAGGTCGGGGCTTGGGCACCACCACCCAGGCCACCAGCTCGTCGGGGGCCAGCTGGGTTTGCCGGTAGCCGGTGTAAAAGTCCTCCAGCGGCAGGTGGCGGTGCTGCACGCGGCCGCGCCGCCAGGCCATCAGCACCACCTGGGCCCCCATGGCGATCAGCATGGGCATGCTGTCGCCAATCGGCGAGCCATTGGCCACATTGCCCACCAGGGTGCCCGACTGGCGCACCGGCCAGCCAGCAAAGCGCTCGCCAAAGGCATGCACGCCAGGCCAGTGGCGCGCCAGCGCATCAAACGCGTCTTGCAGCGGGACCGCCGCGCCAATGGCCAGGTGATGCGCATAGGTCTCGACCCGCTGCCAGGCGCGGACCCGGCCCAGGTCGATGATGTGCGGCAGGTCCTTCAGGCCCTGGGTGAGCCACAGCCCGGCGTCGGTGGCGCCCGCGATCAGCGTGGCCTGCGGGTGGCGCGCGCGCGCTTGCAGGGCCGTCTCGGGCAGGGTGGGGCGCAGGTAGAAGGGGGCCTGGCCACCGCTTGGGGGCAGCGCCACCTCGTCCTGCGCTGCCGCCGCCGACAGCGCCTTGAGCTGGCGGCGCAAGGCCGGGGTGTTGACGGAATGGGCCGGATCGGCGCGCAAGCTCATGGCCGCCTCGACGATGGGTCGGTAGCCGGTGCAGCGGCACAGATTGCCCGACAGGGCCTGCAAGGCCATCTCGCGGGTGACGACCTGGCCGGGCGTCAGGCGCTCGTACAGGGCCAGCAGGCTCATCACAATGCCGGGCGTGCAGAAGCCGCACTGCGAGCCGTGGTGGTCCAGCAGGGCTTGCTGCACCGGGTGCAGGCGCCCGTTGGGGCCGGCCAGATCGGCCGCGGTGAACAAGGCGCGACCGTGCGCGGCGTGGGCCGGCCGGATGCAGCTGTTGACCGTGCGCAGGCGCAGCGCCCCTTGGTCCAGGTCGGCCAGCACAACGGTGCAGGCACCGCAATCGCCGCTGGCGCAGCCTTCCTTGGTGTCGGTCAGGCGCAAATCGTCGCGCAGGACCGAGAGCAGGGTGCGCCCCGGTGCTACATTGCGCCATGGCTCAGGCTGGCCCCGGCGCAAGACCCGGACCGTCTGGTGCAGCGCGGCGCCCGCGGGCGCCGCAGCAGAGGAGACGAAGGACATGCGAAAAATTCCTCCAGAACAACAAATCAGCGCGGCCCAGAAGCGGGGCGTGGCGCCACGAGCGCATGCTAGGGCCGGGCGGCCCGGGGTTCATCATGCCAGCACCATGAACACTATGGGGATTGCGTTATGAAGCCGGCCCCGCAATTGGACAAGATCGACCTCCAACTCATCCGCACCCTGTTCACCTTGATCACCGAACGCAGCGTCTCCCGCACGGCTTTGCGCCTGGGCCAGCAGCAGCCGGCCGTGTCGCTGGCCTTGCGGCGCTTGCGCGAACTCACCGGCGACCCCATTTTGGTGCGCAGTGGCACCGGCATGGTGCCCACCGACGCCGCCTTGCAGATGATCGAGCCGGCGCAGCTGCTCATGCAAACCGCGGACCAGCTCTTTGCCCAGCGCCGCCCCTTCGAGCCCGCGCAGGCCACACAAACCTTTCGCATTGCCGCCAGCGACACCCTGGACCCCTGGTTTTTGCCCGGTCTGGTGGCCCGGGTGCAGCAGGCGGCGCCGCAGGCCCGGCTGGAAATCCATGCCCTGTCGCCGCAGGCGCAGTATGCGCAGGACCTGGCCCAGGGCCGGCTGGATCTGGTGGTGGGCAACTGGACCGAGCCCCCTGCGCACCTGCACCGTGCGCCACTGTTTGAAGACCCGGTGGCCTGCCTGGTCAGCGCGCAGCACCCGGCGGTGCGGCGCGGCTGGAGCGTGGCGCAGTGGCTCGAGTGTGCGCATGTGGCGCCCACGCCCGCCTATCCCGGCTGGCGCGGCATCATCGACGAGCAGCTCGACCGCATGGGCCTGGCGCGGCGCATTGCGGTGCGCTGCGCGCATTTTGGGCTGATGCCGCGCATGGTGGCATCGAGTTTGCTTGTGCTGACCACCGGTCGCCAGTATTGCCAGCGCTCTGTGGCCGCTGCACCTGGCCTGGTGATGCTTGACTGCCCTGTGACACTGCCGCCCATGACCTACTACCAGCTCTGGCATGATCGCACCCACGCTTGGTCCGCCGCCCAATGGCTGCGCGAGCAGGTGCGCGAGAGCGCCCGTCAGTTGCCCCAACCCAAGGTTCCGTCATGAGTTCTGCCCTGTTGTCCCTGCACGGCATCACCAAACGCTATCCCGGCGTGGTGGCCAACCGCGATGTCTCGCTCAGCGTGTTGCCGGGCCAGGCCCATGCCGTGCTGGGTGAAAACGGCGCTGGCAAGTCCACCCTGATGAAGATCATTTACGGCTCGGTCAAGCCCGACGAGGGCCAGGTGTTCTTTCAGGGCCAGCCGGTGCAGATCCGCAACCCGCAAGAGGCGCGGCGCCTGGGCATCAGCATGGTGTTCCAGCACTTCAGCCTGTTTGACACCCTCACGGTGGCCGAGAACGTCTGGCTGGGGCTGGACCGCTCGCTCAGCCTGGCCGAGGTCACCGCGCGCATCCGCGCCAAGGCCAGCGAATACGGCCTGGACCTGGAGCCCGAGCGCCCTGTCCACACCCTGAGCGTGGGCGAGATGCAGCGCGTGGAGATCATCCGCGCCCTGCTGACCGAGCCGCGCCTGCTGATCCTGGACGAGCCCACCTCGGTGCTGACCCCGCAGGCGGTCGAGAAGCTGTTTGCCGTCTTGCACCAGCTGGTGGCCGAGGGCTGCAGCCTGCTCTACATCAGCCACAAGCTGCATGAAATCCGTGCCCTGTGCTCGGCCTGCACCGTGCTGCGGGGCGGCCAGGTGAGCGGCGTCTGCGATCCGCGCGAAGAGACCAATGCCTCGCTCTCGCGCCTGATGATTGGCGCCGAGCCCCCGGCGCTGGCCCCCACACCGCGCCAGCCGGGCGAGGTGGTGCTGTCGGTGTCGCAACTGAGCCTGGCGCGCCAGGACCCCTTTGGTGTGGACCTTGAGGCGGTGTCGCTGGAGGTGCGGGCCGGCGAGATCGTGGGCCTGGCCGGCGTGTCGGGCAACGGCCAGCGCGAGCTGCTCTGGGCCCTCTCGGGCGAGGACACCCGGGCGGCGCCCGAGTCCATCCGCATCGACGATCAGCCGGTGGCGCGCCTGGGCCCGGCGCATCGGCGCAAGCTGGGCCTGCACTTTGTGCCCGAGGAGCGCCTGGGGCGCGGTGCCGTGCCCTCGCTGGGGCTGGCGCACAACCTGCTGCTGACCCGCACCGAGGCGGTGCAGCGCTCGGGCTGGATCCGCATGCGTGCGCTGACCGAGCAGGCGCAGCAGATCATCGAGCGCTTTCGCGTCAAGGCCAATGGGCCCAACGCCCCGGCGCGCTCCTTGTCCGGGGGCAATTTGCAGAAATTCATTGTGGGCCGCGAGATCAGCGCCAACCCGCGGCTGCTGATCGTCTCGCAGCCCACCTGGGGCGTGGACGTGGGCGCCGCGGCGCAGATCCGCGCCGAGATCCTGGCCCTGCGCGACGCCGGTTGCGCCGTGCTGGTGGTCTCGGAGGAATTGGAAGAGTTGTTTGAAATGTCCGACCGCATGGTCGTGATGGCGCGTGGCCGGCTCTCGCCGTCGCTGACGCGCCAGGAGGCCAACCCGATGCGCATTGGCGAATGGATGAGCGGTCTGTGGTCGCAGGAGGTGCAGCATGCTGCGGCTTGAACCCCGTCCCCAGGCCAGCGGTTTCTGGACCTGGGCGTCCCCGCTGCTGGCCCTGCTGGTCACCGTGCTGATTGGCGTGGCCCTGTTCATGGCCCTGGGCAAGGACCCGGTGCGCGGGCTGCAGATGTTTTTCTGGGAGCCGCTGCGCAGCGTCTATGCCGTGGGCGAGCTGATGGTCAAGGCGACCCCGCTGCTGCTCATTGCCCTGGGCCTGGCCGTCTGCTACCGATCGAATGTGTGGAACATCGGCGCCGAGGGCCAGTTCATTGTGGGCGCGGTCTGCGCCGGCGGCGTGGCGCTGCTGGCCGACAAGGAGACCGGGCGCTGGATCTTGCTGGCCGTGCTGGCCGCGGGCCTGTTGGGCGGCATGCTGTGGGCCGGCATCACGGCCTTGCTGCGCGACCGCTTCAATGCCAATGAAATCCTGGTCAGCCTGATGCTGGTCTATGTGGCCGACATGCTGCTGGGCTTCCTGGTCTACGGGCCCTGGAAAGACCCGGCGGGCTACAACTTCCCGCAGACCCGCACCTTCGAGGCGGTCACGCAGATCCCGCGCCTGATGAGCGGCTCGCGGGTGAGCGTGGGCCTGCTCATTGCCCTGGCCGGGGCGGTGGCGCTGTGGCTGTTCCTGTTCCGCACCCGCGCTGGCTTTGCCCAGCAGGTGGGCGGCCTGGCGCCCGATGCCGCGCGCTATGCGGGCTTCTCGTCGCGCCGCGCGCTGTGGCTGGCGCTGCTGGTCTCGGGCGGCGCTGCCGGCCTGGCCGGCGCGCTGGAGGTGGCCGGCCCCATCGGTCAGCTCACGCCCTATGTGCCGGCGGGCTACGGCTTTGCCGCCATCATCGTGGCCTATGTGGGGCGGCTGCACCCGCTGGGCATGGTGCTGTCGGCGGTGCTGATGAGCATGTTCTACATTGGCGGCGAGATGGCGCAGTCGCGCCTGGGCCTGCCCAAATCCATCACCGGGGTGTTCCAGGGCCTGCTGCTGTTCTCGCTGCTGGCCTGTGACACCCTGGTCGCCTATCGTCTGCGCTGGAGGGCCCGCTGATGGACACCTATGCACTCTTGCTGGCCGCCACGCTCAACGCGGGCACCGTGCTGGCCATTGCCTCGCTGGGCCTGCTGATCAACGAGAAGGCCGGCATCGTCAACCTGGGGGCCGAGGGCATGATGCTCTGCGCCGCCATCGCGGGTTTTGCCACCGTGGTCCACACCGGCAGCGACCTGGCCGGTTTTGTGGCCGGCATGGGCGCGGGCGCGCTCATGGCCGCGGTGTTTGGCGTGCTGGTGATCTGGCTGGGCACCAACCAGTACGCCACCGGCCTGGCGCTGAGCCTGTTTGGCGCCGGGTTTTCGGCCTTTGTGGGCGTGGGCTATGTCAAGGAGCAACTGCCCGAGCGCCTGAATTTTGCGGTGCCCTGGCTGGCCGATCTGCCCTGGATCGGGCCGGCCCTGTTCCGGCACCACCCGCTGGTGTACCTGAGCATGCTGCTGGCCCTGGGCCTGATCTGGTGGCTCCACCGCACCCGCAGCGGCCTGGTGCTGCGCTCGGTGGGCGAGTCGCCCGAATCGGCGCATGCGCTGGGCTATCCGGTGCGCCGCATCCGCCTGCTGGCGGTGGTCACCGGCGGCGCCCTGTGCGGCCTGGCCGGCGCCTACCTGTCGATCATCTACACCCCGCTGTGGGTGCAGGGCATGGTCGCTGGCAAGGGCTGGATTGCCCTGGCCCTGACCACCTTTGCCACCTGGCGGCCCGCGCGCGTGCTGCTGGGCGCCTACCTGTTCGGCGGCGTGACCATGCTGCAGTTTCACCTGCAGGGCTCGGGCGTGCAGGTGCCCAGCCAGTTGCTCACCGCCTTGCCCTATCTGGCCACCATCGTGGTGCTGGTGCTGATCTCGCGCAACCCGACCTGGATCCGGGTCAACATGCCGGCCTCGCTGGGTCGGGTGTTCCACCCTGGCTCCTGAGCCGTTTTCAGCGCCATAATGAGTGTTTCCCGTTCCCGTCCATCGTCAACCCATCCCTAGCAAAGGACATTCCATGATCGACATCTCCAAGCGCACCACCACCCGCATGGTGGCCCTGACCGCGATTGCCGCCGCCGCCGTGCTGGCCGGTTGCGGCAAGAAGGAAGAGGCCAAGCCGGCCGCTGCGGCCAAGGCCGAGCCCCTGAAGATTGCGTTCGCCTACGTTGGCCCGGTGGGGGATGGCGGCTGGACCTTTGCCCACGACAACGCCCGCAAGGCGCTGGAAAAAGAGTTTGGCGACAAGATCGTCACCAGCTACGTCGAGAACGTGCCCGAGAGCGCCGACGCCGAGCGCGTGCTGCGCGACATGGCCAGCCAGGGCAACAAGCTGATTTTTGGCACCACCTTCGGCTACATGGAGCCGATGCTCAAGGTTGCGGCCGACAACAAAGAGGTCAAGTTCGAGCATGCCACCGGCTACAAGCAAGCCGACAACATGCGCACCTATGACAGCCGCACCTACGAAGGCGCCTACATGGCCGGTGTGATCGCGGGCAAGATGACCAAGAGCAACACCCTGGGTGTGGTCGCCTCGATCCCAATTCCCGAGGTGATCCGCAACATCAACAGCTTCACCATGGGCGCGCAGTCGGTCAACCCCAAGATCAAGACCAAGGTGGTCTGGGTCAACGAGTGGTTCAACCCGCCCAAGGAAACCGAAGCCGCCACCAGCCTGATCAACGGTGGTGCCGACGTGCTGTTCCAGAACACCGATTCGCCGGCCGTGCTCAAGACCGCCCAGGAAAAGGGCAAGCGTGCCTTCGGTTGGGATTCCGACATGACCGCCTACGGCCCCAAGGCGCACCTGGCCTCGGCCATCATCAACTGGTCGCCGTACTACATCAAGGCCACGCGTGACGTGCTCGAAGGCAAGTGGACCGGCAACAGCGGCGTGTGGTGGGGTGTGAAGGAAGGCGCCATCGACATCGTCTCCATCGCCGACGACGTGCCGGAAGACACCAAGAAAAAGGTCGAAGAAATCAAGGCCGGCCTGAAGGCGGGCACCTTCTCGATCTGGAAGGGCCCGATCACGGGTCAGGACGGCAAGGAACTGCTGAAGAAGGACGAGGTCGCCGACGACAAGTTCCTGAGCGGCATCAACTTCTACGTCAAGGGTGTCGAGGGCAAGGTGCCCAGCGGCAAGTAAGCGCTGCGCTGCGGCCTGGGCCGATGCCCTGCATCGGCCCAGGCCGCCCAACGCAATCCGCGCCATGCGCTCGATGGGCCCCCCGTCTGCGCATGGCGTTTTTCTTTGGTGAAGAACGGTTTTGGCATGATTGAACAACACTGGCACCCGGTGGCCCGAGAGGCCGATGTGCACAGCGCGCCGCTGGGCGTGAGCTTGCTGGGCCAGGACTGGGTCCTCTGGCGCGACGCACAGGGCCAGCTGCTGGCCGCCCCCGACCAATGCCCGCACCGGGGCGCGCGCCTGTCGCTCGGGCGTGTGCAAGCGGGCCAGCTCGAGTGCCCCTACCATGGCTGGCGCTTTGACAGCCACGGTCAGTGCACCCAGGTGCCCGCCTTGCCGGGCTTTGTGCCGCCGGCCACGCACCGCCTGCAGACCGTGTCGGTGCAGGTGGCCCATGGCCTGGTCTGGCTGCGCCTGCAGGCCCCCGCCGATGCGGCCACGGCCGCGCCGCTGCCGCATTTGGGCGGCGCGCTCACCGACGGTTTGCGCCAGGTGGTCTGCGGCCCCTACGATGTGGCCACCAGTGCCCCACGCGTGGTCGAGAACTTTCTCGACATGTCGCATTTCTCGTTTGTGCACGAAGGCTGGCTGGGCAGCCGCGACTGGACCGAGGTGCCCGAGTACACGGTCCACGAGACCCTGCACGGTGTGCGTGCCACCGGCTGCAAGGCCTGGCAGCCGCGCTCCAATCTGCACTCGACCGCGCCCGCCCAGGTCGAGTACGGCTACGAGGTGACGGGCCCATTTGCCGCCTTGCTCACCAAGGTGCCCGAATCGGGCAGCACCCGCGTGGCCAACTGGCGCGAGGCGATTGGCCTGTTCATGGCCCCGCTGACCCCCGAGCAATGCCGCGTCTGGTTTGTGCTGGCGGTGGCCGATCACGACTCCCCCGACGAGGTGTTGCAGCAGTTTCAGCACACCATCTTCACGCAGGACCAGCCGGTGCTCGAATCACAGCGCCCGCGCTGCCTGCCCCTGTCGCCGCGCGCCGAGCTGCACAGCGCGGCCGACCGGATGTCGGCGGCGTACCGCCGCTATTTGCAACGCGCGGGCATCACCTACGGTGTCTGCTGAGGCCGCCCCATGACCCCCTTGCCCCACATTCCTGCCGAACGCCTGCCCGCCCTGCTGGCGGCCATGCCCAAGGCCGAGCTGCATCTGCACATCGAGGGCTCGCTCGAGCCCGAGATGATGATCGCCCTGGCCGCGCGCAACGGGGTGACGCTGGCGCATGCCGACGTGCAGGCGCTGCGCGCGGCCTACAACTTTGCCGATCTGCAGAGCTTTCTGGACCTGTATTACGCGGGCGCCAGCGTGCTGCAGACCGAGCAGGATTTTTTTGACCTGGCCTGGGCCTATCTGCAGCGCGCCGCCGCCGACCATGTGGTGCGCGCCGAGATCTTTTTTGATCCGCAGACGCACACCCAGCGCGGCGTTCCCATCGGCACCGTCATCACCGGCCTGCACCGCGCCTGCACCCGCGCGCAGACCGAGCTGGGCGTGAGCGCCGCGCTGATCCTGTGCGTGCTGCGCCACTTGCCAGAGGCCGATGCGCTGGCCACCCTGGAGGCGGCCATGCCCTGGCGCCACTGCTTCATGGGCCTGGGGCTTGATTCGAGCGAGGTGGGGCATCCGCCGGGCAAGTTCCGCCAGGTCTTTGCGCGTGCCCGCGCCCTGGGCCTGCACGTGGTGGCCCACGCGGGCGAGGAGGGCCCGCCGGCCTACATCTGGGAGGCCCTGCGCGAGTTGCAGGTCGCGCGCATCGACCATGGCGTGCAGTCGGTGCACGACCCGGCGCTGATGCGCCATCTGGCCGAGCAGGGCACGCCGCTCACGGTGTGCCCGCTGTCCAACCTCAAGCTCTGCGTGGTGCCCGAGATGGCGCAGCACATGCTGCCGCGCATGCTGGCGGCTGGCCTGAACGTGAGCCTCAACTCCGACGACCCGGCTTACTTTGGCGGCTATGTGAACGAGAACTTCCGCCAGGTCTTTGCCGCCCTGCCGCTCGATGCGGGCCACGCCTGGCAACTGGCGGCCAACAGCCTGCGCGCCAGCTTTGCGCCAGAGGCCGACAAGGCGCGCTGGATGGCCCAGTTGCGCGCTTGTTTCGAGGCACACGCCCAGGCCTGATGGCCACACCCCGTCCCCACGCCCGGACCGGGCGGGGCCGGCTGGGTTAGAATCGAGCCTGCAAAGCCCGCGCCCCGGCGGGCTTTCGTTTGTTCAATCGCCGGGGCCATGTAGAGGAACACCATGTACAAAAACCTCGTGGCCGCGCTCGCGGCTGCCTGCTGTTTTCTTCCCATTTCATCCCACGCCCAAGCGGCCAAGGCGCCTGCCGCCACCGCCCCGGTGCGCGCGGCCTTTGTCTATGTGACCCCGGTGTTGCCGGCGGGCTGGACCCATCAGCACGACGAGGGCCGCAAGGCCGTCGAACAAGCCCTGGGCCAGGGCGTGCGCACCACGGTGGTGGCCGATGTGCCCGAAGGGGCCGACGCCGAGCGCGTGATCCGCGACCTGGCGCAGCAAGGCCAGCAGATCATCTTCACCACCAGCTTTGGCTACATGGAGCCGGCGCTGCGCGTGGCGCGCGACTTCCCGCAGGTGCGCTTTGAAACCATCACCGGTTACAAGCGCGCCGACAACGTGGCCACCGCCAACGCCCGCTATTACGAGGGCCGATACCTGGCGGGGGTCCTGGCCGCCCGCATGTCCAAAACCGGCCAGGCCGGTTATGTGGCGGGCTTCCCGATCCCCGAGGTGCTGCAGGGCGTGAACGCCTTCACGCTGGGCATGCGCTCGGTCAACCCCAAGGCGCAGGTGCGGGTGCTGTGGCTGGGCACCTGGTTTGATCCGGCCAAAGAGCGCGACGCCGCCATGAGCCTGTTCAACCAGGGCGCCGATGTGATGGCCTTTCACACCGCATCGACCGCCATCATGGCCGCGGCGCAGGAGCGCGGCATGATGGCCGTGGCCTACCACTCCGACATGCGCGCGATTGCACCGCAGGCGCAGATTGCCGCGGTCACCCACCACTGGGGCGAGTACTACACGCGCCGGGTGCGCGAGCAGGCCCAGGGCCGCTGGAAGAGCAGCGACACCTGGGGCGGCGTGGCCAGTGGCATGGTGCGCATCGGCCATTTCGGCCCCTTGGTGCCCAAGGCGGTGCAGGCCGACATCCTGGCCATGCAACAACGCTTGGCCAAGGGCCAGATCAAGCCATTTGCCGGCCCGCTGCGCGACCAGCAAGGCCGCAGCGTGCTGCCCGCTGGCCGCACGCTTGATGACGCCCAGATCCTGGGCATGGACTACCTGGTCGAGGGCGTGGTCGGCACCTTGCCCAACTGATCGGGGCCAGGCGCCGCCTGGTGCGGCGCGTGCGGGTCAGGGCGTCAGCGCGGCCAGCAGCGGCGACAAGCTGCTCGCCTGGCCCAGCTGCCAGCAGGCGGCCAGCACCTGCTCGGTGCGCGCGTCGCCCAGCACCGGCGCGCTCAGCGCGCGGAACTTGTCCTCGAGTTGCGCGTCGCTCATGGGGCGCTGCATCGAGCCGATGGCGTGCTCGACATGCACCTCCACCGTGCGGCCATCCTTGAGCACCGCGCGCGCAAACACGCTCTCTTCGCGCACGCTCGTGTCCACCGTGGCCACCACCTTGCGGCGCAGTGCCACCACGTCCTCGCGGCGCACGATGTGGTCCGAGAACTCTTCCTCGCCGGCGCGGCCAAACAACAGGCCCGCGGCGCAGCCGTGGTACACGCTGAACTTGCCCTGCAGGCCGTCTTGCGGCTCTTTCTTGCCGGTCAGCTCCAGCACCAGCGGGTGCACGCGCAGCTCGATGCGCTCGACCTGATCGGCCGCCACCCCTTGCGCCCGCAGCTGGGCACAGGCGTCGATGCTCGGGTGAATCACGATGCCGCAGGCAAAGGGCTTGTAGGTGTTGAAGCTGATCTCAAAGCGCTGGCCCAGCGCGTCGCTGGCCTCGTTCCAGTCGCACTTGGTCGACAGCACCTGGGCCCAGCCGCGCGGGGCTTCCAGGGCGCGGGCACTGGCGGTGAAGCCTTGCTGCGCCAGCAGCGCCGACATCAGGCCAGCGCGGGCCGCACCGCCCGGATGGAAGGGCTTGGTCATGGTGCCAAACTGCTCGCGCAGGCCCACCGGCTGCGAGGCCGCAATGCCCAGCGCCATGGTGGTTTGTGCGGCATTGAGCCCCAGCAGGCGCGCGCAGGCGGCGGCGCCACCCAGGCTGCCGGTCGAGCCGGTGATGTGCCAGCCACGGTCGTAGTGCTGGGGGTAGACCAGATTGCCCATGCGGCAGGCCACGTCAATGCCCAGCACCAGCGCATCGATCACCTGGCGGCCGCTGCTGCCCTTGAGCTCGGCCAGGGCCATGAGCGCAGAGGCCACCGGGCCGGCCGGGTGGATGATGGTCTTGAGGTGGGTGTCGTCAAAGTCAAAGGTGTGCGAGGCAATGCCGTTGATGAGCGCGGCATTGGCCACGTCCACCCGCTCGCGCCGACCGGCCAGCGTGGCCTGCGGTGCGGGCTGCAGCACCGACACCGCCGCCAGGGCCGCGTCCACGGCCTCGTGGCGGGCGGCGCCAATGGCGCAACCGAGCCAGTTCAAAAAGGTGCGATGGGCTTCGTGGTCCACCGAGGCGTCCCAGCCTCGGCTGGGATGCTCGGCCACAAACTGGGCCAGTTGTGCCGTGACCGGCGGGGCGTTGTGGTCGGCGGCGACCGAGGTATTGACCGTCATGCGTGTCTTTCAAACGTCAGGTGGGGCCCCACTCAGGAGGCGTCGAGGTTGATGTTGCGGGCGCGGGCCAGCTGGGTCCAGCGGGCCAGGTCCTTCTTGATGTAATCGGCAAACTGGCTCGGGCTCATGGGCATGAGCTCCACCGCTTCGGCGCTGAGCTTGTCCTTGAAGTCTGGCTGGGCCAGCACCTGGGCCATGGCCTCGTTGAGCTGGCGCACGATGGGCGCTGGCATGCCGGCCGGGCCGACCACGCCATACCACTGCTGGGCGTCAAAGCCCTTGAGGCCGATCTCTTCCATGGTGGGCACATCCTTGAGCGCCGGGTGGCGCTGCGTGCCCGTCACCGCCAGTGGCTTGACGCGGCCGCTGCGGATGTGCGGCAAGGCGGCGGCAAGGCCGGGGAACATGGCTTGGGTTTGGCCGGCGATCAGGTCGGTGGTGGCCGGGGCGATGCCGCGGTAGGGGATGTGCACCATGAAGCTGTCGGTCTGCAGCTTGAACAACTCGGCCGTCAGGTGGGTGAGCGAGCCGGCGCCGGCCGAGCCATACGAGACGCGCCCCGGGTTTTGCTTGACGTACTGGGTGAAGGCCTTCACATCGGCCACCGGCAGGCTGGTGTTGACCACCAGCACATTGGGCGTGCTGCCGATCATGCCAATTGGCGTGAAGTCGCGCAGCGCGTCGTAGGGCAGCTTGCGCGTGGCGGGGGCGGTGCCATGGGTGGCCACATAGCCCTGCATCAGGGTGTAGCCGTCAGCCGCCGCCTTGGCGGTCGCTTGCGACGCGATCACGCCGCCGCCGCCGCCTTGGTTGTCGACCACGATGGGCTGGCCCAGCACCTTGGCCAGGCGGTCGCACAGGGCGCGACCGATCATGTCCGAGCCACCGCCAGCGGCCACCGGCACGATGTACCGGATCGACTTGTTCGGGTAAGCCGATTGGGCCAGGGCCAGACCCGGCAGGGCCAGCAGGGCGCCCGATTGCAGCAATTGACGACGTTTCATGGGGGTCTCCTTCAAGTCTTGGGGGGGGTTGAACGGGGGCCCTGGAGCAGGCGTTGGTGCGCGCCACTGACATGCTCGGCCAGCAGGCGGCGGGCCGATTCGGCCTCGCCTTGGTCAATGGCTTGGGCAATGCGCTCGTGCTCGGCAATCGAGGTGCGCATGCCAAAGTCTTGCGCCAGGTTTTTCAATCGGGCCAGGTGCAGGCGCTGCACCAGCGCCTGGTAGGTCTGGCCCATGGTGCGGTTGCCGCTGGCGGCCATGATCAGCCAGTGAAAGTGCAGGTTCTGCTGGTAATAGGCGGCCAGGTCGCGCTGCGCGCTGGCGGCATGCATCAGGGCAATGCTGTCTTGCAAGGCCTGCACCAGCGCGGCACGCTCGGGCAAGGGCAGGGCGGCTGCCCGCCAGCCGGCCTGCGCGTCAAGGATGCTGCGCATCTCATACAGTTCCCCCACCTCGTCGGCCTCGATGGTGCGCACGAACACGCCGGCATGCTTGCGCGAGACCACCAGGCCCGAGCTCTCGAGCTCGCGCAGGGCCTCGCGCACCGGCACCCGCGAGACCTGCAGGCGGGCGCAGACATCGGGCTCGTTGATGCGCGCACCGGGGGGCAGATCGCCTTGCAAAATCGCTTGCAACAGGTCGTCGCGCACCAGCTTGGCCAGCGAGGTCTCGCGCACGGCCTTGAGCCGGTCGGGGGTGTCGGGGGTGAGCCAGGGCAGCATGGTGGGCGATCAGGAATCGTTTAATCGTATACGAAATCCGATAGACCGGTCGGGCTTGGGCCCATGTCCAAGCCCTGGGCCCGGTCGGGGCAGGCGAGCGCGCGGTCCTTGGGCCCAGGCGCGGCCCTACAATGCCGCCATCCTTTGCGAGAACCGCGAGCCCCAACATGAGCATCAAGAGCGACAAGTGGATCCGCCGCATGGCCGAGCAGCACGGCATGATCGAGCCCTTTGAGCCGGGCCAGATCCGGCAAGGCGCCGATGGCCAGAAGATCGTGAGCTACGGCACCAGCAGCTACGGCTACGACATCCGCTGCGCGCGCGAGTTCAAGGTCTTCACCAACATCCACAGCACCGTGGTGGACCCGAAAAACTTTGACGACAAAAGCTTTGTCGACATTGAAAGCGACGTCTGCATCATCCCGCCCAACAGCTTTGCGCTGGCGCGCACCGTGGAGTACTTCCGCATCCCGCGCAGCGTGCTGACCATCTGCCTGGGCAAGAGCACCTATGCGCGCTGCGGCATCATCGTCAACGTCACGCCCTTCGAGCCCGAGTGGGAAGGCTACGTCACGC
>JBEBDJ010000015.1:0-10932 GCA_041157045.1 Pseudomonadota bacterium
CCCAGCAAGACCACCAGCACCCAGGCCAGGGCCCGCCGCGCCAGCCAGCGCGGCACGCGACGCGGCTGCCACCAGCGCAGCACGAACAGCCCCAGGCACAAGGCCAGCGTCCACTCGCCCAGGCGGGGGGCGGCCAAGTAGAGCCAGCGCGCCAGCAGGGGATCATCCTCCAGCCCACGGCGGGCCGGGTCCAGCAGCATCGTGGCCAGTTGCAGATCCAGATCGGGCCAAAGGCCAAAGACCAGCACACCACACAGCAGCGCAGCGGCCCAGCGCCCCCACTGCGGGCGGATGCCAGCGCGCGTCATGGGCGTGCGCCCTCTGGCGCAACTGCGCGCGCCGGGCGCTGCACCAGGGCCAGGTGGCCCGCTTGCGCCAGCACCGGCCAGCCCGCCAGGTCGGGCAGGCGCGAGCGGCGCACCAGGGCATGCTCGCCGGGTGCGGGCTCGCGGCGCGGAGCCGGTTGTTGGCGATAAAAACCAAACGAGGGCTGGTGCACCTGCCACTGCACCACCACCCCCGGCAGGGCGCGTGACTGCTCGCCCAAGAGCCGCACCGGGGCCTGCAGGGTGTGGGCCCACCAGGGCATGATCCACCAGGCCATCAGCACGCCATGCAGCAAGGCCGCTTGCGGCACGGCACGGCGCCAGGCCAGTTGGCCCTGGCGTTTGCCTTGCCAAAACCAGGCCAGCGCAGCCAGCGCCCAACAGGCGGCAACCGACCCGGCCCAATCGGGCAGTGGCGCCTCGCGCAGCAAGGCCTGGTAGTCGGCCGCGCGCACCACCTCGGGGTGCTGCACCAGCCACGCGGGCAGTCCCAGCATCAGCCCATGCCAGGCCAGCAAGGCCAGGGCGACCAGGGCCCAGACCCAGGCACGCGCATGGCGCGCGCCATGCACCAGCAACAAGGCCATGCCCGGTGCTGCGTAGAGGGCGTAATGCGGCAGCTTGGTGGCCGAGAGCGAGAAAAACACCAGCACAAACCCCGCCCACAGCAAGGCACGCCGCAGGCGCAGGTCTTGCCACAAGGCGCGCGCCTGTCCGGGCAAGGCCAGCACCAGGGCCGACCAGGGCAGCCACAGGAGCGGCGCCAACAGCAGGAAATAGCCCAGACCACCGTCGTGCCCCTCCATGGGGGCAGAAAAGCGGTCGAGGTTGTGGCGCAAGATAAAACCTTCGATAAAGCGCCAGCCGTGGCGCCACAGCGCATAGGCGTACCAGGGCGCGGCCACGGCCAGCAGGATCAGCCAGGCGCGCGCATCGCGCAGGGCTTGCCACAGCGGCGCCGCACGCCGCTCCGACAGCAGGGACAGGCCCAGCGCGGCCAGCGGGATCAGCACCGCCACCGGCCCCTTGGTCAGCACGCCCAGGCCCACCCACAGGGCCAGGCGGCGCAAGGCGGCGGGGCGGCCATCTTCCAGATAGCGCCACAAATCGAGCGCCGAGAGCATCAGCCACAGGCCCAGCAAGGCATCGGCGGTGCTGGCATGCGCCATCACCCAGGGGCCAAAGCTGCTGGCGTGAATGGCCGCGGCCCACCAGGCGGGTCGATCGCCCCAGCGCTCGCGCACAAAAGCGGCCAGCGCCAGGCAAGCCACCCAGGCGGCCAGGGCCGAGGGCAGGCGGGTGGCGAATTCGTTGACGCCGAACACGCTCACCGACAACGCTTGCAACCAGTACACCCCAATGGGCTTGTCGAAACGGTCGGCGCCATTGAGCGTGGTGTGGCCCCAGTCGCCCGAGACCACCATCTCGCGGGTGGCTTCAGAAAAAGCCCCCTCGTCCACATCAAAGAGTTCGGCGCGGCCCAGGCCCAGCACAAAGTAGGCCAGCAGCAGCAGCGGCCAGACCCAACGCCAGCCCCCGCCTGGTCGCGCGGTCTCAGGCCCGAACATGCCAGGCCTCGCCATCGGCGGGTTGCTGCGCTCCCTGCACATGGTAGGCCTGCGGTCGGCCCCCGTCGTAGTAGGTGCGCATCAGCATTTCCGAGAGCACGCCGGTGGTCAGGAACTGCAGGCCGCCCAGCACACAGAAAAAGCCCACAAACATCAGCGGCCGGGTGCCAATGGATTCGCCCATCAGCTTCAAGGCCCCCAGATAGGCCAGGATCAGCAAGCCCAGGCTCAGCACAAACAGGCCCAGCCCGCCAAAGAAATGCCCCGGCCGGGTGCCAAAGCGCAGAAAGTAGTGGATGGAGAGCAGGTCAACGATCACGCGCAGGGTGCGCGAGAGGCCGTACTTGCTCTGGCCCTTGGTGCGCGCGTGGTGGCGCACCGGCTCCTCGGCCATGCGGGTGGGCGAGGTGACCGTGGCCAGCCAGGCCGGGATGAAGCGGTGCATCTCGCCGTACAGGCGGACTTCGCGCAGCACCTCGGTGCGAAAGGCCTTGAGGCTGCAGCCCAGGTCATGAAAGTCCAGGCCGCTGACGCGTCGGATCAGGCGGTTGGCAATCTTGGAGGGCACCTTGCGCAACCAGAAACCATCCTGGCGGTTCTGGCGCCAGCCGGCCACCATGTCCAGGTCCTCGACCAGCAGGCGGTGCACCAGGCGCGGGATGTCGCGCGGGTCGTTCTGCAAGTCGCCGTCCATGGTGACGATGACGTCGCCGCGGGCGGCATCAATGCCCGCCTGCATGGCCGCGGTCTGGCGGAAGTTGCGCAAGAGGCGCACCACCCGGATGTGCGGGCCGACCTGGGCCGCACGCTCGCGCAGGCGCGCCTGGGTGCGGTCCCGGCTGCCGTCGTCCACGACCACCAGTTCCCAGGGATGGGGGTAATCGTGCAGGGCGGCCTGCACGGCGTCGATCAGGTCGTGCGCCAGTTCTTCCTCGTTGTACATCGGCACCACCACCGAGAGGCGGTGCGGCGGGGTCGGGGGGGTGGAACCAGGCGTGGAGGCTTCGGACATGGACAGCGAGTGGGTTGGGCGCCTGCGGCGCGTCAGCCCCGATTGTCCTTCATCCGCGCCCCATCTGGCGCATCCGGCGCAGGCCGGGCAGGCCCCCCAGCAGCGCGGCCAGCAAGGAGGCGGCCAGGCAGAACAGGTGCACGGTCAGGGCCGCGGCGGCCAACTCGGCGGCGGCACCGCGCCCCAGGCCACTGGCCAGCCACACGCCGGCCTCGTAGGTGCCCAGGCCCGCGGGGCCTTGCAGGGGCAGCAGGGCGGCCAGCTCCCCGCCCAGGCCCGCGCCCATTGCGCCCAGCAGGGTCAGGCCCGTGCTGGGCCCGGCCAGGGCTTGCAGCAAGCCCCCCACCACCAGCAGCTTGGTCAGCCAGTTGCCCAGGCAAAGGCCCCAGCCGCCGCGCGAGCGGCGGCGCTGCACCAGCAGGCGCAACACCTGCCCGATCCGGTGCCGCCCCAGCAAGCCGCGGCGCCACCAGGCCGGCGCCCCCATACCGCGCCGTGCCAGCCACCACAAGCCGCCACCCCCCAAGGCCGCCAGCCCCAAGGCCGCCAGCCGCCAGGCCGATGGAACGCCGGGCCAGAGGCAGGCCGCCAGCAGCGCCAGCACCAGGGCGTCTTGCAGGCGCAGCCACAGCAGGCTGCGCATGGCCTGCGGCCAGGTGGCCGACCAGACCTGGCGCACCAGCAGCGGGTAGCCCAGTTCGCCAGCGCGCATGGGCAGCAAGAGCACCGCGGCGTTGTGCACCAGCACCACCTGCAGGGCTTGCCGCAGGGAGACCGTGCGGCGCCAGCGCCACTCCTGGCGCATGCGCACCGCGCGCCAGACAAAGCTGGACCACCAGAGCAAGAGGCCCAGCGCCCAGATCCCCAGGGGCACGGCCTGCATGCGCTGCCAGGTTTGCTGCGCCAGCGCCCACCCACCCTGCGGCGCCCAGGCGCCCAACAGCCAGGCCAGCAAGGCCAGGCCCATGGCCCAGCCCAGCAGGCGCTTGAGCAGGCGATTCATGGGCGCTGGCCCTGTCGCCGTTCGTGCCAAGCGCGCCAGCCTTGCAGGGCCTGCCAGCCCAGCGCCAGCAGCGCTGCCGCGTTCAGGGTCCAGCGCGCCACGGGGGTGTCGGCCGGCGTTTGCCACAGCGCCAGCACCAGGAACAGGCGAAGGCCGTGCACCAAGGCGGTGGCCAGGCGGGCGCCCCAGGGTGCGGGCAAGCGCCAGGCCCTGGGCCAGAGGGGCGCGTCCAGGGTGCGCCAGCACAGGGCCACCAGGGCCAGGCCGATGCCCGCGCCGCTGAGCACATCGGCCGGCCAGTGCGCGGCCACGGCCACGCGCGAGGCCGCCACCAGGGCGCCCAGGGCCAGCAGGCCGCCCGCCCAGGGGCGCCGGGCCTCTCGGGCCAAGAGCCAGAGCAGGGCAAAGCCCGCGGCGGCGGCCAGGGCATGGCCCGAGGGCATGCTGTGGCCGCCCGCCGGCGGCAGGCCCACTGGCAGCAAGGCGCCGGCCTCGAACACCGACAGGGGCCGTGGCGCGTCCCACAGCCGTTTGAGCAAGGGGGTCAGGAGCGAGCCCAGGGCCCAGACCCGCAGAACCAGAACCTGGGCCCGTGAGCGATCGGGCACCAGGGCCAGCAGGAACGCCAGCATGAGGGCCGAGTCGCCCCACTGCGTGAGGTGCGACCAGAAGGCATCGGGCCAAACGGCCTGGGCGTGCACCGCCCGCATCAGTGCGGCATTGAGCGGGCTGTGGTGCAGCCACTGCCCCAGGCCAAACAGGCACAGCGCCGCCACGGCCATGGCGCGGCCAGGGCCCTGCGCCCACGCCAGCGGCGACAGGGTCTGGGGGTTCAACGGGTTGGGGTGATCGCGCATGGGCAGGCGGGGTTTGCGATGCCAATCATAAGCAGTCGGGGCCGGCGCTGGCCGGTGCCCCGAGTGGGCCGCACGGCTTCAGGCCTGGGTGCGCGCCGCCAGGGCCGCCTGCGCCAGTGCGTTGCGCCGGCCAATGCCGTGGTAGGCGATGCCCAGGTCCTGCAGCAGCGCCGGTTCGTACAGGTTGCGGCCATCGATGATCAGCGGCTGGCGCATGCGCTGGCGCAAGGCCTCGAAGTCGGGGTTGTGAAAGTGCTTCCACTCGGTCACCACCAGCAGGGCGTCGGCGCCGTCCAGGGCCTGCACATCGTGCTCGACCAGTTGCAGGCGATCGAGCGCGCCGGGCGCATCCATCAGGTCCTCGCGCAGCGCGGCCAAGGCCTCGTGACCGGCCACCGGATCGTAGGCCTGGACCCGCGCGCCCAGGCGCAGCAGCTCGGCCACGATGACGCGGCTGGAGGCCTCGCGCATGTCGTCGGTATTGGGTTTGAAGGCCAGGCCCCAGACCGCGATCACGCGTCCCGTCAAGTCCTGACCCAGAAAGGCCTGGGTGCGTTGCACCAACAGGCGTTTTTGGCCCTCGTTGACCGCTTCGGTGGCCGCCACCACCTGCATGGGCAGGCCTTGCTCGGCCGCGGTGCTGATGAGTGCGCGCGTGTCCTTGGGGAAACAGCTGCCGCCATAGCCGCAGCCGGCGTACAGAAAGCTCGGGCCAATGCGGCTGTCGGCGCCAATGCCCCGGCGCACATGGTCCACATCGGCCCCCAGGCGGTCGGCCAGATTGGCCACCTCGTTCATGAACGAGATGCGCGCGGCCAGCATGGCGTTGGCGGCGTACTTGGTCAGCTCGGCGCTGCGCACATCCATCCACACGGTGCGCGCATGGTGGCGGTTGAAACTGGCGTACAGCTGGGTCATCAGGCGGCGGCTGTGCGCCTCGTGCGGGCCGGGGTCGATGCCCACGACGATGCGGTCGGGGTGCATGAAGTCGTCGATCGCCGCGCCTTCTTTGAGGAACTCGGGGTTGGAGGCCACATCAAAGCCCAAGGCATCGAGGCCCCGCGCCTGCAGCGCCTGCGCGATCACGGCGCGCACCCGATCGGCGGTGCCCACCGGCACGGTCGATTTGTTGAGCACCAGCTTGAAGTCCTGCATGTGCTCGCCAATGCTGCGCGCCACCGCCAGCACATGCTGCAGATCGGCCGAGCCGTCTTCCTGGGGCGGCGTGCCCACGGCGATCATCAGGATCTGGCCATGCGAAACCGCTTGGGCCACATCGCTGGTGAAATCCAGCCGGCCGGCCGCGCGGTTGCGCGCGATCACCGCGTCCAGGCCCGGCTCGTAAATCGGCACGCCCCCAGCTTGCAGCTGCGCCACGCGCGCCGGATTGCTGTCGAGGCACAGCACACGAAAGCCCAGATCGGCCAGGCATGAACCGGTCACCAGGCCGACATAGCCGGCGCCCACCACAGTCACTTTCATCGCATCACTCCTAGCTGGTGGCCGCTCACATGAAGCGGTCCAGCAATTTGCGCGAGCCGCGGTCAAGCGCGGACAGGTCGCGGATCAGGTATTGCACGCCGTCGGCGTCGCTCACCAGCAGGCAGCGCGCGTTCAGGCGGCGGATGTCTTCCTCGCCCTTGAGCATGAAGCGGGTCGTGCCCCGGTCGGTCTGCACCTCCCATTGGCTGGGGGTGATCGGGCTGCTGATCGACACCAGGCGCTGGATTTCGGGCAGGAACTCGCGTTCGCGCAGCGCTTGGGTGAAGGCGGCTTGCAAGGGGCTGGGCAGGCCGCCCAGGGACTCGAACCAGGCCAGCTCGTGGCCCTCGGCATCGAGCACCGAGACGCCCTGGCCAGGCGCGCTGATCGGGAAGGCGCTGGCCACATGCACACCCTCGTGGCACTGGCCCTCGGCGTCGGTCCAGCACCACTGGCCGCGCGGGTTGCGTTCAAGCTGCATCGCTGCTCTCCTCTGCCAACACATCGCCTTGCGCCTGGGCATGGCGCTGCTGGGCCTCGTGCAGGCGCCAGTAGGTGCCGCGCAGGGCCAGCAACTCCTCATGCCCGCCCTGCTCCACCACCTCGCCCTTGTCCATCACCACCAGGCGATTGGCCTTGCGCAGGGTCGAGAGCCGGTGGGCAATCGCGATCGTGGTGCGGCCGCGCACCAGGTTGTCCAGGGCGCGCTGGATTTCTTTTTCGGTTTCGGTGTCGACCGCCGAGGTGGCCTCGTCCATGATCAGGATGCGCGGGTTGATCAAAAGCGCGCGCGCAATCGAGATGCGCTGGCGCTCGCCCCCCGAGAGGCCCTGGCCGCGCTCGCCCACCAGCGAGTCGTAACCCTGCGGCATGCGCAAAATGAACTCGTGCGCATGCGCGGCGCGCGCAGCCGCCACGATCTCCGCGCGCGTGGCGTCGGGCTTGCCGTAGGCGATGTTGTCGGCAATCGTGCCAAAGAACAAAAACGGCTCTTGCAGCACCAGGCCGATCTGGCCGCGGTAGTCGCGCAGGGCCAGCTGGCGGATGTCCACACCGTCGAGCTCGATGCGGCCCTCGCTCGGGTCGTAGAAACGGCAGATCAGGTTGACCAGGGTGCTCTTGCCCGAGCCGCTGTGGCCCACCAGGCCAATCATCTCGCCCGGCGCAATGTCCAGGCTCAGCTGGCGGATGACCGCGCGGTTGCCATAGCGAAACCCCAGCTCGTGCAAGCGGATATGGCCCTTTACAGGCGGCAGGGGCTGGGGCTGGGCGGCCTCGGGCACGCTCGAGACATGGTCGAGGATTTCAAAAATCCGCTTGGCGCCAGAGGCCGCCTTCTGGGTGTGCGAGACGATGCGGCTCATGGAGTCGAGCCGGGTGTAAAAGCGCCCGATATAGGCCAGGAAGGCGGTCAGCACCCCCACCGTGATCTCGTTCTTCGAGACCTGCCAGATGCCAAAGGCCCAGACCACCAGCAGGCCAATCTCGGTCAGCAAGGTCACCGTGGGCGAGAACAGCGACCAGACGCGGTTGAGGCGGTCGTTGACCTGCAGGTTGTGCGCATTGGCGTCGCGAAAGCGCTGCGCCTCGCGGTCTTCTTGGGCAAAGGCCTTGACCACCCGGATGCCCGGGATGGTGTCGGCCAGCACATTGGTGACCTCGGCCCAGACGCGGTCGATCTTTTCAAAGCCGGTGCGCAGGCGCTCGCGCACGATGTGGATCAGCCAGCCAATCACCGGCAGCGGCAGCAGGGTCACCAGCGCCAGCGTGGGGTTGATGGTGAACAGGATCACCGCCGTCATGGCGATCATCAGCACATCGGTCGCAAAGTCCAGCAGGTGCAGGGACAGGAACACATTGATCCGGTCGGTCTCGCTGCCAATGCGCGCCATCAGGTCACCGGTGCGGCGCCCGCCAAAATACTCGAGCGACAGGCGCAGCAGGTGCTCGTAGGTGGTGGTGCGCAAATCGGCGCCGATGCGCTCGGACACCAGGGCCAGGATGTAGGTCTTGATCCAGCCCAGGCCCCAGGCCAACAATGCCGAGGCCAACAGGCCCAGCAGGTACAGGCCCACCAGCGCCGGATCGATGGCCTGACCGTTCTGGTACGGGATCAGCACCTCGTCCATCAGGGGCATGGTCAGGTAGGGCGGCACCAGGGTGGCGGCGGTGGCCGCCAGGGTCAGCACAAAACCCAGCAGCAGTTGGCCCTGGTAGGGCTTGGCAAAGCGCCACAGCTTGAACAGGGTCCAGGTCGAGGCGGGCGTGAGCTCTTCGCGGGCACAGCTGGGGCACTCCTCCTCGTCGGCTGGCCAGGGCTGGTGGCACACCGGGCAGGCGCTGTCGGGGGCCGAGGCGGCGGCCTCGCCGCGCTCGCGCCGCAGCAAGCCCTCGCGCCACTGCGCCAGCAGCCGGCTGGCGCCGGCCTGCAGACCAAGCGTCATGCGCCACTGCCCCAGGGCATGCCCTTGCTCGTCCTGCAGGGACAGCTGCGCCACGCCGGCGTGGTCGCTCAGCGACAGCGTCAAGCGGGGGTCCAGCGGCCAGTCTTGCCAGCTTTTTTCGTCGTCCGAGCGGGCGAGCAAGCGCTGATCGGTCAAAATAAGGAGATTTTTGCGAAAGCACAGCGACGCGTCCAGGTCAACCTCCAGGCAGGCCAGAACGTTTTCTTGTGCAAGCAACGCGCCATTGACCACCGAAAGCCAGGCGTCGGGCACAACCGAACGCGGCAAGGAGGGAGTCAGTGGGGTCATGTAAATACTTTGATCAGGGTAACGGGTTCGCCCGTTGCGCGTACACCGACAACACAGCCTCAAGGGCAGCACAGCGGCAACCCATGGACCTTCGCCAGCGCGCATTGCAGGGCGCATGCCACAGGCGTGCAGATGGCCCGCAAGCCCCCCGCCCGGCAGCCCGCCATTGTATCGCCGAGCCCGTCTGACATGAGCCAACGAGACATCAAGATCCTCCACACCCGCGAGCTTCGCGGGCCCAATATCTGGACGTACCGGCCGGTGCTCGAGGCCTTGGTCGACATCGGCGACCTTGAGGACAGCCCCTCCAACACCCTGCCCGGCTTCAACGAGCGGCTGTGCGCCTGGCTGCCGGGCCTGATCGAGCACCGCTGCAGCGTGGGCGAGCGCGGTGGCTTTTTGCAGCGCCTGACCGACGGCACCTGGCCGGCCCACATCCTCGAGCATGTGACGCTGGAGTTGCAAACCCGCGCCGGCATGCAGACCGGTTTTGGCAAAGCCCGCGAGGCCGGACCCCGTGGTTTGTACAAGGTCGTGGTGCGCACGCGCCAGGCCGAGGTCTCGCGCGCGGCCATGTCGCATGCGCGCGACCTGCTCATGGCCGCCATCCTCGACCAGCCCTTTGATGTGGCCGCCTGCGTGCGCGAACTCACCGACATGGTTGACCGGCTGTGCATCGGCCCGAGCACCGCCAGCATCGTCGACGCGGCGGCCGATCGCGGCATCGCCCACATCCGACTCAACAGCGGCAACCTGGTGCAACTGGGCCAGGGCCAGGCCCAGCGGCGCATCTGGACCGCCGAGACCGACCAGACCAGCGCGATTGCCGAGGGCATCTCTCGCGACAAGGACATGACCAAGCAGCTGCTGGCCATGTGCGGCGTCCCGGTGCCCGAGGGCCAGGTCGTCGATTCACCCGCTGCAGCCTGGGAGGCGGCACAGGACATTGGCCTGCCGGTGTGCATCAAGCCCACCGACGGCAACCACGCGCGCGGCGTGTCGCTGGACTTGCGCGAGCGCGCCGACATCGAGGCCGCCTGGCAGTTGGCCGACCAGGAGGGCAGCGAGGTGTTGGTCGAGCGCTTCATCCCCGGCGATGAGCACCGCCTGCTGGTGGTGGGCGACCAGTTGGTGGCCGCCAACAAGGGCGAGCACGCGCTGGTGGTGGGCGACGGCCAGCACACCGTGGCCGAGCTGATCGAGTTGCAAATCAACGCCGATCCGCGCCGAGGCGAGGAAGAGGACTTTCCGCTGGACACCATCCGCCTGCAAGACCACCCCACATCGGTGCTGGAGCTGCAGCGCCAGGGCTTGAACGCGGACAGCGTGCCCGCCGCCGGCCGCGAGGTGCTGGTCATGCGCACCAGCAACATGATTCACGACGTCACCGACCAGGTCCACCCCGAGGTGGCCGCCCGCGTGGCGCTGGCCGCGCGCATCGTCGGCCTGGACATTGCCGGGGTCGATGTGGTCACCACCGACATCCGCCGGCCACTTGAAGAGACCGGCGGCGCCGTGGTCGAGGTCAATGCCGGCCCGGGCCTGCTGATGCACCTCAAGCCCGCCACCGGCCAGCCACGCCCGGTGGGCCAGGCCATCGTCAACCACCTGTTTGCTCCGCGCGAAAACGGTCGCATCCCCATTGTCGGGCTCATGGGCGCGGGCGACACCACCGCCTGCGCGCACCTGTTGGCCTGGCTGCTGCAGTTGCAGGGCTTGCGCACCGGCCTGTCGGCCGCCGACGGCCTGTACCTGGACCAGCGCTGCCTGCAGGCCAATGCCGGCATGGGCTTTGACGCCGGCCAGCGCTTGCTGATCAACCGCTCGGTGCAGGCGGCGGTGTTCGAATCCGATGTGCGCCATTTGCTCAGCGAAGGCCTGCCCTACGACCGCTGCCAGGTGGGCATCGTCACCCGCATGCCCACGGCAGC
>JBEBDJ010000016.1:0-3005 GCA_041157045.1 Pseudomonadota bacterium
CGTTCCATTGCGGACCCAGGGTCACCAGGCCCGGCTGCACGGCTTGCGGCCACGCCACCATCAGGGTCCAGCACGGGTCCATGCGCACGCCGCGCAGGTCCTCGGCCCAGGGGCTGAGGTCGGAGCCCTGCAACAGGGCTTGCGCTTGCGGGGCGGGCAGGGCCAGCACCACCGCGTCAAACCCCGTGTGCGCGTTCGCCGCGCCCTCGGCGTCCTGGGTGTGCAGCTGCCAGGCGCCGCGCCGCTTGCTGCTGCGCGCCAGGCGCAGCACCTGCTGGCCATAGACGACCTGGTCCTGATCCAGACCGGCGGCCCAGGCCTCGGGCAGGGATCGCATGCCGGGCACGCCGACCCAGTGCGGCTCGCCGCCAGGCAGGCCGGCTTCGAGCACATGGCCCAGCGGGTCGAGCACGCGCACCGAGGTGGCGCTCCAGGGGCGGTGGATGCCCGGCACGGTATCGAGCGCCTGCTGGAAGCGCTTGTCGCGCACCGTGAAGTACTGCGCCCCGTGGTCAAACGAGCCAAACGGGCTCTCGCGCGTGGCCATGCGCCCACCGGGGCGGCGGCTTTTGTCGAACAGGGTGACGCGACGACCGGCCTGGGCCAGGGTGCGCGCACAAACGATGCCGGCCATGCCGGCTCCCACGATGGCGATGTGTTGAGGCATGACCGCACTCTACACGGGTTGCGGGTGTTGCAGCAATGCGCGGCGTGTGCGGGGCTTGGCCAGGCGGTCCAGCCACCAGCGCAAGGCCTTGCCCGGCGGGGCGTCGCGCCCCTCGCGCCAGAGGTAGCGCGCATGCTCCACCCGGGGCTTGGCCACCTGCCGCTCCACCAGCTGACCGCTGGCAATCCAGGGCCGCGCCACCGACTCGGGCAGAAAGCCCCCGCCCAGGCCGCGCAGCTGTGCCGAGAGCTTGCTGGCCAGATCGGGCACGGTGAACACCTCTTGGCCGCCCATCAGGCCCACCGTCATGCCCTGGCCGCGCACCACGCTGTCGGCCACCGCCACCGCCCGGTGTTGCTGCAGCTGCCGCTCGGTCAGCGGCTCGGGCATGTGCGCCAGCGGATGCTGCGGTGCCACCGCGTAAACAAAGCGCACATCGCCCATGGGCTGCTGCTGCAGCTCGTGGCGCATGCCCGGCTCGATCAAGACCCCAAGCGCCAGATCGGCCTGGCCGCTGGTCAGCGCTGCCAGGGTGCCCGAGAGGTTTTCGTGGCGCAGGCGCAGCCGGGTGGGCGCCTGCAGGGCCAGAAAGTCGGCGCACAGGTCCATCAGGGGTTCACGCGCGACCACGCCGTCCACGGCCACCGTCAGCACCGCCTCCCAGCCGGTGGCAACCCGGCGCACCCGGTTGGCCACCGCGTCGAGCTCGTGCAAGAGGCGCTCGGCCTCGCGCAGCAGCTCCCGGCCGGCGGCGGTGGGCCGCGCCTGGCGCGCGCTGCGGTCAAACAGCAGCACATCCAGCCCGTCTTCGAGCTGGCGCACGCGGTAGGTCAGGGCGCTGGGCACCATGCCCAGCGCACGCGCTGCGGCGGCAAAGCTGCCGTGCTCGGCAATGGTTTGCAGCATGTGCAGGGTGTCGGGGCTGAGAACACCCCCAGGAATTTGCACGGATGGTGACGAATCATTCATGATTTTTGAATGATGACGGCAAAGCCGCTCAACCGTCAAGCCGCTGTGGGACGCTACAGTTCACCCATGGCCCACATGGGGTGGGCCGACCTGTCAGGAGACCTCGCCATGATGACCCTTCGACGCTCGGATGCACGCGGCCTGGCCGATCACGGCTGGCTGTACAGCCGCCACAGCTTCTCGTTTGCCGAGTACCACGACCCGGCGCACATGGGCTGGGGCAATCTGCGCGTCATCAACGAGGATCGCATCGCCCCCGGCACCGGCTTTGGCACCCATGGCCATCGCGACATGGAGATCATCAGCTATGTGCTCGAGGGCGAGCTCGCGCATCGCGACAGCATGGGCAATGTCAAGGGCATCCCGCCGGGCGATGTGCAGCGCATGAGCGCGGGCAGTGGCGTGCGCCACAGCGAGTTCAATCTGGCCCAGGGCCAGGTCACGCATTTCCTGCAGATCTGGATCGAGCCCAATGAATTCGGGGTCACGCCCAGCTACGAGCAGACCAGCGTGCCGCCTGCGGCCAAGAACGGTCAGCTGGCCTTGGTGGCCGCGCCCCGCACGCAGGCGTCGGTGCCCGCGCATGCGGTGCGCATCCATGCCGATGCCCGGCTCTATGCGGGTTGTGTTGACGGCGCCCAGACGGCCGAGGTGGCGCTGGCCCCTGGTCGCAAGGGCTATGTGTTCATGGTCCGTGGCGCCGCAGAGGTCAACGGCCAGTCGCTCGGTCAGGGCGATGCCTTGCTGCTGGCCGACGAGCCGGTGGTGCGCATCGCGCAGGGCCAGGCGGCCGAGGTGCTGGTGTTCGATCTGGCCCCCTGACGTTTTTGTTTTTTTAAAAGGAGTTTTTCATGGCAAAGAATATTGCAGTGGTTTACCACTCGGGCTATGGCCACACCCAATTCATCGCGCAAGCGGTGGCACGCGGCGCTGGCGCGCAGCTGGTGGCGATTGACGCCGACGGCAACCTGAGCGAGGCCGACTGGGCCGCGCTGGACGCCGCCGACGCCATCATCATGGGCTCTCCCACCTACATGGGCAATGTGAGCTGGCAGTTCAAGAAGTTTGCCGATGCGTCCTCGCGCCGCTGGTTCACCCGCGCCTGGCAGGACAAGTGGTTTGCCGGCTTCTCGGTCAGCGCCAGCCTGGTGGGCGACAAGGGCATGACCCTGGCCTACCTGAACACCCTGGCCTCGCAGCATGGCGGCCTGTGGATCAGCCTGGGCATGGCCCCGGCCAACGCCTCGGCGTCCACGCGCAACGACGTGAACAACCTGGGCGGCTCGGTGGGCCTGCTGGTGCAAGCGCCTTCGGACGCTGGCGCCGACAAGATCCCGCAAGGCGATGTGGACACCGCCGTCAAGTTTGG
>JBEBDJ010000017.1:0-3409 GCA_041157045.1 Pseudomonadota bacterium
AGCTGGAAATCCGTGGCGAGGCGCGCGAACCTGCGGGCCAGGTCGTGCTGGGCTCCTTGCCCTCGATCACCAACGCCATCGTGGCCCAGCTCTATCTGCGCCTGCGTGCCAAATACCCCGAGATCCAGCTGCGCCTGCTGGAGGGATCGAGCGGTCAGGTCGAGGAGTGGATGGCCGATGCCCGTGTGGACCTGGCGATTCTGTATCGCTATGGCAAGACCATGTCGGTGCAGGAGCAACCCCTGGCGGTGGTGGACAGCTACCTGGTGGGCGCCCCCGGCGACCGCCTGACCCGCACCCCCGAGGTGCCGTTTCACTCACTCGATGGCCTGCCCCTGGTGCTGCCGGGCGCCCCGAATGGCTTGCGCACCGCGCTGGACGCGCTCTCGCGGCAAGAAAAGATCACCCTGTCGCCCTTGCTGGAGGCCGACTCCTTGCCAGTGATGCGCGCCATGGTGGCCGAGGCCAAGTTCTACACCGTGCTGCCCATCCACTGCGTCTGGCAAGAGGTCCGCGACGGTCGCCTGCAGGCCTCGCGCCTGGTCTCGCCCTCGCTGCAGCGGACGGTGTCCATGGAGCTCACCCGCGCCAAAGGCCCGGGCAAGGCGGTGTCGGCGGTGGCCGCCGAGATCCAGGCCCTGGTCGATGAGGGCGCACGCCGCGGCCTGTGGCACCCGGGGGCCTTGCCCAAGGCGTCATAGCAGCCTTGCCACTGTCCGTGCCAGTGCGGTCGGCGGCGGGGCTATGCTTGCGGCATGCCACGCATCACCCTTCCTGACCCGCAGACCATGTCGGCCGAGCAGCGCGCCGTTCATGACCGCATCGTGAGCGGCCCCCGAGGCAAGATCCAGGGCCCCTTGCGGGCGGCCTTGCACCATGCCGAACTGGCCGACAAATGGTCGGCCCTGGGCGCTTTGCTGCGCTACCGCACCTGCCTGCCGCCGCGGCAGTCGGAGTTGGCCATTTTGGTCACGGCCCGCGCCTGCCGATCGCCCTTCGAGTGGTACGCGCACCGGCTGGAGGCCGAAAAAGTGGGCCTGGAGGCGCCCATCATCGAGGCCTTGCTGGCGCAAAAGGAGCCGCCTGGTCTGACGCCGGCCGAGCACGCGCTGTGGCGCTACGCCGTCGAGCTCAACACCCACCGCTCGGCATCGGACGCCTGCTACCAGGCGGCGCTGACGCATTTTGGTGAGCGCGGCATGGTCGACCTGACCGCCTTGATCGGCTACTACACCATGGTGGCCATGACCCTCAATGCGCACGAGATCCCGCTGCCCGAAGGCGAGGCACCGGCGTTCCCGCTGCCCCAGCACGACGACCTGCGATGAGCAAGCCCCCTGAGGTGCTGGGCTGGGACTGCCACAACCACCTGTTTGGCCCCTACGATCGTTTTCCGCTGGCGCCCGAGCGCAGCTACACCCCGCCCGAGGCCCTGGAAGCGGGCCATGCCGAGATGCTGCGCCGCCAGGGCCTCTCGCATGCGGTGCTGATCCACCCCAGCGCTTACGGCGATGACCATGGACGCCTTCTGGCGGCCCTGGACGAGAACCCGCACCTGCGCGGCGTGGTGGTGGTGCGGCCGGGCAGTCCCTTGCCCTTGGCGGGTTTGCGCGAGCGCGGCGTGCGCGCGGCGCGTTTTAGCCACCGCAGCGGGGCCGGCAACAATTTTTCGGGCAGCGCCTCGATCGACGATTTGCGCGCCCTGGTGCCCGATCTGGCCCAAGCGGGTTTGCACGCCGAACTCTGGACCGACACCCAGGCCTTGCAGGGAATCGCCCCATTGCTGCGCGAGCTGCCCTTTCCGGTGGTCATTGATCACATGGGGGGCTTCGACCCAGCGGCGGGGCCCGACCAGCCGGGGTTTGCCTTGTTGCTGGACCTGGTGGCTTCGGGCCAGGTCTGGGTCAAGCTCTCGGCCTATCGCAACACCATCGGACAGGCCCCTGAACTCGCGCGCATCTTTCAGGAGCGATTGCTGCATGCCCATCCGGGGCGCATGCTCTGGGGCAGCGACTGGCCGCATCTGCGCATCCAGCCGGTGCCCGATGTGCGCGAGCTGCTGGACCGTTTTCGCCGCTGGTGCGGCGACGAGGCCCTGGTGCGGCGCGTGCTGGTCGACAACCCCCAGGCGCTGTACGCCTGAGGGCAGGGCGGCGGCGCTCAGCCTTCGGCCGCGACCGTGGCCTGCATGGAGGGGCGCTCGCTCACGCCGGCAAACCAGTGGGCCAGGCGCGGCGCCCGTTCGCGCCAGCCATAGGCCTGGAAGCGAAAGTCCAGATAGCCCAGGGCGCAGGCAATGGCCACGCTGCCAATGGTGAAGTCCGCCCCGGCCAGGGCTTGCGCCTCCTCATCCAGGCGCGCCAGGGTGGCCGCGGCCTTGGTCTCGAAGGCCTCGATCAGGGCCGGCAGGGGCTGCTCGCGCTCGCGCTCGTTGCGCCACAAAATCAGCGCGTCCAGAAAGCCATCGCCAAAGGCATGCCAGCGCAAGGCCTGCCACTTGGCCTCGCCAGTGGCCGGAAAGAGCGTGCCGCCGGCCAGGTCGTTGAGGTATTCGCAAATCACCACCGAGTCGAACAGCACCATGCCGTCTTCGCGCACCAGGGTGGGAATCTTGGACAGTGGGTTGTCCACCATCAGCGCGGCGTTGGGCTTGAGCATGGCCGCCACCGAGCGCACTTTGGCAATGCGATCGACCAGGCCCAGCTCGTGGGCACAGACCATCACCTTGCGGACATAGGGTGAGCGGGGCGACCAATGGAGGGTCAGGGTTGGGGTCATGGCCTTATTCGTCCAGTTTGATGTTGGCTTTGCGGGCGACCTCGCGCCAGTTGGCCGCATCGGCCGCCACAAAGCGAACAAAGTCATCGCCTGCCTGAGGGGCCGGGTCAAAGCCTTTTTCCCTGAGGCTGCGCAGAAACGCCGGTTCGGCCAAGACCTCCAGCATGGCCTGGCGCAGCGTGTTCACCGCTTGCGCGGGCATGCGCGACGGGCCACAGATGCCCCACCAGTTGGCCACGATCAGCCGCGGCTGGCCCACATCGGCAGAAGAGGGCACCTCGGGCATCACCTCGCTGCGTTGGGTATCGAGCACCGTCAGGACCCGGACCTTGCCATCTTGCGCCAGCGGGCGGATGGTGCCGGGGCTGACGATGGCCGCGTCCACATGACCGGCCCGCAAGTCGTTGAGCGCCGGGGCCATGCCTTTGTAGGGAATGATGTTCAGGTCGATGCCCATGATCGACTGCAGCATCGACGCCCCCATGTAGTCCAGGGCCCCCACACCGGCCGATCCCACGCGCACCGCACCCGGTTTGGCCTTGGCCAAGCGGACAAAGTCGGCAAAGTTGTTGGCCGGGAATTGCGAGTTGACGGTCAGGGCAAACGGACTGGTGGCAATGCGCGCCAGGAA
>JBEBDJ010000018.1:0-12472 GCA_041157045.1 Pseudomonadota bacterium
GCCCTTCCAGCGCGGGTTGGTGGCCCAGTCTTTTTCCAGGGCGGCGATTTGCTGTTCGCGGCTGAGTTGCTGCGTGATGTTCTGAGGCATGTGAAGCTCCTGAAGGTCAAGTTGAGAAAAATGGCGCAGTGGGGACTGCATGGGCTTCATCTTAACTCTTCTATAAGACTTGGCAATCCTCTTATGTCTTATACAAGATATTTTTTTTATTGTTTCAAAACAATGGCTTATGAGTTTAATTTTTCAATGTGAAAATTGATTTCTCATATTGAGAAAAATTTTTGCGGCGCAACAATTGATATTTCACATCATGAGATGCTGCTTGCGCTCACGAAATGCACCCGGCGATGTGCGGCTTGCGCCCTCGGGGCAAGAGCTTGCGTCATGGTGGGCGCAGCTGCCGCTGGGGCCAGCACGAAAGTCCCTCCACGCGATCGTGCGCACAGCGTCTGATTCAGCCCACGCCCGAGTGAAAACCATGCAAAAAAAGCGTGTTCCCCCCTTGGAAAGCCTTGATTTCTCCTTTAGCATGACCGCAGCTGCGCGGCCTGTGCCCGACAGCCCTCTTCCACGTCCTCCTCTCAAAGGAAATCATCATGGCAACTGCAAAGAAGACCCCGGCCAAAAAGGCCGCACCGGCCAAGAAAGCCGCGCCGGCCAAGAAGGCTGCAGCGCCCGCGAAGAAGGCCGCTCCGGCCAAGAAGGCGGCGCCCGCTAAGAAGGCCGCTGCGCCCGCGAAAAAGGCCGCTGCGCCCGCGAAAAAGGCTGCGCCCGCCAAGAAGGCCGCGCCCGCCAAGAAGCGCACCCCCAATGCCGCCTTCATGAAGGCCCTGACCCCCAGCGCTGCCCTGGGTGCGGTGATCGGCGCCGCCGCGGTGCCGCGCACCGAGGCCGTGTCCAAGATCTGGACCTACATCAAGAAGCACGGTCTGCAAGACAAGGCCAACAAGCGTGCCATCAACGCCGATGCCAAGCTCAAGGCCGTGTTTGGCAAGGACCAGGTCACGATGTTCGAGCTCGCCGGCATCCTCGGCAAGCACCTGAGCTGATCGGTCGCCTGACCTCGCAAAAAAAGCCGGCGCAAGCCGGCTTTTTTTTGCCCGATCGAGGGGGCCCTGCCCCGCGCCAGGGCCCTGTCCGGTCAGCCTTGCTGGCGCGCCAGCGCCGCCTGCCGAATGGCGTCAAGTGTGCCGCGGGTGGTGATGACCTGCGGGTCCAGCGGGATCTCGATCAGCGTGCCATGCTCGCGTGCCAGCGCCGCCTGCAGGGCCGCTTCGTAGTCCTGCGTCGCCTCGACGCGTTCGGCCGCCCAGCCGTAGGCACGGGCCAGCGCCACAAAGTCCGGGTTCTGCAGGTCCGAGCCCATCACATGCGCCGGGTACTCGCGCTCCTGGTGCATGCGGATGGTGCCGTAGGTGCCGTTGTTGAGCAGCACGATGATGCTGCGCCCACCGTGCTGGCGCGCGGTGGCCAGCTCCTGCCCGGTCATCAGAAAATCCCCATCGCCGGCGATGGTGAAGCTGGTGCGGCCCGTCAGCAGATGGGCCGCGATGCCAGCGGGCACGCCATAGCCCATGGCCCCCGAGGTGGGCGCCAGCTGCGTCTTGTGGCCGCGCGCCAGGCCGTGGTAGCGATGAAAGCGATGCAGCCACGAGGCAAAATTGCCCGCCCCGTTGGTGAGCACCGCGTCCTCGGGCAAGAGGCGCTGCGTGACGGCCATGATCGCGGCCATGTCGATCGGGCCCGGCAAGGTTTGCGGCTGCAGATTGGCCAGGTAGTCGGCATGCGCTTGCGCCGTCCAGGCCCGCCAGGGCAGCTCGGGCGGGGCGGTGAGCACCTCCAGACTGCGCGCGGCCGCGTTCATGCTCGCGCAGATGGCCAGATCGGCCTGGTAGACGCGGTTGAGCTCTTCGGGGCTGCTGTGGATGTGCACCAGCGTTTGCGGCAAACGCGGTGGGGCCAGCAGGCTGTAGCCACCGGTGGTCATCTCGCCCAGGCGCGGCCCGATGGCCAGGATCAGATCGGCCTCGCGCACGCGCTGGGCCAAGGCAGGGTTGGGCGCAATGCCCAGATCGCCCGCGTACTGCGGGTGGTGGTTGTCAAAGGTGTCCTGGAAGCGGAAGGTGTTGACCACCGGCAGCGCCCAGTTCTCGGCAAAGCGCTGCAAGGCCTGCGCGGCCTGCGGGGTCCAGCCCCCGCCGCCAGCCAGCACCAGCGGGCGCTGTGACTGCAGCAGCAGCTGGCGCAGGGTGCGCAGGCTGCCCGGGTCGGCCCAGGCCTGCACCGGCTCCACGCGCGGCAGCACCGGCACGTCGCCCACCGGGCTGCTGATCATGTCCTCGGGCAGCACCAGCACGACCGGGCCGGGGCGGCCATTCATGGCGGTGGCAAAGGCGCGCGCCACATATTCGGGAATGCGCCGCGCATCGTCGATGCGCTCCACCCGCTTGGCCATGCCCTTGCTGGAGGGGCCAAAAAAATGGGTGTAATCGAGCTCCTGAAAGGCCTCACGGTCGCGCATGTCGCTGGCCACATCGCCCACAAACAGCACCATGGGGGTGGAGTCCTGGAAGGCGGTGTGCACGCCAATCGAGGCGTTGGTGGCCCCAGGGCCCCGGGTCACAAAGGCCACGCCTGGGCGCCCCGTCAGCTTGCCCTGCGCCTCGGCCATGAAGGCCGCGCCCCCCTCTTGTCGGCAGGTGATGAAACGGATCTGGTCGCGCAGGTCGTGAAAGCCATCCAGCACCGCCAGATAGCTCTCGCCTGGAACGCCAAACACATGGGTCACGCCCTGGGCCACCAGGCATTGAACCAACAACCGGCCCGCATGTTGAGTGCTCATGCACCGATTGTGCCCAAAGCACGCGGCCCATGCCGTCGCGCGGGTGCAGGTGGCTTCAGGCGGTGCCGGTGCGCCGGCCCACGCCCAGGGCCGTGAAGACACTGAGCATCAGGACGGTGGCCGCCCCCACCAAGGTGGCCGCGTACCAGCCCCAGTCCATGAAGACGCCGAACATCACAGGGGCCAGGGCAAAGCCCACGTCCAGGCCCGAATAGACCATGCCGTACACGCGGCCCGTGGCGCCCTTGGGCGTGGCCTTCTTGATCATCAGGTCGCGGCTGGGGCCGCCAATGCCCACCGCAAAACCGGTCGCGGCCAGCACGGCCATGGTGCCCAGCGGCCCCATCAGGCCGCTCGCGCTCAGCACCATGCACAGCGCGGCCACGGTCATGCACACCGCGACCACGCGGTCGGAGGACTTGGGAAAACGCGCCGCCACAAAGCCGCCCACCAACATGCCCACGGCACCGCACAGCATGTAGGCCGTGAGGGTGTAGGAGGCGGCTTGCAGGCTCACGTCCTGCAGGGCCTTCAAGATCGGCACCGAGAAGTTCTGAATCACGGCCAAGGTCACGCTCGAGAGCAGGAAGTAGGCAAAGCACCACCACACCACCGACTGGCGCAGAAAACCCAGGGTGGAGGGGGCCGCCGCTGCGCCCGCGGTCTGGGCCGGGGCATGCGCCGGTACCGTCACCAAGCGATCGCGCCACAGCCACAGCAGCAGCAGGATCAGGCCGTACATGAGCGCCGCCGCCAGGCAGGCCGCACGCCACCCCACCCAGGCGCCCAAGACGGTAAAGAAGGTGGGGGCCAGGGCCCAGCCCAGGTTGCCGGTCAGGCCGTGCACGCTGTAGGCATAGCCCAGGCGTGGGGTGGACACGCGCTGGTTCAGGATGGTGAAGTCGACCGGGTGAAACGAGGCATTGCCCAGGCCCGCCAGCACGGCGGCCAGCACAAACGCGGGATAGCTCTGGCCCACCGACGCGACCAGGCAGGCCGCGATAAAGCCGAACATCGAGAACAGCATCACCGGCCGCGCGCCAAAGCGGTCGACCACAAAGCCAGCACTGGCCTGGCCCACGCCCGAGACCACAAAGAAGACGGTGGTGAGCAGGCCCAGCTGCGCATAGCGCCAGCCGAACTCGGCCAGCAGAAACGGAAACAGCAAGGGCAGGATCAGGTGCGAGAAATGCGAGCTGGCGTGCGCAAGGCCCACCAGGCCCATGATCTGGGCGTCCTGGCGCCAGGCCACGGGGGATTCAAGGGTTGCGGCAGTGCTCATGGGGCTCGTCGGTCAACAAGCCTTCAAGTGTAGGCCTTCCCTGGCCCACGCGCTGACAAGCGCAGGACAGGGCGTGGCCCGCGGCGCTGCGGGCGCCAGCGGGTCACGCCCTGGCGGGCTGCCTCAGGCCGCGGCGTGCCCGATGAACTCGAACTGGCCGGGGTGGCGCACCGGATCGACCTTGACCTCGATGCGGGTCTTGGGCGGGAAGTGGCCTTCGAGCAGGTGGCGCGAGAGCGGGTTCTCGATGCGCTGCTGGATCGCGCGCTTGAGCGGGCGCGCACCAAACACCGGGTCAAAGCCCACCTTGGCCAATTCGGCCAGCGCCGCTGGCGAGACCTCCAGCGCCAGGTCCATGCGGGCCAGGCGGGCGGTCAGCACCTGCAACTGGATGCGGGCGATGTCGGCGATGTGCTCGGCGCTCAGGCCATGGAAGACCACGGTCTCGTCGATGCGGTTGAGGAACTCGGGCCGGAAATGCTGCTTGAGCTCTTCCCACACCGCCTCTTTGATGTCCTCGGCGCTTTGCCCGACCATGGCCTGGATCTGCGGCGAGCCGATGTTCGAGGTCATGACGATCACCGTGTTCTTGAAGTCCACGGTGCGGCCCTGGCCATCGGTCAGGCGGCCGTCGTCGAGCACCTGCAGCAAGATGTTGAACACATCCGGGTGGGCTTTCTCGACCTCATCGAGCAAGAGCACGCTGTAGGGCTTGCGCCGCACCGCCTCGGTCAGGTAGCCCCCCTCCTCGTAGCCCACATAACCCGGGGGCGCACCAATCAGCCGGGCCACCGAATGCTTCTCCATGAACTCGCTCATGTCGATGCGCACCAGGTGCTCTTCGGTGTCGAACAGAAAGCTGGCCAGCGCCTTGCACAGCTCGGTCTTGCCCACGCCCGTGGGGCCCAGGAACAGGAAGGAGCCCGTGGGCCGATTCGGGTCAGACAGGCCCGAGCGCGAGCGGCGGATGGCGTTGGACACCGCGCTGATGGCCTCGTCCTGGCCCACCACCCGCTCGTGCAGGCGCGTCTCCATCGACAGCAGCTTGTCGCGCTCGCCCTGCATCATCTTGGCCACCGGGATGCCGGTGGCACGCGAGACCACCTCGGCGATTTCCTCGGCGCCCACCTGGGTGCGCAGCAGGCGCGGCAGCGCTTGCGCGCGCGCCGGGTGCGACTCTTTGTCCTGGGCTTCGCGCAGGCGCTTTTCCAGCTCGGGCAGGCGCCCGTACTGCAGCTCGGCCACTTTGTTGAAGTCACCCTTGCGGGTCAGCTCCTCGATCTGCTGGCGCAGCTGGTCGATTTGCTCGCGCACCTGCTGGCTGCCCTGGGCCTGCGCCTTCTCGGCGCGCCAGAGCTCTTCCAGATCGGCGGCCTCTTTTTGCAAACGCGCGATTTCCTCTTCGATCAGCGACAGGCGCTTTTGCGAGGCCTCGTCGGTTTCCTTGCGCACCGCCTCGCGCTCGATCTGCAGCTGGATCAGGCGGCGGTCCAGCTTGTCCATGACCTCGGGCTTGGAGTCGATCTCGATCTTGATCTTGGCCGCGGCCTCGTCGATCAGGTCGATGGCCTTGTCGGGCAGGAACCGATCGGTGATGTAGCGCTGCGACAGCTCGGCGGCGGCCACGATGGCCGGGTCGGTGATCTCGACGCCATGGTGCACCTCGTAGCGCTCTTGCAGGCCGCGCAGGATCGCGATGGTGGCCTCCACGCTCGGCTCGCCGACCAGGATTTTCTGGAAGCGCCGCTCCAGGGCCGCGTCCTTCTCGATGTACTTGCGGTACTCGTCCAGGGTGGTGGCGCCCACGCAGTGCAGCTCGCCGCGCGCCAGGGCGGGCTTGAGCATATTGCCCGCGTCCATGGCCCCTTCGGCCTTGCCCGCGCCCACCATGGTGTGCAGCTCGTCGATGAACACAATGGTCTGGCCCTCGTCCTGCGCCAGTTCCTTGAGCACGGTTTTCAGGCGCTCTTCAAACTCGCCCCGGAATTTGGCGCCCGCCAGCAAGGCGGCCATGTCGAGCGAGAGCACGCGCTTGCCCTTGAGCGAGTCGGGCACCTCGCCCGCCACAATGCGCTGGGCCAGGCCCTCGACGATGGCGGTCTTGCCCACGCCAGGCTCGCCAATCAGGACGGGGTTGTTCTTGGAGCGGCGCTGCAGCACCTGGATGGCGCGGCGGATCTCGTCGTCGCGACCGATCACCGGATCGAGCTTGCCCAGACGGGCGCGCTCGGTCAGGTCCAGGGTGTATTTTTTCAGCGCCTCGCGCTGGCCTTCGGCCTCGGCGCTGTCGACCTTCTGGCCGCCGCGCACCGCGGTGATGGCCGCTTCCAGGCCCTTGCGCTGCAGGCCGCACTGGCGCGCCTGCTCGCCCAGCGGGCCCTTGCTGTCGGCCAGGGCCAGCAAAAAGAGCTCGGAGGCAATGAACTGGTCGCCGCGCTTGATGGCCTCTTTTTCGGCGGCTTGCAGCAACACGACCAGGTCACGGCCGACCTGCACCTGCTCCTGGCCTTGCACCTGGGGCAGTTTGCGCACCGCCTCGTCGGCGGCTTTGACGAGCGCGTTGATCTGCACCCCCGCGCGCTCGAGCAAGGCGCGGGGGCCGTCGTCCTGGCGCAGCATGGCCTGCAGCACATGGGCCGGTTCGATGTAGGCGTGGTCTTGCCCCAGGGCCGCGGTTTGGGCCTCGGCCAGGGCTTCCTGGAATTTGGTGGTGAGTTTGTCGGGACGCATGGCGATTCTCCTGTTGCTTCCCAACTTGGGGCCCCGGGTCAGATTTCAAGACGGCGGTCGATGCCCAAAGCGCCCGCATGGCGGCGGCTTGATCTGGCGCAAGCTTTTGCGGCGTGGCCGCCGGGGCCGACACCGCCGCGTTCAGGCCGGGTCGGCGTTGCGCGCCTCGATGCCCCAGCGCGCCAGGGCGGCATCGTCGCTCACGCGGGCATCGACCCACTGGGCGCCCTGCGGGGTCTGCTCTTTTTTCCAAAACGGGGCCTGCGTCTTGAGGTAGTCCATCAGGAACTCGCAGGCGGCAAAGCTCTCGTGCCGGTGCGCCGAGCTCACGGCCACCAGCACGATGTTGTCGAGCGGGCGCATGCGCCCGATGCGGTGCACCACGCGCGCGGCCAGGATGTCAAAGCGCTGGTGCGCGGCGTCGATCATGGCCTCGATGGCCTTCTCGGTCATGCCCGGGTAGTGCTCCAGCTCCAGCCATTGCACCTCGTCCTGCGCCTGACCACTCAAGGCCCGCGCGTCGCGCACGGTCCCGACAAAGCTGCAGACAGCCCCCACGCGGGTGTCCTGGCCGCGCAGCGCGGCCAGCTCCTGCGCCAGGTCAAAGTCCTCGTGCTGGATGCGCACTCGGTTCATGGCTTCAGCCCCCCGTCACTGGCGGGAACACGCCCACTTCGGCGCCGTCAACCAGCAAGGTGTCGGGGCCGGCCATGACCTGCTGCACCGCCAGGCGCAGGGCGCGCCCTTCGGCCAGGGCCTGGGCATGCGCCGGGCTGCGCTGGCGCAGCTCGGCCAGCAGCGCCCCGGCGGTCCGGGCCTCGGTCTGCCAGGTCTCGGCGCCGGTGCCCAGGGCCTCGCGGATGGCGGCAAAGTAACGCATCTGGATCTGCATGGGTCGCTCCCTTTAGCTGAGCCACTGCGACAGCGGCAGGTAGGCCACGGTGTCGCCCCGGGCAATGGTCTGGCGCGAGGCCACGTCGATCACACCGTCGGCCCACACCATCGAGGTCAGCACCCCCGAGCTCTGATTGGGAAACAGGTCCAGACCACCCTGCGCATTGCGGCGCACGCGCAAGAACTCCCGGCGCTTGTCGGGCCGTGGCCAGTCAAAATCGGCGCGCATGGGCTGGGCCTGCATCGGCTCGACCGCCGCGCCCTGCAGGCGTCGCAACATGGGCCGCAACAGCAGGCAGAAGGTCACAAAGCTCGAGACCGGGTTGCCCGGCAGGCCCACAAAGTGGGCGGCCCCATCGGTGCGGCGCACGTGGCCGTAGGCCAGGGGCTTGCCAGGCTTCATGGCAATCTGCCACAGCATCAACTCGCCCAGATGCTGCACGGCGGGCTTGACATGGTCTTCTTCGCCCACCGAGACGCCGCCGCTGGTCAGGATCAGGTCGTGCGCCTGCGCCGCTTGCTGCAGGGCCGCCACGGTGGCCTCGCGGCGGTCGGGCACGATGCCCAGGTCACTGACCTCGCAGCCCATGCGCTGCAGCATGGCACGCAAAAAGAATCGGTTGGAGTTGTAGATGGCCCCTGGGCGCAGTTGCTCGGGCGGCACATCGCCGGGCATGACCAACTCGTCGCCGGTGGAGAACAGGGCCACGCGCGGGCGTGCGCCCACCTGCAGCTGGGCCAGGCCCAGGCTGGCCGCCAGGCCCAGCTCGGCCGGGCCCAGGCGCTGGCCGGCGCGCAGCACGGTCTGGCCGCGCTGCACATCCTCGCCGCTGCGACGCACCCACTGCCCCGCCGGCACGTCGGTGCGCACGCGCACCTGCGCGGGCGGGCCGTCCAGGGCCTCGGTGTCTTCCTGCATCACCACCGCATCGGCACCCGGGGGCATGGGCGCCCCGGTGAAAATGCGCGCGGCCTCGCCCTCGCCCAGGGGGCCGCCGCTGTGACCGGCGGCAATGCGCTGCGTCACGCGCAAGATCGCACCGGCCTGGCCGCAGTCCTGGCTGCGCACCGCGTAGCCGTCCATGGCGCTGTTGTCAAAAGCTGGCACCTGCAGGGCCGACACCACGTCCTGCGCCAGCACACGGCCGTCGGCGTCCAGGGTGGGCACCACCTGTGGCGCCAGCGGCTGCACCGCGGCCAACAGGCGTTCGAGGGCCTCGTCCAGGGGCATCAGGGGGGGACGGGGAGCGTTCATGCGCGTCGACTCGGTCTGGCTTGAAAAAGAGGGACGATCATGGCACAGGCCGGACACGCTGTCCGGCCTGGGGTCATGCCGGCAAGGCCTGGCAGTGACGCTCGATATAGGCCTTGATCAGGCCCACATCGGCGGGCATCACCTGCACGCGGCGCGGCAGGTCCTCGATGCCCTCAAAGCGCGGCGGGCGCGCCGGCTGCTCGCCCAGCGCCTCCACAATGGTCTGGGCAAACTTGATCGGCAAGGCGGTCTCGAGCACGATCAGCGGATCGCCCCCGGGCGCCTGCTCGCGCGCGACCTTGACGCCGTCGGCGGTGTGGGTGTCGATCATCACGCCATAGCGCTGGTGCACATCGCGAATGGTGTGCAAGCGGTCGGCATGCGTGCTCTTGCCGCTGACAAAACCAAACACGCTGGCCGCCTGCGCAAAGGCCGGGTCCTGGGACAGGTCAAAAAAGCCCTGCTGCGACAGCGCCTGGCCAAACAGGGCCTGGGTGCGCGCGGCATCGCGGCCGAGCAGGTCGAACACAAAGCGCTCGAAGTTGCTGGCCTTGGAGATGTCCATGGACGGGCTGGAGGTCTCGAAGGTGTCGGCGCTGCCGCGCACCCGGTAGATGCCGGTGCGGAAGAACTCGTCGAGCACATCGTTCTCGTTGGTGGCCACCACCAGGCGCGAAATCGGCAGGCCCATCTGGCGTGCCACATGGCCGGCGCAGACGTTGCCAAAGTTGCCGCTGGGCACCACAAAGCGCACGCGCTGGCGGTTGTCGGTGGTGGCCTGGAAATAACCGGCAAAGTAGTAGACCACCTGGGCCAGGAGGCGCGCCCAGTTGATCGAGTTGACGGTGCCGATGCGGTAGCGGCGCTTGAAGTCCAGGTCGTTGGAGACGGCCTTGACGATGTCCTGGCAGTCGTCGAACACGCCTTCGACCGCCAGGTTGTGGATGTTCTCGTCCTGCAGGCTGAACATTTGCGCCTGCTGGAAGCTGCTCATGCGGCCGTGCGGGCTGGTCATGAACACGCGCACGCCGCGCTTGCCGCGCATCGCGTACTCGGCTGCGCTGCCGGTGTCGCCCGAGGTGGCGCCCAGGATGTTGAGCTCTTCACCGCGGCGGCCCAGCTCGTACTCGAAGAGCTGCCCCAGCAGCTGCATCGCCATGTCCTTGAAGGCCAGCGTGGGACCATTCGAGAGGGCTTCGAGGTAGAGCTCAGGGGTGGCGTCGGCGCTGGACTTCAGGGGCTTGAGCGGCACGATCTCGGGCGTGCCGAACACCGCCTCGGTGTAGGTGCGCTGGCACAGGGCCCGCAGGTCCTCGGCCGGGATGTCGTCGATGTACAGCGACAGCACCTCGAAGGCGAGTGCCGCATAGCCCTGGGTCTGCCAGACCTGGCGCAGGCGCGCAAGGGCATCGGCATCGAGTTGCGGATAGTGCTCGGGCAGGTACAGGCCGCCGTCGGGCGCCAGGCCCTCGAGCAGGATGTCGCAAAAGTGCAGGCGGTCCGGATGGCCGCGGGTGGACAGGTACAGCATCAGGCGAGCTCTTCCTTGCGGATGCGCACGATCGGGGCCAGCACCGTGGGCAGGGCCTGCATGCTGGCCAGCACCTGGTTGAGCGTGCCTTCGCGGGTGTCGTGCGTCAGGATGATGACGTCGGTCTGGTTCTCGCCGGCCTGGCTGACCTGATCGGCCTCGCGCTGGAGCACGGCGTCAATGCTGACGCCGGCGTCGGCCAGCAAACCGGTCACGCGGGCCAGCACGCCGGCCTGATCGGCCACGCGCAGGCGCAGGTAGTAGCTGGTCACCACCTCGTCCATCGGCAGGATGGGCAGGGGGCTCATCGCGTCGTGCTGGAAGGCCAGGTGCGGCACGCGGTTTTGCGGATCGGCGGTGTGCAGGCGGGTGATGTCGACCAGGTCGGCGATCACCGCGCTGGCGGTGGGCTCCGAGCCGGCGCCCTTGCCGTAGTACAGCGTGGTGCCCACGGCGTCGCCCTGCACCATCACCGCGTTCATCGCGCCCTCGACGTTGGCGATCAGGCGGCTGCTGGGCACCAGGCTCGGGTGCACCCGCAGCTCGATGCCGGCCGCGGTGCGCTTGGTGATGCCCAGCAGCTTGATGCGATAGCCCAGTTGCTCGGCGTAGCGGATGTCGGCCGCCGCGAGCCGGGTGATCCCCTCCACATGCGCCTTGCCGAACTGCACCGGCACGCCGAAGGCGATGGCGCTCATGATGGTGGCCTTGTGGGCGGCGTCCACACCCTCGATGTCGAAGGTGGGGTCTGCCTCGGCATAGCCCAGTCGCTGGGCCTCGGCCAGCACCACACCGAAATCCAATCCCTTGTCGCGCATCTCGGACAGGATGAAGTTGGTGGTGCCGTTGATGATCCCCGCAATCCATTGGATGCGGTTGGCCGTCAAGCCTTCACGCAGGGACTTGATGATGGGGATGCCACCCGCCACGGCGGCTTCAAAGGCGACGGTGACGCCCCGCTCTTGAGCGGCGGAGAAGATCTCCGAGCCATGAACGGCCAACAGCGCCTTGTTGGCGGTGACCACGTGCTTGCCGGCCGCGATGGCCTCCAACACCAGGGTCCGGGCGATGCCATAGCCGCCGATCAATTCCACGACGATGTCGATGTCGGGCCGTTGGATGGCCTCACGGGCATCGGCCAGCACCTCGGCGCGGCCTTGGACCACCTCTTGGGCGCGCGCGGTGTCCAGGTCGGCGACCACCACCACCTCGATCCCACGCCCGGCACGCCGGCGGATTTCCTCCTGGTTGCGGGCCAGCACCTCAAACGTGCCACGCCCCACCGTCCCAATGCCCAAGAGGGCGACTTTGATTGGCTTCATCTTTCAACACCTCAGGCTGCATGGCGCAGCCACTGCAGCGCACGCTCAGGCGTGGCGCCGCCTATATAGATCCAGGAACCGTGCGATGCGTCCCACGGCCTCGGTCAAATCGTCTGCGTTGGGCAGGAACACCAGGCGGAAATGATCGGGACGGGGCCAGTTGAAGCCGGTCCCCTGCACGATGAGCACCTTCTCCTGCGCCAAGAGGTCGTATGCGAATTGCTGGTCATCTGTAATCGGGTAGAGCTTGGGGTCCAGCCGAGGGAACATGTACAGCGCCGCCTTGGGCTTGACACAGCTCACACCGGGAATCTCGGTGAGCAGTTTGTGCGCCAAGTCACGCTGGCGGCACAGGCGCCCACCAGGCGCCACCAGGTCCTTGATGCTTTGGTAGCCCCCCAGCGCCGTTTGGATCGCCAATTGTCCGGGCGTGTTGGAACACAGGCGCATGGAGGCCAGCATGTTCAGGCCTTCGATGTAGTCAGCGGCTCGCTTCTTGTGGCCCGAGACAACCATCCAACCGGCACGGTAGCCGCAGCTCCGGTAGTTTTTGCTCAGCCCATTGAAGGTGAGGAACAGCACGTCATCCGCTAAGGAGGCGATGCTGGTGTGGATA
>JBEBDJ010000019.1:0-8985 GCA_041157045.1 Pseudomonadota bacterium
GGTGTCCACCGGCAGGCCCTGGCGCTTGAGCAGGGCCAGGCAGTCGGGCAGCAGCTGGCGGACCTTGGCGGCCGCGGCGCTGGAGCGCACCAGCAGGCACCACTCCCGCGCCTCCAGCGGGCCGGCCTGCACGCTGGCGCGCAAGGTGCTGGGCAGGGCCGATTGCACCGCCTTCAGGCAGGCCTGCGATTGCGCCAGGCGCATGCTCAAGCTGGCCAGGGTTGGCGACTCCTGGGCGGCCTGCTGCAAGGTGACGGGATGGTGGCGGCGTTGCATGGTGGTGACGAAAACAGGAATTATCGGCCATGCCCCCGGCAGCCAGTAAAATGACCTGTTGCCCTGGCCAATCGGCGCATGGGCGTTTGTGTTGTTCACCCTCCCTAGACAAGGAAGGGTTCGGCGCTGTCGGCCCTGGGCTGGTGCGCCGCACCCTGCTCACATGGCCATTCCGTTCCTGACCAAGATCTTCGGCAGCCGCAACGACCGTCTGCTGCGTCAGTACCGCCGCACCGTCGAGCGCATCAATGCCCTCGAAAGCGGCCTTGCCGCGCTCTCGGATGCCGACCTGCAGGCCCGCACGCCCGCGCTGCGCGAGCGGCTGGCGAAGGGCGAGACGCTCGATGCCATCCTGCCCGAGGCCTTTGCCGTGGTGCGCGAGGCGTCCAAGCGTGTCATGAAGATGCGTCACTTCGATGTGCAGATGCTGGGCGGCATTGCCCTGCACCAGGGCAAGATCGCCGAAATGCGCACCGGCGAGGGCAAGACGCTGACCGCCACGCTGCCGGTCTACCTCAATGCCCTCAAGGGCGAGGGGGTGCATGTGGTCACGGTCAACGACTACCTGGCCCAGCGCGATGCGCAGTGGATGGGGCGGCTCTACAACTTCCTGGGCCTGAGCGTGGGCATCAACCTGCCGCAGATGCAGCGCCCGGAAAAGCAGGCGGCCTATGCGGCCGACATCACCTACGGCACGAACAACGAGTTCGGCTTTGATTACCTGCGCGACAACATGGTCTACGAGGCCCAGGACCGGGTGCAAAAGCGCCTGGCCTATGCCATCGTCGACGAGGTGGACTCGATCCTGATCGACGAGGCGCGCACGCCCCTGATCATCAGCGGGCAGGCCGACGACCACACCGCGCTGTACCAGGCCATGCGCCAGGTCGTGCCGCTGCTCGAGCGCCAGGAGGGCGAGGCCGATCCGCGCACCGGTGAGGGCATCACCAAGCCGGGCGACTTCACGGTCGACGAAAAATCGCACCAGGTGCACATGACCGAGTCGGGCCACGAGAAGGCCGAGCAGGTGCTGGCCCAGCTGGGACTGCTGCCCGAGGGCGCCAGCCTGTACGACCCGGCGCACATCATGCTGATGCACCACCTCAATGCCGCGCTGCGCGCGCAGCACCTGTACCACCGCGACCAGCAGTACGTGGTGCAAAACGGCGAGGTGGTGATTGTGGACGAGTTCACCGGCCGCCTGATGTCGGGGCGCCGCTGGAGCGACGGTCTGCACCAAGCCGTTGAGGCCAAGGAAGGCGTGACGATCCAGGCCGAGAACCAGACCATGGCCTCGATCACCTTCCAGAACTACTTCCGCCTCTACGGCAAGCTCTCGGGCATGACCGGCACGGCCGACACCGAAGCCTACGAGTTCCAGGAAATCTACGGCCTCGAGACCGTGGTGGTGCCGCCCAACCGGCCCAGCCGCCGCGACGACCAGCTCGACCGCGTCTACAAAAGCGCCGCCGAAAAATACAAGGCCGCCATCGACGACATCCGCGACTGCCACGAGCGTGGCCAGCCGGTGCTGGTGGGCACCTCGTCGATCGAGAACTCCGAGCTGATCTCGGGCCTGCTGGATCAGGCGGGCCTGGCGCACCAGGTGCTCAATGCCAAGCAGCACGCCCGCGAGGCCGACATCGTGGCCCAGGCCGGCGCGCCCGGCGCCATCACCATCGCCACCAACATGGCCGGCCGCGGCACCGACATCGTGCTGGGCGGCAATGTGGAAAAAGCCATTGCCGCGCTCGAGGCGCAGGAGGGGCTGGACGAGGCCACGCGCGCACAGCAGGCCGAGGCCCTGCGGGCCAAATGGAAAGAGGACCATGAGCGCGTGGTGGCCCAGGGTGGCCTGCGCATCATCGCCACCGAGCGGCACGAGTCGCGCCGCATCGACAACCAGCTGCGCGGCCGCTCGGGCCGTCAGGGCGATCCGGGCTCCTCGCGCTTTTACCTGAGCCTGGACGATCCGCTGATGCGCATTTTTGCGGGCGACCGCGTGCGCGCCATCATGGATCGCCTGAAGATGCCCGAGGGCGAGGCCATCGAGGCCGGCATGGTCACGCGCAGCATCGAGAGCGCGCAGCGCAAGGTCGAGGCGCGCAACTTCGACATCCGCAAGCAGCTGCTCGAGTACGACGACGTCGCCAACGACCAGCGCAAGGTGATTTACCAGCAGCGCAACGACATCCTGGACGCGCAGGACCTGGCGGCGCAGATCCGCGCCCTGCGCGAGGGCTGCATGACCGATCTGGTGCGCGCCTTTGTGCCGGCCGAATCGGTTGAAGAGCAATGGGACCTGCCGGGCCTGGAGAAGGTGCTGCTGCAGGATTGGCAGCTCACGCTGGACCTGCAGTCGCAGCTGCAGTCGGCGCAGGACGTATCCGACGAGGACATCCTGACCCAGGTGCTGGCGGCGGCCCATGCCGCGTTCGATGCCAAGGTGGCGCATGTGGGCCAAGCGCAGTTCACGCCCTTCGAGCGCATGGTGCTGCTGCAGACCCTGGACACCCATTGGCGCGAGCACCTGGCGGCGCTGGACTACCTGCGCCAGGGCATCCACCTGCGCGGCTATGCGCAAAAGCAGCCCAAGCAAGAGTACAAGCGCGAGGCCTTCGAGCTGTTTGCGCAAATGCTCGACAGCGTGCGCAACGAGGTCACCCGCGTGCTGATGACGGTGCAGGTGCAGTCGGGCGAGCAGGCGCAGGAAGCGGCGCAGGCGATCGAGACGCGTGCCGAGAACATCGGCAACATGACCTACAGCGCGCCCGACGAGACCGGGCAGGCGCAGGTGAGTGCCGCCGGTGGCGCCCCTGCGGCCGCCGAGGTGCCGCGCGTGGGCCGCAACGACCCCTGCCCTTGCGGCAGCGGCAAGAAATACAAGCACTGCCACGGGCAGTTGAACTGATGTTGTCTGGAGTGATGAGCCGTGTCTGTTTTGTTGCCTCCTCTTGATCCCGCCAGCCTGCAGGTGGTGCGCGGTGTGCGTCTGGGTGTGACCGAGGCGCATGTGCGCAAGCCCGGTCGCAAGGACCTGAGCGTGCTGCTCCTTGACGAGGGCAGCGCCGTGGCCGGTGTCTTCACCCGCAACCGCTATTGCGCCGCGCCGGTGCAGGTTTGCCGCGAGCACCTGCAGTCGGGCGCCGCCATCCGGGCCTTGGTCATCAACACCGGCAACGCCAATGCCGGCACCGGCGCGCCCGGCCTGGCGCATGCGCGCCGCATGGCCGCCGCGCTGGCCGCGCACATCGGCTGCGCCCCCGAGCAGGTGCTGCCCTTCTCGACCGGCGTGATCATGGAGCCACTGCCCATCGAGCGCATCGAGGCGGGCTTGCCTGCCGCCTTGGCCGACGCCCGCCCCGATCACTGGGCGCGTGCCGCCGAGGGCATCATGACCACCGACACCCAGCCCAAGGCCGCCAGCGCGCGCCTGGAGATTGGCGGTCAGGCGGTCCACATCACCGGCATCAGCAAGGGCGCCGGCATGATCCGCCCCAACATGGCGACCATGCTGGGCTTTCTGGCCACCGACGCCTGCATCGCCCCGGCCTTGCTGCCGCAGCTGGTGCGCGAGCTGGCCGACCAGTCCTTCAACCGCATCACCATCGACGGCGACACCTCGACCAACGACTCCTTTGTGCTGATCGCCACCGGCCAGGCCGGCCATGCGCCGATCACCGCGCTGGACAGCGCCGAGGGGCAGGCCCTGGTGGCGGCCCTGCGCCAGGTGGCGCAGCAGCTGGCACACGCCATCGTGCGCGACGGCGAGGGGGCGACCAAGTTCATCACCATCGCGGTCGAGGGTGGGCGTGACGCGCAGGAATGCCGCCTGGTGGCCTATGCGATTGCGCATTCGCCCCTGGTCAAGACCGCGTTTTTCGCCAGCGACCCGAACCTGGGCCGCATCCTGGCCGCGGTGGGCTATGCCGGCATCGAGGACCTGGACCAGACCCGCATCAGCCTGCACCTGGACGATGTGCATGTGGTGCAGGACGGCGGCCGCCACCCGGCCTACCGCGAGGAAGACGGCCAACGCGTGATGAAGCAAAGCGAGATCACCGTGCGCGTGGGCCTGGGCCGCGGGAGCGCCAGCGACACCGTCTGGACCTGCGACCTCAGCCACGACTATGTGAGCATCAACGCCGACTACCGCTCCTGAGCCCCATGAACGATTCGCTGGAACGAGTGCTCGCGCGTGCCGAGCAGCTGATGGCCCGCCTGGAGGCGGTGCTTCCCCAAGCCCTGAGTGCCCCCGACTGGACACAGGCGGTGGCCTGGCGCTACCGCAAGCGCAGCCAGGGCCATGGCGTGCTCGAACCGGTGCGCCATGTGGCGCCGCTGCAGCTCGAGGACCTGCAAGAGATTGACGACCAGAAAGAAAAACTGCGCCGCAACACCGAGCAGTTTGTGGCCGGCCGCAGCGCCAACAATGTGCTGCTGACGGGCGCGCGCGGCACCGGCAAGTCTTCGCTGATCAAGGCCTGCCTGAACGCCTACGCGCCCCAGGGCTTGCGCCTGATCGAGGTCGACAAGGACGACATGGTCGACCTGCCCGACATCATCGAGGTGGTGGCCGGTCGCCCCGAAAAATTCATTGTCTACTGCGACGACCTGAGCTTTGAAGACGGCGAGCCCGGCTACAAGGCCCTCAAGTCCATTCTGGACGGCACCGTCGCAGCGGCCACGCCCAATGTGCTGATCTACGCGACCAGCAACCGCCGTCACCTGCTGCCCGAGTACCACCACGAGAACGCCACCTACACCCACACCGACGACGGCGAGGTGCATCCGGGCGAGGGCGTGGAAGAGAAGATCTCGCTGTCCGAGCGCTTTGGCCTGTGGATCAGCTTCTATCCCTTCTCGCAGGACGAGTACCTCAGCATCGTTGCGCAGTGGCTGGGGGCCCTGGGCGCCAGCGCCGCGCAAATCGAGGCCGCGCGCCCCGAGGCCTTGCTGTGGTCGCTCGAGCGCGGTGGCTCGCGCAGCGGCCGCGTGGCCTGGCAGTTCTCGCGCGATTTCATGGGCCGGCTCGACCGGGTGGCATGAGCGCGTCCGGCCTGCTGGTGGCCGACGGCGAGCGCGCCCGCGAGGGCGGCCCCGAGCGGCCCGTGGTCGATGTGGCGGTGGGCGTGCTGATCCAGCCCGACGGCGCCTTCTTGCTGACCTCACGCCCCAGCGGCAAGGTCTACGACGGCTACTGGGAGTTCCCGGGCGGCAAGCTGGAGGCCGGCGAGAGCGTGCTGCAGGCCCTGACCCGCGAGTTGCACGAGGAGCTGGGGATTGTGGTGCGCGAGGCCCAGCCCTGGCGCGAGCAGCTGGTCGACTACCCGCACGCGCTGGTGCGCCTGCACTTTTGCAAAGTGAGCGCCTGGGACGGCGCGCTGCAGATGCGCGAGGGCCAGTCCTGGTCGTGGAACCAGCTGCCGGTGTCGGTGCAGCCGGTGCTGCCCGGCACGGTGCCGGTGCTGCAGTGGTTGGCCCAGGAGCGGGGCTTTTCAGGCCCGACCCACGCCTGAGCCGCCAGGGGCCGGCGGCGCTTCGGACAAGGGGTCGCTGTCCTGCTCGGGCAGGCTGTAGCTTTCGCTGGCCCAGGCCCCCAGGTCCACACCCTTGCAGCGCGCGCTGCAAAACGGCCGGTAAGGGTTCTGGCTGGCGTACAGGCTGGGGCCTGTGCAGGCGGGGCAGCGCACGGTGCGCGGCGGAACGGCTTCGGTGCTGGCGCTCATCGAACCCCCCAGGCGCCTCAGGCGCACAGACTCATCTCGAAGTCCACGTCCTCGGTGACCGCTTGCAGGCGGCCATCGGGCTGGGCGCGCATCATGCGGATGACCACCAGCAGCCGGTTGCAGCTGATCTCGGGGATCAGGCCCAGAGACGGGTCCAGGCGCATGCGCAGCAGCTGGAATTGACGGCCTTGCGGCAGGTTCTGCTGCAGCACGCCCTGTTGCGTCACCACCTTCTGGCGTTGACCGCTTTGGCGCAGCATTTGCAGCAGCATGTCGATGGCCTTGACGAGCGGGGCGTAGCCGGCCACCCATTGCTGCAGATCGGCGCGGCGCAGCTCGGGGGCGTGGTGCTGCCAGGCGTGGTAGGCGGGCAGGTCGAACTCGCAGGTGCCGCCAGGGATGATCGAGCGGCTGCGCAAGGCATTCAGAAATTCGTTGTCCAGCACCGGCTGCGACATCTTGCCTTCGAGGGTGTTGAGCGCGTCAAACAGGCCGTCGAGCTGGCCGAGCAGGGCGTCGAGGGCCTGCTCGGAAATGGCGGGATTGCCGCGGTAGCCGCTGTAGACCTGGCGCTGGCGCTCGATGTCCTTGAGCACCTCGCCTTTGAGCTCGGTGCGGGCGCTGACCTCGAGGATCTCGAACAGCGTCACCAGCGCAAAGTGGTGGTCGATGGCGTCGTCTCGCCCAAGCAGCTGCTCCAGGCGCCGAAAGAGGTGTTGCAACCGCAAATAGGTGCGGATGCGTTCGTTGAAGGGGTACTCGTAGAGGATCACGCCGGCATTTCCTGTGCGTCAATGATACGTCATGTGTTGCCACGCCTGTTGCACCTGCTCGCGCAGGGCGGCCAGGTCCAGGCCCTCGTTGCGGATGACCCCATCGGCACAGGCCAGGCGCTGCTGGCGCCGCGCCTGCTGATCGATGATGGCCTGCACCTCGGCCGCGCTCAGACCGCTGCGCGCCATCACGCGCTCGCGCTGCGTTGCCTCCTCGCAATCGACCACCCAGACGCGGTCGAGCTGGCGGCGCCAGCGCTCGCCCGCCTCCACCAGCAGGGGCACATCGTGCACGAGCACGCGGCAGCCCTGGGCCAGCGCGGCCTGCGCGCGCTCGGCGGTCTGCTGGCCCACCAGCGGGTGGATGATGGCTTCCAGGCGCTGGCGCGCCGCCGGGTCGGCAAACACCAACTGGCGCATCGCGCTGCGGTCGAGCGCGCCATCGGCGCCGATCATGTGCGTGCCAAACTGGCGCGCAATCTCGGGCAGGGCCGCACCGCCCGCGGCGGTGAGCCCGCGCGAGATGGCGTCGGCGTCGATGACGGCCGCGCCCAGTTCGCGGAGCATGCCGGCCACCGTGCTTTTGCCGCTGCCGATGCCGCCGGTCAGGCCGATGCGCCAGGTGCGTGAAGAGGGCGAGGTTGAAGCGGTGGGGTTCATGGGCGAAGGAATGCGGGCACACCCAAGCCGGCGTGCAAGGCCGCGCCAAGCATCAGCGCGGGTCCGAACGGAATATAGCCGTCTTCGGGCCAACGGCGCAGGGCTTTGAGCAAGCCGGCATACAGCAATCCTGCCAAGGCCCCCAACAGCACCGTCCCAGGCAGCGGGGCAGGACCTGTCCAGGCCCCGAGCGCGGCCAGCAGCCAGATGTCGCCGTCGCCCAGGCCCACACGGCCGCTGCGCCATTCAAATCCACGGGCCACCGCCCACAGCGCAGCGCCGCCCAGGGCCGCACCGGCCAGCGACGCCAGCGTGCCCACCCCGGTCCACCCAGCGGCGCTGGCCAGCACCCCGCCGGCGATGAGGGGCCAGGTCAGGGCGTTGGGCAAAAAGCGCGTGCGCAGATCGATCACGGCCAAGGCCACGAGCACCGCGGACATGGCACCCCAGGCCAACGCGGCCGGGCCCGGCCCATGCCAGGCCAGGGCCAGCAGCAGGCAAGCCGCCGCCGCCAGTTCCATCAAGGGGTACTGCCAGGACAGGGGCGTGGCGCAATGGCGGCAACGCCCGCGCTGCCAGGCAAAGCTGAGCACCGGCCAGAGCTCGTGCCAACCCAGGGGGTGGCCGCAATGCGGGCAATGCGAGCGCGGCGCCCACAGCGTGGCCTTGGGCAGGGGCAGGCCTTGCTCTTGTGCCAGCAAACGCGGCGGCAGGCGCACGATGGCCACGTTCAGAAAGCTGCCCAGCGCCAGCCCCAGCAGGGCAAACCACAGCACCAGCAGCGCGTCCCAGACCATGTTGGCGTCCTTGTTGTCAAAGGGCCTGACCGAGTTGAAAGATCGGCAGGTACAGGGCCATGAGCATACCGCCCACCAGACCCCCCAGCCCCAGCATCAGTGCTGGCTCCAGCAGGCGGGTGAGGGTTTGCAGGCGCTGCTGCCACTGTGCCTGCAACAGCTCACCGGCTTGCCCCAGCATGGCGGCCAGCTGGCCACTGTCCTCTCCGGTGGCGCACAGGGGCTGCAAGAGCGGCGGCAGGTGCGCGGCGTCGCGCATGGCCTCGGACAAGCGCGCCCCGTGCCACAGGCGCGTGCGCCACTGCTCGCCCAGGCGCTGCCAGTGGCGCAGTCCACTGGCCCGCGCGGCGCTGGGCAAGGCTTCGGCCATGGGCACGCCATGCGCGAGCAGGCTCGACAAGGTCTGGCTCCAGCGCGCTGCCGCGCCCAGATGCGCCAGACCCGACAGTCCGGGCAAGGCCAGCCAGCAGGCCTCGCGCCAGTCGGCCAGTCGGCCGCGCCGCTGGGCCCATGCCGCGGTCCCCAGGCCCAAGGACAGCAAGGCCAACAGGCCCAGCAGGCCTGCGCTGCGTAGCCAGTGGCTGGCGTTCACCAGCCACTGGGTCGCAGCGGGCAAGGCCTGCCCACTGCCCGCAAACAGACCCTCGAACACCGGCACCACCTCCAGCAGCATCAGCGCCAACACCGCCAGCGCCACCGCCATCACCAGGGCTGGATACAGCAGGGCTGCATGCCATTGGCGTTGCCATT
>JBEBDJ010000020.1:0-4642 GCA_041157045.1 Pseudomonadota bacterium
GCCAGGCCGGTGAAGGCCAGCAAGGTCCATTGCAGCGGCTCGGCTGGCCACTGCCAGACCCAGGGCAGGGCCAGGCTGGCCAGGGCCATGCCGGTCCAGCCGGTGTAGAGCTGGGTGGTGATGCTGGACTCGGTCTGCGCCAGCTTGCGGGTGAGCAGCTGAAAGCCGGTGTTGATGATGATCAGCAAAACGGGCAGCAGCAGGCCCCAGTGCATCTGGCCACCGGGCTGCGGGCGCAGGATCAGCAGGGCGCCGGCAAAACCGGCCAGCAGCAGGGCCCAGCGGCGTGCGCCCACGGGTTCGTGCATGAGCAGCGTCGCCGCCAGTGAGATGACCAGGGGCGAGATCATCACCATGGTGGTGAAGTCCCCCACCGTCATCACCTGCAAGCTGGCCAAGGCCAGCAAAGAGCACAGGGCCAGCAGCAAGCCGCGCAGCAGTTGCAGGCCGGGGCGGCGGGTGCGCCAGATGGCACCGCCACGACCGCGCGCGAGCACGGCGGTGCTGATGAGGGACTGGATCAGGTAGCGCCACCACAGCACCAACAAGAGGGGCAATTGCGCGCCCAGGTGCTTGGAGGTGGTGTCCAGGGCGGCAAAGCAGGCCACCGCCAGCAACATGAAGCCGATGCCGGCCAGGGTGCGGGAGGCCTGCGCCTGGCTCACTGAATGCGCTCCGCCAGCAGCGACCACACCGGGGTCAGGTGGCCCGGCAGCCAGGGCAGGGCGCCCAGCTCGGTGCGGCTCTCGCTCGGGCTGTGAAAGTCGCTGCCGCGCGAGGCGGCCAGGCCAAACTCGCGCGCCATGTCGGCGTAGCGCAAGGCCTCGGCGTCGCTGTGGCTGCTGGTGACCACCTCGACCCCCTGGCCACCATGGGCCTTGAATTCGGTGAACAGCGCGTACTCGGCATTGGCGCTGAAGTTGTAGCGGGCCGGATGGGCGATCACGGCCACGCCGCCGGCGCCGGTGATCCACTGCACCGCATCGCGCAGGCTGGCCCAGCGGTGCGGCACATGGCCGGGTTTGCCGTCGGTGAGAAAGCGGCGAAAGACCTCGTGCGTGTCGCGGCAGACGCCGGTCTCGACCAGGTGGCGCGCAAAATGCGTGCGCGAGATCAGCGAGGGATTGCCCACATGGCGCAGCGCCCCTTCGTAGCAACCGGCCAGGCCGGCGCGCCGCTGCAGGTCATCGGCCATCTCGCGGGCGCGCTGGGTGCGACCGCTGCGGGTGCGTGCCAGGCCCTCGACCAAGGGCGGATGATGTGGGTCCAGACCCAGGCCCACAATGTGCACGGTCTCGCCGGCAAAGGTGACCGAGATTTCGGCCCCGGCCAGAAAGCGCAGGCCCAGGGCTGCCGCGGCTTGCTGTGCCTCGGGCACACCGCTGACCTCGTCGTGGTCGGTCAGGGCCCACAGCTGCACGCCGTTGGCGTGTGCCCGCGCGGCCAGTTCCTGGGGGCCCAGGGTGCCGTCGGAGTAGCGCGAGTGGCAGTGCAGGTCGGCGTTGAGGAGATCGTTCACCCGGCCATTTTAGGCGCCGATGCGGCCAAGACCCTGTCGCCGGGCCGTCGCGGCCGCTGGCGGATAATCGGGGCCTGCCCACCACCGACCGACCCGGAGACCTTGCACATGGCCTTGATGATCACCGACGAATGCATCAACTGCGATGTCTGTGAGCCCGAGTGCCCGAACGAGGCGATTTTTCTGGGCCCCGAGATCTACCAGATCAACCCCGATCGCTGCACCGAGTGCGTGGGCCACTTCGATGAGCCGCAGTGTGTGCAGGTCTGCCCGGTGGCCTGCATCCCGGTCGACCCCTTGCGGGTGGAGTCGCGCGAGACCCTGCTGGCCAAGTACCAGCATCTGCAGTCGGGCAGCGCCTCATAAGGCGGTGCGCAGCGACCAGATCTCGGGGAACAGCACCACGTCGAGCATCTTGCGCAGATAGCCCACGCCGCCGGTGCCCCCGGTGCCACGTTTGAAGCCGATCACCCGCTCGACGGTGGTGAGGTGGCGAAAGCGCCACAGGCGGAAGGCGTCCTCCAGGTCGGTCAGTTCCTCGCCCAGCTGGTACAGGTCCCAGTGCGTGCGCGGATCGCGATAGGCCACCAGCCAGGCCGTTTGCACCGCGTCGCTGGCCTCGTGCGGCACGCGCCAGTCGCGCGACAGGCACTCGGGCGGGACGGGCAGGCCGCGCCGCGCCAGCAGGGCCAGGCACTCGTCATAGAGCGATGGTGCCTCGTGCGCCGCCTGCACGATGCGCAGCAGGTCCGGGCGATGCGCATGGGGCTGGAGCATGACGGCGTTCTTGTTGCCCAGCGCAAATTCGATGCAGCGGTACTGCCAGCTCTGAAAGCCGCTGGACTGCCCCAGCGCTGGGCGAAAGGCGCTGTATTCGGACGGGGTCATGGTGGCCAGCACGTCCCAGGCGTGCACCAGCTGCTCCATGATGCGCGAGACGCGGGCCAGCATCTTGAAGGCGCTGGGCAGGTCGTCGCCCCGGATGGCGCCCATGGCCGCCTCCAGCTCGTGGCGCATCAGCCGCATCCACAGCTCGCTGGTCTGGTGCTGCACGATGAACAGCATCTCGTTGTGGTCGCTCGAGCGCGGATGCTGGGCATTGAGGATGGCGTCGAGCTGCAGGTAGTCGCCATAGCTCATGCGCTCGCCAAAGTCGAGCGTGGCGTGTTCCTCGTGCACGATGCGCGCACGGGGGTCGTGCGGGTCGGGTGCGTTGAATCCGCCGTGGGCGGGGCACTGGGGGGGCGCTGGCATGGTCGTGGCTCAGGTGACGGCGTGGCGGCGGGCATGGCGCGGATCGCGCCAGAGGCCCTGGTCCAGGATCTGGCGCAGGGTCTGCACGGCCTGCCAGACGTCGGTGTGGCGCAGGTACAGCGGTGTCATGCCAAAGCGCAACAGGTCCAGTCGGTCCTCGGGGTGCGGGGCTTCGGGGTCGCCCGCGCGGTAGTCGCCGATCACGCCGTGCGCAATCAGCGCCTGCATGACGGCATAGCCGTCGGCGTCCAGCACCAGGCTGACCTGTGAGCCGCGCGCGGCCGGGTCTTGTGGCGTGACGATCTGCACGCCGTGGCCGGCCAGCTCGTCTTGCGCGGTCTGCATGAAGAGCTCGGTCAGGGCCAGCGATTTGCGGCGCAGGGCGGCCATGCCGCCCAGGGCCTCGGCGGCCAGCACGGTGTCGACCCCGGCATCGAGGGCGACCAGGCTCAGCATGGGTTGGGTGCCGCACTGAAAGCGCGCGATGCCGGGCGCGGGCTCGTAATGTGGCGAGAAGCCAAAGGGCCGCGCATGGCCCCACCAGCCGGCCAGCGGTTGCCAGGCCTGCGCATGGTGGCGCGGGTGCAGCCAGACAAAAGCCGGCGCACCCGGGCCGCCATTGAGGTATTTGTAGCCGCAGCCCACCGCAAAATCGGCCCCGCTGCCCAGCAAATCCACCGGGACCGCGCCTGCGCTGTGCGCCAGATCCCAGACGGTGAGGATGCCCAGGGCTTGCGCGCGGGCGTTGAGCGCGGCCATGTCGTGCATGCGCCCGCTGCGGTAATGCACATGGGTGAGCATCAGGACCGCGACCTGTTCGTCCAGGGCCTGCGGCAACTCGTCGGCATGCACCAGTTGCAGGACCATGCCGTGCTCGCGGCACAGCGCCTCGGCAATGTAGAGGTCGGTCGGGAAATTGCTGCGCTCGCTCACGATGCGCCGGCGCGCAGGGTCGGCCGCACGCGCCAGCCCGATGGCGGCGCTCAAGGCCTTGTACAGGTTCACCGAGGTGGTGTCGGCGGCCACCACCTGGTTGGGGCCAGCCCCAATCAGGCGTGCGATCTTGTCGCCCGTGGCCAGCGGCTGGGCAAACCAGCCGGCACTGTTCCAGCTCTGGATGAGGTCTTGGCCCCACTCCTGGCGCAGGGTGCGCTGCACCCGCTCGGCGGTGGCACGGGGCAGGGCGCCCAGGGAGTTGCCATCCAGGTAGATGACGCCGTCGGGCAGGTCAAACTGCGCGCGCAGCGGCGCCAGTGGGTCGGCCCGGTCGTGGGCCTGGCAGTCTTGCAAGGTGATCATGGTTCAGGTGGGCAGGGCACGCAAAATGGCCCGCACTGGGCTGGCGTCGGCGTGCATGAGTTTGAGGGGCAGGGCGATCAGCTCGTAGTCGCCCTCGGGGACGGCGTCGAGCCACAGGTTTTCGAGCACCCGCAGGTCGTGTTGGCGCAGCACCTGATGGGCCAGCAAGCCCTTGCTCTCGGCCGGATCGACGCTGGCGCTGTCCACCCCCACAAGGCGCACGCCCCGCTCGGCCAGCGCCTGCAGCAGCATGGGGTCGAGGGCGCGCAGCTGCGCGTCAAACGCGTCCAGCGGGTAGCGCGCGCAGGTGCGGATGAGCACCCGAGGGGGCAGCGCGTGCAGGGCGTGCGCCAGATCGGCCCAGCGCACCAGCGGGTCGGGGCCGATGGCGTGGATCACGCGGCAAGGGCCCAGGTAGGGCGCCAGATCGAGCGTGCCCACGGCCGCGCCCTGCGGGTCGTAGTGCAAGGGCGCATCGGCGTGCGCGCCCACATGGGGCGAGAGGGTCAGCGCGCTCACATTGACCGGGCAGCCCGGGCCGATGCGCGCCACCCAGGATTGCTGCAGCGG
>JBEBDJ010000021.1:0-6760 GCA_041157045.1 Pseudomonadota bacterium
GCCCCGTTGCATGCGGGGCAGGTCAAATGCGGTGTCGGCTGCCACCAGGCGCTCCACGTTTGAGCGATGGCGCAGCACATACTCCAGGCCCAGCACCCCGCCCCACGATTGCCCCAGCACATCGATGCGCCCAAGGCCGAGGCCCAGGCGCACCGCCTCCATCTCGTGCACCGAGCGCTCCAGTGACCAGGCCACAGCGCCCGGGGCGCAGGGCGACTCCCCGCATCCAAGTTGGTCCCAGGTCACCAGCCGCCACCCCGCGCTGGCCAAGGCCTCGTGGCTGTCCCGCAAATACAGCGAGGGGCAGCCCGGGCCGCCATGCACCAGCATCAAGGTGCGGGGCCCATCGCCCAGGCTGAAGGTCATGACGGTGTGCCCATCCACCCTCAGGGCCCGGCGTTCCCATGTGCGCATCGACATTTCCCCCAAAACCGAAATCAAGGATCGCTGCCAGGCGCGTGGGCCCCGGGCATGGGGCGCGCGCCAGCGCTTGGTGTTGAATTAGACTTTGGTATGTGTCGAAAAGGCGGCTTGGGCGCTGCTGGCGGGGTACCCGCTGTCAAGGCCGCCGCCGCGCACACGCCCCGAACTGCCCCCGGTACCAGCGCGAGAACGCGCTCGGCGCCGAAAACCCCAGCAGCCCCGACACCTCGGACAGCGGCCGCGATGCGTCTTGCAGAAACTGGCCCACCATGTGGCGCCGGTGTTCGTCCACCAGGGTCTGAAACCCCGTCGCCTCTGCGGCCAGGCGCCGGGTGAGGGTGCGGCGGTCGCAGCCCAGTTGCTGGGCCACCACCTCGGCGCGGCATTGCCCCAGCGGCAGCAGGTACAAAATCAGTTGCCGCACCTGGTCGGCAAAGGTGGGCGCGCTCACCGCCTGCGCCACCACCAGCTCTTGCGCGTACCGGGCCATGATGGGGTCGGCGCTGGGGTTGGGCTTTTCCAGGTCGCTGCGGTTGCAGACCATGCCGTTGAACTCTTGCCCAAAGGCCAGTCGATCGCCAAACAGCCGGTAATGGACGCTGCGGTTGGCCGGCGCGCTGTGGGCCAGGCAGATCAGGCGGGGGCGCCATGTCACCCCCATGAACTGGGTGAGCAAGCGGTGGGTCACGGCCAGGGCCAGCTCGGCCCCCTGGCGCATGGTGCCGTCATGGTCGGCCACAAAGGCCTCGCGGATGAACACCAGGTCTTCGGCCTCTTCCACCTGAACCACCAGGGCCTCGTTGTGCACGCGGATGTGGCGCACGATGGCGTCCAGGGCGTGGCGCAGGGTCGGCTCGTCGCGCAGCAAAAATCCCAGCGCGCCCAGGTTGGAGAGCTGGCGCGACTCGGCCATGCGCAAGCCAAAGGCCGGCTCGTTGGCCTCCTTGGCCGCAATCTCGAGCAGCTTGCCCACGGCCGTGGCCTCGACCTTCATGTCCGGATCGCTCAGGCACTTGATGGGCAGGCCCACACGGCGCACCAGGGCGATCGGGTCCAGGCCGCATTGCGTCGCGATCTTGCTGAAGTCCGTCAGGCTGGCGCTGCGGGTGAGGGTGGGCATAGGGAATTCCCGGAATGTCTCAATATGGTAAGTCAATGTCCCTTTATGTCAATTGGCGCTGGCCCGCCGTGCCAATACTGGTGACGTGTTCAACGCATCCGCGCCAGAAATGTCACACGATCCCAACGCCACCCCCACCCCTATCAGCGACACCCTGCGGGCCCACGGCCGCTGGAACCCGAACTGGGACCCGATTGCGCAGGTCGACGATGTCTGGATGGAGAAGTTCCTGACCATGGGCACGCATGCCATGCATGTGCTGGACCCCAAGACCTATGAGTTGATTGCCATCGCCGTCGACGCCTCCTGCACGCACATGTACGCCCCCGGTGTGCGCACCCACATCCGCAAGGCCTTGGACCTGGGCGTGACGGTGGAGGAAATCACCGCCGTGCTGCAGCTGACCTCGGTGCTGGGCCTGCACACCATGAGCATGGGCGCGCCCATCCTGCTCGAAGAAATGGCCGCCCGTGGCCAGAAGACCTGACCCCCTGTTTGACGAGACCCCACCATGCAATTTCTTGACGACTCCCTCCTGCCCGAGCACCAACCCAAGCTGGTGATCCAGGTCGCCCCCTATGGCCCGCAATGGGTCCCGGGCGACAGCGACGACATCCCGGTCACCATGGACCAGCAGATCCAGAAAGCGGTGGATTGCTACAACGCCGGCGCCACCGTGCTGCATGTGCATGTGCGCGAAATGGACGGCAAGGGCAGCAAGCGCCTGTCCATGTTCAACGAGATGCTGGCCCGCCTGCGCGAGGCGGTGCCCAAGATGGTGCTGCAAGTGGGCGGCTCGATCTCGTTTGCGCCCGAGGACGATGGCCAGGCCGCCAAGTGGCTGTCGGATGACACGCGCCACATGTTGGCCGATCTGCAGCCCGTGCCCGACCAGGTGACGGTGGCCATCAACACCATGCAGATGAACATCATGGAGCTGATGATGGCCGGGGACACCGACGGCACGTCCTTTGACAACCCGCAGTTGCAGGCGGCCTACCAGGACATGATCGTGCCGTCCAACCCCAGCTGGCACAAGGAGCACATCCGCCGCCTGGTCAACGCCGGCATTCAGCCGCACTTCATGCTGGGCACGATCCACCAGCTCGAGACGGTCGAGCGCCTGATCCGCCGTGGCCACTACAACGGGCCCCTGATCCTCAACTACGTGGCCATTGGCGGCGGCGCGGCGGGCCTGAACCCCGCCGACATGCTGGAGTTTGTGCGCCGCGTGCCCGATGGCGCGGTCCTGACCATCGAAACCCTCAACCGCCACATCTACCCCATGATGGCCATGGCGATTGCGCTGGGCCTGCATGTGCGCTGCGGCATCGAGGACACCCTCAATGGGCCGCACCGTGGGCGAATGACCTCGGTGCAGCAGGTCGAGCACATGGTCAAGCAGGCCCGGCTGCTCAACCGCGAGGTGGCCAACGGCGACGAGGCCCGCGAGATTTACCAGATTGGCCAGTTTTACAAGAATCCCGACGAGACCCTGGCCAAATTGGGGTATGCGCCCAATCGCCGCCCGGGCGAACGCGGCGTCCCCATGCGCCACGCCTGATCCCCGATTGTTGACCCTCTACAGGAGACATCCATGACCCCCATTTCCCGCGTTTTTTCTGCCCACCGCCGCGCCTGCCTGGCGCTGGGTCTGGCCCTTGGCACCCTGGGCCTGTCGGCCACGGCGCAGCCCCTGTCCGATCGGCCGATCCGCATCGTGGTGGGTGCACCGGCCGGTGGCACCGCCGACATCATTGCCCGCCTGGTGGGCAATGCCATGTCCACCAGCATGGGCCAGCCCGTGGTGATCGACAACAAGCCCGGCGCGGGCGGTGCGATTGCCATGGACGCCATGCTCTCGGCCCCCAAGGACGGCCACACCTACTTGCTGTCGGTCAATGCCCTGGTGACCGAGCTGCCCCATTCCATCAAGCCCAAGTACGACCCCTTCAAAGACCTCAAGCCGCTGGTGGAGCTGGCCGGCGGGGGCCTGGTGCTGGTGGGCAACGCCGCCTTGCCGCCCAAGGACCTCAAGGAAATGATTGCCTACGTCAAGGCCAATCCGGGCAAGATCAACTTTGCGTCGTACACGCCGGGCACGCTCTCGCATGTGCTGGGCCTGCAGCTTAATCAGCTGGCCGGTCTGGACATGAACCACGTGGGCTACAAGGGCTCGCCGCCGGCCTTGCAGGACGTGATCGGGGGCTCGGTGCAGTTCATGTTTGATGGCCTGGCCACATCGGTGCCCAATATCCGCGGCGGCAAGCTGCGCGCATTTGCGGTCACGAGCCCGCAGCGCTCGCATGTCTTGCCCGATGTGCCCACCATGGCCGAGCTGGGCTACAAGGACATGACGCGCACGGCCTGGCTGGGCCTGTGGGCCGTGCCGGGCCACCCGGACGCCGCGCTGCAGCGCGTGCGCGCAGAAGCCCTCAAGGCCATGGCCACCCCCGGGGTGCGCGATCGCCTGATGGCGGTGGGCCTGAACGTGAACACGCAAAACCCGCCCACGCCCGAGCAAATGGCCAAGAGCCTGCAAGAGGATTTCGATTCGGTGGGCGCGATGCTGCGCTCGGTCAACTACAAGCCCGAGTGATTGACCATGCTGCTGCAAGGCAAGGTGGTGCTGGTCACCGGTGCGGGGCTTGGCTTGGGCGGCACCATTGCCCAGGCCATGGCCCGGGAAGGGGCCTCGCTGGTGATTTGCGATGTGAACCCAGCGGCCCTGCAGGCCACCGAGGCGGCCCTGACCGCCTTGGGGGCCCCCTGCCTGGCCCTGCACTGTGATGTGTCCGACAGCGCCGCCGTGGACCAGATGTTTGCGCAGGCGGGCGAGCGCTTTGGCACGGTGGATGTGCTGGTCAACAACGCCGCGCGCATCCCCAATTCCCCCCAAGAGACCGAGCGGCGCAACCGGCACTATGCCTATGTGACGACGCCCATGCCGCGCCAGGCACTGGGCATTGTGGCCGGCTTGAGCGATGAGGACTGGCTCAAGTGGTGGGGCGTGAACATGCACGGGGTGTTTTATTGCACCCGGGCGGCCTTGCGTTACATGCAGGCGCAGCGCTCGGGCCGCATCATCAACATCGCCTCGGTGGCGGGCATGGGCGCGGCCAGCATGCACAGCCCAGGCTACTCAGCGGCCAAGGCCGGCGTGATCAGCCTGACCCAGACCACCGCCCTGGATGTGGCGGGCGCCAACATCTACGTCAATGCCATCGCCTGCGGCGGCGTGCTGACCCCGCCGTTTCAGGATTACCTGAACCAGGCCACCGAGGCGCAACACCACCAGCTCTTCCAGATGGTCCCGGCCGGCCGCCTGGGCAGCCCGCAGGAGTACGCCAACCTGGCGGTCTTCCTGGCCGGACAAGACCACTACCTGGTGGGCCAGGTGATCAGCCCCAATGGCGGGTATGTGATTTGATCGGGGCAGGGGGGCGCGAATCGGCGGGACTGCTGGTTCGTGGCCGGCCCGGGTGAAGCGGCGCTGACGGCCCGTGTCCAGGGCATGCGCCACCCCCCAAGGGCGCTCAATCCAGGGCTGAAAACCCTGTGGCCTTGACCACACGCGCCCAACGATCTGTCTCACGATTCATCTTTTCGAGGAAGGCGGACCCGCAGATATCGGGGCTCGGGTTCAATCCTGAGGCCGCCATGCGTGTCTTGAATTCAGGGGAATCCAGCATTTGCTGATGCGCCAGGGTCAGGCGCTGGACAATGGCTGCAGGGACGCCTTTGGGCGCGGACAGACCGAACCACACCGAGGCGGTCAATTGCGGCAGCCCAAGCTCTGTGACGGTGGGCACCTCCGGCAAGCTGGGCGAGCGCTTGTCGCCTGTCGTGGCGTGCGCGATCAACTTCCCAGCCTTGATGTGCGGCGTTGCGGTGGCGATTTGCACAAAGCCCAAGGGTGCGATCCCGCCGATCATGTCGGTGATTTGTGGCGGACTGCTTTTGTAGGGGATGTGCGTCATGTCCACGTTCAGCGATTCAGCCCATTGGTAGCCCAGAAAATGAGCCGGTGAGCCTGGCGAATACGAGGAGTAGGTCGGCGGTGTTTTTTGTGACTTGACCCACTGGGTCAGCTGTCGATAGTCCTTGGGGCCCGCCTGTGCCTGGGTCGCCAGCACCAGCGCAGCGTCAACCCCTTGGCAGATCTGTGCAAAGTCGCCAGCTTTGTACTGGGCCTTGGGGTTGGCGTTGGGGGTAATGGTCATCATGCCCGCCGTGTTGACCAGCAGCACATGGCCATCCGCCGTGGCACGCATGACTTGCTGCGCAGCCAGCATGCCGCCCCCTGCCGGGACGTTTTCGACCACAAATGGCTGGCCAAACACCTTGCTCATGTGATCAGCCAATGCCCTGGCGTACAGATCGGGCGGCCCTCCCGCTGTGGAAGGGGCGATCAATTTGACAGGCTTGTCAGGCCAAGACTGGGCATTTGCCCAAGCTGCAGCCAGAGAACACGCTGCCCAAGTCAGGTATTGATGAATTCTCATGTTGTCTCCTGTTGTTGTGGTGGTTGGGGATCAGCGCTGGGGCATGTCTTGTGTCGAATAACCAGTGCTGACGGCTGCATCGTCAGGAATCGGAGGAATGGTTGCTTCCCACTGCAGGTATTGGTGACGCATGGCCTCAAACCGCCCGCGCTCGCGCATCGCCAGATTGGCCCGCTCTCGTTCGTCGCTGGCCAGATGAAACAGGTACTCGTGCTGATCAACCTTGAGGTACTTCCAGTCCCCAAGCCGCATGGCCCGCTGTTGTCGATGGTTCATCCGCCAAAAAAGAGGCCGCTCAAATGTGTGCTCAGGCGCGCGCAAGACATTCGAAAGCGATACGCCATCGAGCGGGTAGTCGGGATGCGGCGTGCCACCGCCGACATCCAGCAGCGTGGCCGACCAGTCCATGGTCATGCACGGTTGTGCGCTGACGCTGCCCGCTGGGATGACCGAGGGCCAATGGGCCACCCAGGGCACCCGGATACCCCCCTCGGTGAGATCCATCTTGCCACCGACCAGGGGCCAGTTGTCAGAAAAACGCTCGCCACCGTTATCGCTGGTGAAGACGATGAGGGTGTTGTCGAGTTGTTGGGTTTTGCGCAGCGCTTCCACCACCCAGCCGATGCCCTCATCCATGTGCTGAATCATCCGGTGGTAGGTGTGGATGTTGCCGCCGTCAAGATGGAAAAGGCTTCCCAATTGGGCTGAAACC
>JBEBDJ010000022.1:0-5436 GCA_041157045.1 Pseudomonadota bacterium
GGAATGATCCAGAAGAACACGTTGGCGCTCATGGCGGTGGCAATCATCGCGCCCACCAGCAAGAAGGCGGCGCGGCCGGCAAAGAGCTGGTTGGCCAGCCAGCAGGCAAAGGCCACCACCACGATCATCAGCAGGGCCACGGTGCGCTCGCCGTTCTCGCGAAAGCCAAAGATCCGGCACACGGTGTCGTAGACCAACCAGAAGGCCACCAACATGGCGCAGGCGGCCAGGCCGGCCTGCCAGGGCGCCCAATCCATCAGCGATTTGTCGACCAGAAAGGTGCCCGCGTTCCAGAGGTAGAGCACCGTAAAGAGCGCAAAGCCACTCAGCCAGGTCGAGTAACTCTCCCAGTAAAACCAGTGCAGCTTGGTGTGGATCTTCTTGGGCGCCACCATGTACTTCTGGGGGTTGTAGAAGCCCCCGCCGTGCACCGCCCACATCGCCCCGTCCACGCCTTTTTCCAGCAGATCGGGCGAGGTCGGTTTGATCAGGTTGTTGTCAAGAAAGACAAAGTAGAACGAGGAGCCGATCCATGCGATGGCGGTGATCACATGCAGCCAACGCAGCAGCAGGTTGGCCCAGTCGAGAATGTATGCTTCCATGCGGGTATTCTCCAGACTGCTCACCACCGCGGGCTCTGTGAGCAGAATTTGGCCGCGAACATATCAGGCACTGTGCCTTCGAATGCGCCGCTGCGACCCGTGCACTGGAGTGTATACAGTTTGATGCGTCTGCGAAAGGGGTGCAGTCCTAGGGTAAACCCAAGGACCGCTTAGCCCACGGCCATCAGCAACTGCGCCGCCACCGACGCGGCAATCACCGCCGGTGCCTTGCCCGTGATGCCCGGCAGCCCGATCGGGCAGGTGACCGCGGCGATCTCGTCGGGCGCAAAACCCCGCGCCTCCAGGCGGTGGCGAAAGGTCGCCCACTTGGTCTGGCTGCCGATCAGGCCGATCATGGCCAGGTCCTGCTGGCGGCGCTGCCGTTGCAGGCAGGCGATGAGGATGTCGAGGTCCTCGGCATGGCTGAAGCTCATGATCAGCACATGGCTGCCCGGGGCCAGATCGGGCACGGCGGACTGCACCGGCTCGGCGTGCTCGGTGCGCACCCGTGCGGGCAGATCGGCCGGAAAAATCCCCTCGCGGCTGTCGATCCAGTGCAGGTCAAACGGCAGCGGCAGAAGGGCCTGCACCAGGGCGTGGCCGACATGCCCGCCGCCAAACAGCGCGACCGGGGTGGCGGGCGGCAGCAGGCGCGGCCGCAGGCTGGGGATCGCGCGCGCGTCCACCCGCTCAAAGCTCAGGCGGACGGCGCCGCCGCAGCATTGGCCCAGGCTGGGGCCCAGCGCAAACGAACGGGTATCGGGCAAGGCTTGCCCCGCCAACAGGCCCCGCGCATGCGCCATGGCCTCGAACTCCAGGTGACCGCCGCCGATCGTGCCCCACACCGCCTCGTCCTGCACCAGCATGCAGGTCCCGGGCCCGCGCGGTGCCGAACCGCGCACCTCGGCCACAGTGACCAACACCCCGCTCGCCAAGGCAAGCGCCTGCAAGGCGAGGTCGGGCCAGTCGGCTCCGGCGGGCGGCAACGGGTGGGCAGCGGGGGATGCGGGGGCGATGGGCATGCGCGGTGTCGGGCGTGGGCCCACTTGAACATGTGCCGAGTATGCCAAAGCACATGGCTTGGGGCATGATGGGGCCATGCGCGATCCAGAATCTTCTGTCCCAAGCTGGCGCCAATGGGCGCTGACCAGTCTGTCCTTGCTCCTGTCGGCCTGTGCCCTGGGGCCGCGAACGCCGGCGCCCAGGCCCGAGGTGGTGGAGGTGCCCGTGTCGCCGGAGCCGGTGCGGACATCCCCTGCCCCCTTGCCCACCCCGGCCCCGGTGCCCAAGGCAGAGGCGCCACCACGGCTTGCACCCGCCATGCCTTCGGCCCCGGTGCCGGCCGACCCCATGGCCACCTCGCTGGCGCGCGATCCCAAAGCCTACCGGCGTGATGCCGCCAGCCACATTTACCGGCGCTATCCCCAACGCATTTACAGCGGCATGCTGCCGCCCATGTTGCAGGCGGTGGGCGTGCTCGATGTGCACCTGGACCGCCACGGCCGCGTGGAGCGCCTGCAATGGCTGCGCGCACCCCAGCATGTGCCGCAGGTCATGCGCGAGATCGAAACCCTGGTCCGCCAGGCCGCCCCCTACCCGGTCGCCCGCCACCTGGGCCCCGTGGTCTGGACCGATGTGTGGCTGTGGGACCAGAGCGGCCGCTTCCAACTGGACACCCTCACCGAGGGGCAACGCTAGGCCCCAGCCAGCCCCCCGCAGGGCAGGGACGCCAAGCCGCCCTTGGCAAAGGTGCTGGCCTTGACAAGGTCCATGCGCCCGCGCCTGGCCCCGGCACGAGGCCAGGGCGGCGCGGCGTCAGGCGCTGGCCTGGGCCTTGGCGCGCTCGCAGGCCAGCAGGATGCGCTCCGGGGTGGCCGGGGCGTCCAGCTGCACCAGGGCCTTGCCGCCGGCCGCGGCCGACACGGCGTCGCGCAGGGCAAAAAAGCTCGAGAGCGCCAGCATCAGCGGCGGCTCGCCGGTGGCCTTGCTGCGAAAGGGCGTGGGCTTGAGGTTCTGGTTGTCGAACAGGCTCACCTTGAAGTGCTCGGGCACATCGCCGGCCACCGGGATCTTGTAGGTGCTGGGGCCGTGGGTGAGCAATTTGCCCTTTTTGTCCCAGATGCACTCTTCCATGGTCAGCCAGCCCATGCCCTGGATGTAAGCGCCTTCGATCTGGCCCCGGTCCAGCGCCGGGTTGATGCTCTGGCCCACGTCGTGCACGATGTCCACGCCAAGCAGCCACCACTCGCCGGTGCGGGTGTCGATCTCGACCTCCGAGACCGCTGCGCCGTAGCAGTAGTAGTAAAACGCACGGCCGTTGAGGGTGGTGAAGTCGTACTTGATCTCGGGCGTCATGTAAAAGCCCGTGACCGACAGGCCCACGCGATCGAGCCAGGCCTGCTTGGTCAGGTCGGCCCAGGGCACCGACTTGCCACCGCCATGGGCGGCGTTGTTGGCAAAGCTCACGGCCTCGGGCTCGCAGCCCAAAAGTCGGGCGGCCACCGGCTTGAGGCGTTCGCGCATTTGGGCGGTGGCGTTCATGATCGCCGCGCCGTTGATGTCGGCACCGCTGGAAGCGGAGGTGGCCGAGGCATTGGGCACTTTTTGCGAATCGGTGGCGGTCACGCGCACCTTCTCGACGCTGATGCCCAGGCCGTCGGCGGCGACCTGCGCCATCTTGGTGTTCAGGCCCTGGCCCATCTCGGTGCCACCATGGTTGACGCTGACCGAGCCGTCCATGTAGATCACCAGCAGGGCACCGCCCTGGTTGAGGTGGGTGGCCGTGAAGCTGATGCCAAACTTGAGCGGCACCAGCGACAGGCCGCGCTTGCGTCGCTGGTTGCGGGCATTGAAGGCCTGCACCTGCGCGCGCCGCTCGGCGTAGCGGGACTCGGCCTCGACCTGCGCCACCACCTTGTCGCCCACCCAGTCCTCGATCAGCTGGTTGTACTGGGTGGTCATGGTGTCGCTCGTGCCGCTGACCGCCGGGTCCTGGTACAGGTTGAGCTTGCGCACCTCAAGCGGGTCCTTGCCCAGGGTGCTGGCAATGTCCTCGATCACCGTCTCGATGCCGAACATGCCTTGCGGACCGCCAAAGCCGCGGAAGGCCGTGGCGCTCTGGGTGTGGGTCTTGCAGCGGTGGCTGATCAGCTTGAGGGCGGGGATGTGGTAGCAGTTGTCGATGTGCAGGCAGGCGCGGTCATTGACCGGGCCCGAGTAATCGGTGCTGTAACCGCAGCGCGACATCAGCACGATGTCCGCGCCCAGGATGCGGCCGCGCTCGTCAAAGCCCACCTCGTAGTCGATGCGGAAATCGTGGCGCTTGCCGGTGATGGTCATGTCGTCGTCGCGGTTGACGCGCAGCTTGACCGGCCGCTTGAGCTTGAACGCCGCCAGGGCCGCGCTCTGGCTGAAGATGCTGGCATTGCCTTCCTTGCCGCCAAATCCGCCGCCCATGCGGCGGCAGATGACCTCGACGTCGTGCGTGCCCAGGTTCAGGGCCGCGGCCGCTTCGCGCTGGTTGCCGTCGGGATGCTGGGTCGAGCAGAACAGGGTCAGCTGACCGTCTTCGCGCGGGACGGCATAGGTGATCTGGCCTTCCAGGTAGAACTGCTCCTGCTGGCCGGTGCGCACGCTGCCCTTGACACGGTGCGGCGCGTTGGCGATGGCGCTGGCGGCGTCGCCGCGCACAATGCCCTTGGGCGGCATGATGAAGCTGTTGGCGGCCATCGCGTCCTCGATGGTCAGGATGGCCGGCAGGGCCTTGACCTGCACCTGGGCGCGCGCCGCCGCTTCGCGGGCGTAGAGCATCTCGCGCGCCACCACCACCGCCACCGCCTGGCCGACAAACTCGACCTTGCCATCGGCCAGGAAGGGATCGTCATGGAGGATGGGGCCGCAGTTGTTCTCGCCCGGGATGTCGCGGGCGGTGTAGACCGCCACCACGCCATGCATGGCCAGCACGGCCTGGCGGTCGATGCCCTCGCCGATCAGCTCGCCATGCGCCACCGGCGATTTGATGATGGCCGCATACAGGGTGCCGGCCAGCTCGGGCATGTCGTCGGTGTAGGCCGCCTCGCCGGTCACATGCAGATGGGCAGACTCGTGGACGATGTCGGTGCCCTGCTGCAGGCCCGAGGTGGGCAGGAGGTTCTTGAGCTCGATGGGTGCGTTCATGATCAGGCCTCCTGCGCCGTGGGTTCTTCGATGAATTCAAGGACCAGGTTGCGCGCCACCAGCGCGCGGTAGGTCCAGGTGGCCCGCAGGCCGTCGCGGGCGGTGAAGCTCGCGGCAATCGCCGCGTCCAGCTCGGCCGCTTGCACATCGGCCGGGGCGCGGCCCTCGAGCACCGCCTCGAGCTTGGGGGCGCGGCAAGGCGATGGGGCCAGGCCGTTGTAGGCCAGGCGCACGCCGCTGAGCTTGCCGCCCTTGAGCTGGTAGCGGATGGCGGCGCAGGTGGCCGAGATGTCCTGCTCAAAGCGCTTGGACACCTTGTGCGCACGGAAGACCTGCCCGGCCTGCAGGCGGGGCAGCTCGATGGCCTCGATGAACTCACCCGGCTGCAGCACGTTCTGCTTCTGGCCGGTGTAGAACTGGTCGAGCGCCACGCTGCGGGTCTTGCGGCCGCGGCGCAGCCACAAGGTCGCGCCCAGCGCCATCAGGCAGGGCATGGAGTCGCCAATCGGCGAGCCGTTCGCGATATTGCCCGCCAGTGTGGCCGTCGAGCGGATGGGGGGCGAGCCAAAACGGCGCAGCACCTCGGCAAAGTCGGGCAGCTCCGGCTTGACCAGGGTCATCACCTCTTCGAGCGAGACCATGGCGCCAATGCGCCAGG
>JBEBDJ010000023.1:0-4825 GCA_041157045.1 Pseudomonadota bacterium
ATGCGCTGCGACAAGGCCTGTGCGTCCCCCGTCGGCACCAGCCAGGCCGGATCGCCCAGCACCTCCCGCACCCCCCCGCAGTCGGTGGCCACCACCAGGGTTTCGCAGGCCATGGCCTCGGCCACCACCAGACCAAAGCCTTCAACATCAGACGACAGAACAAACAGATCACAGGCGTTCATCAGGGCCGGCACATCATGTCGCCGGCCCAACAGACGCACCGACGCGCCCAATTGGCGGGCGGCGATGGCTTGCTCAAGATCGCGCTGACAAGGCCCATCGCCGGCCACCACCAACACCGCATTGGGGTGGTGGTGGCGCAGTTCGGCAAAGGCATCGATCAGCAGGGCCTGGTTCTTGGCTGGGTGCAGGCGGCCCACGTTCAGCAGCAGGGCTTGCTCGGGCGCGATGCCCAGCGCCGCGCGCACGGCCGCACGCGCGGCCGGGTCGGGGGCAAAACGTTGCGTGTCGATGCCGTTGTGCATCACGCGCATGCGACCCGGCGGCACGGCCTTTGCCTGGATGAACGCGTCCACCGCCTCCTGGCTGACATTGGTGCTCAGGTCGGCCCAGCGGTCGGTCAGCCGATAGGCCAGCATGCGCCAGGCCCCGCCCTCGTTGGTGCTGTGCGCCGAGCAAATCAGCCGTCGCATGGGGGTCAGCATGCGCACCATGCGGGCCAGCAAGTTGGCGTGCACCATGTGGCTGTGCACCACATCGGCCTGCAACTGCTGCACCAGCCGCCGCAAGCGAACGTACCCGCGCCACAAGGTCCAGGGCTGGCGCATGCGCATGGCCAGGTCGTGCACGGTGATGGCCGGGTCCACCGCCAGCTCTTGGGGCCCTGTCAGAAAGGCCAGGTGCACCGTGTGGCCCAGGGCGACCATGCGTTGGCCCAGCGCCAGCACCTGGAGTTCGGCGCCGCCCATTTGCAAGGAGGTGGTGATCAGCAAGATCTTCATGGGAGGCGGCGCGCCCACCAGGCGCATTGCAGGGTGCGGACCAGGGCCTTGATCCATGGCAGGGGTTGGCGCAACCGGCGCAGCTGGTCGCGGTAGAACAGGCCAAAGCCGCGCGGATTGGCGCGCAGGTCGCGCGCGAAATTGGCGGTGTAACCGTCGGGCAGGTACTCGCACCAATAAATCACGGTGTCGAGGTCGTACAGGATGGGGCCCCGGTCGGCGATGGCATTCCAGGTGTAGAGCTCGGGCACAAATTTTTCGCCCTCGATCCAGGCCATGGGCACTTGCAGCATGGCGCTGCGGCGAAACAGATAGGCCAGGTCCGCTTGCAGGGAGGGCCCCGCCTGATTGGGCGACATGCGGCGAGGCGACGGGCCGCTGGGCCGGCGCCCCAGCAGGCGGCCCTGGAGGTCGGCTTTGCGAAAACACAGGCCTTGCAGCGCGGGGTCCTGGCCAAGCCGGGCGATGGCCCGCGCCATGTGCTGCAAAGCATCGGGGGGCAGCAGGTCATCGCTGTCGAGCAGCAAGATCCAATCGCCCGAGGCGGCCTGGACGCCGGTGTTGACGGCGCGGGGTTTGCCCTGGTTGGCTTGTTGCCGCAGCACCTTCTGGATGCCGTCGACGTCGGGGAGCGTGCGCCACCAATCGGCCGTGCCGTCCTGGCTGCCGTCGTCCACCAGCACCCATTCAAAGGGCTCGCAGCGCGTCATGTCGCACAGGCTTTGCCAGAGCCGCTCCAGGGTGTGGCGGCGGTTGTAGGTGCAAGTCAGGAGGGTGATCATGGGCGTCGCCAGACCAAGAGTTGGTGGCCTCGGGCATGCCCCAGCAAGCACGCCAGCAGCACGACCTCGGCCAGCATCACACCGGCCAACATGCCCGGGGCCGCCAGCCAATGCGCCAACAGCGCGCCCAGCGCCAGCCCCAGCAGCGAACAGGCGATCAAGGTCAGGCTGGCCGCCCGGTCTTGGCCCGCCGGGATCAGCATCCCGGTGCCCAGGCCTTGGGTCAGCAGCCGCAATGGGATCAGCCAGGCCATGGCCGTGAGCAGGCCGCTGGCGTTGGCAAACGACGGGCCCAAGAGCAAGGTCAGCAATTGCGGCCCCAGCAGGCTCAGCAGCAGCGCCGCCAGGGTCCCGGCCGCCCCCAGTCCCAGCAAGAGCTGTCGAGCGGCCGGTGCGCCGCGACCTTGCGCAAATTGTTGTGACAGGTGGGGCAACAAGGCGGTCATGAGCGGGCCTGTCAATCCCACCACGCCTTTGAAGAGCTTCTCGGCAGGGGCATACACCGCCACCGCCGCAGGACCGGCCACGGCCCCCAGCACCGCCACCGTGGAAGACAGCATCAGGTTGCCGGCACTGCGGTACACGAACACATGCCAACCCGATCGGATTTCTTGCAGGGCCGGTGCCCATTGCCAGGCACCACGACCCGCCAAGCGCCAGGCCAGGCCCATGGTCAGCAAGGTGGCACAGCCGCTCGCGCCCGCCATGATCCAGATCGCCAGCGCCAGGTCTTGCGGGCTGTCGATGAAGACCCACAGCAGCAGCAAGCCGAGCATGCGCGCGCCCGTGTCGAGGGCTACCGCGCTGCCCACCCGATCAAGTCCCTGCAGCAGCCAGAAGGGGCTGAAGCCGAACGACAGGGCAAACAACAGGCTGGCCCACCACAGGCTCGGCGGCGTGTGCGCCCCCCACCACAAGGCCAGCACCACCACTGGCAACACCGCGGCCGAAAGCACCCCCTTGGCCAAGGTGACCGAGGCCCACAGCCGGGCAGCGGTGGCCGGGCGCTCGGCCGGTGCAGCCACCGCCAATTGGCGCAGGGCGCTCATATTGAAGCCGTACTCGATGCCCAAGGCGGCCATGAGGCCCACGGCTTGCAGCCAGACCAGCTGGCCATAGGCATGGGCGCCCAGGCCGCGCGCCAGAATGGGAATTTCGAGAAACGACAGCAACACCCCGCCCAGATGCGCCCCGGTCAGCAGAGAGGTGGTGCGAAGCAGGGAAGGGCGGGCCATGGGCACGTATTGTAGGCGCCGGCCCTCAAGGCGCTGCCTTGCCCCTGCCTTGGGCGGGTGCCGTCAGATGGGGGTGGCGGCTGCGGCATGTCCGCCGCTCAGGCCGCGCGCACCCAGTCCGCGTCCTGCACCAGCGCGCCGCTGTGCTGCAACTCGGCCAGCAAGGACTGCAACCAGTCGTCCAGGGGCTGGCCGCCGCCCAGGCGGGCGTGCAATTGGCGCAGATAGGGCACGCTCGTGGCCCATTGCCGCATCTGCGCCTGCGGCACCTGCTGCCACTCCAGCAGCTTGAACACCAACAGCACCTTGGCCCCATGGGCGGCGTGGCGGTCGGGGGCCTGCACAAAGCGCTCGAGCTTGCTGCGCGCGCGCTGCAAGGCGCCGGCGGTGTCGGCAAACACGCGGCCGTGGCCCGGGATGATCACCTGTGGGGCCAGGCGCTCGATCAGGTCGAGCGTGCTGGCCACCGCATCAAAGGCCGGCTCCTGCAGCAGCTCGGGAAAGACCACGCCAAAGCCGTGCTCCCACAAGGCGTCGGCCGAGATCATCAGGCGGGCTGCGGGCGCAAACAGCAGCACCGAGTCGGGATCATGACCCGGGGCGGCGTGCACCTCCCAGTCCAGCGGGCCCAGGCGCAGGGTCTGGCCAGGCTGCAGCAGCTGATCAAAGCGAAAGGGCGGACAGGACTGGCCGGTGGCGTCGTGGCTCATGGCCTCGCGCTGCCAGTGGCGCACCGCCTCGGACAGACCGGGCGGGATCCAGGTCTGCAGCGCCGGGTAATGGGCCTGCAGGGCGGCATTGCCGCCGCAGTGGTCGCTGTGCAGGTGGGTGTTGAGCAGGCGGTCGAGCGGCCGCGATCCCAGCGCCCCGGTCAGCAGGGCAAGGGTTTGCGCCGAATGCGTCACGTAGCCGCTGTCGACCAGCACCGCTTCGTGTGCATCGCACAGCAAGATGTTGTTGGCCGACAGCCAGCCGCGCTCGAAGACCTGCACGCCAGCAGGCAAGGCCAAGGGATCGCTCATGCGACCCAAGTTTACTTGCCGCTGCGCAACTCGCGACGCAGGATCTTGCCCACGTTGGACTTGGGCAGCTCGTCACGGAATTCGATGTACTTGGGCCGCTTGTAGCCGGTGAGGTTTTGCTGGCAAAACCGCGCCACCGCTTCTTCGGTGAGCATCGGGTCCGAGCGCACCACAAAGACCTTGATCGTCTCGCCCTGCATGGTGTCGGGAATGCCCACCGCCGCGCACTCGACGACGCCGGGGCAGGTCGAGATCACGTTCTCAAGCTCGTTGGGGTACACATTGAAGCCGCTGACGATGATCATGTCCTTCTTGCGGTCGACGATGCGGGTCGTGCCATCGGGCGACATGATGCCGATGTCGCCGGTGCGCATGAAGCCGTCGGCGGTGAAGGTGCGGGCGTTCTCGTCGGGCTTGTTGAAGTAGCCGATGGTGACGTTCGGGCCCTTGATGCAGATCTCGCCGGCCTCGCCCGGCGCCAGCGAGTCGCCGTCGTCGTTCTTGATGGCAATCTCGACACTGGGCAGGGGCAGGCCGATGTGGCCGCTGAAGTCGCTGGCGGTGACCACGTTGTTGGTGCCGATGGCGCAGGTCTCGCTCATGCCCCAGCCCTCGATCATGGTGCTGCCGGTGGCCTTTTGCCAGGCGCGCGCCGTGCCCTCGGAGGCGGCCATGCCGCCCGCCTGCGTGAGCTTGAGGTTGGACCAGTCGACGGTCTTGAACATGGGGTGCTGCATCAGCGCGTTGAACAGGGTGTTGACACCGGGCAGCATGTGGAAGGGCCGCGACTTGAGGACCTCGATGAACTTGCCAAAGTCGCGCGG
>JBEBDJ010000024.1:0-13018 GCA_041157045.1 Pseudomonadota bacterium
TGCTCGGCTTGCCTTGCATGCTGCAAGGCTTGTGTCACTTCTTCCAAATCACCTTCCATGATGAAGCTGAGTTTGTACAAGGTGAGGTTGATGCGGTGATCGGTCAGTCGGCCCTGTGGAAAGTTGTAAGTGCGAATGCGATCGGAGCGGTCGCCACTGCCAATGAGGCCTTTGCGCAAGGCGGCATCTTTGGCCGCACGCTCGCTGCGTTCTTTTTCTTGAATCCGCGCCGACAAAACTTGCAACGCTTTGGCTTTGTTGCGGTGTTGACTTCGATCGTCTTGGCACTCGGCCACGATGCCTGTTGGAATGTGCGTGATGCGAACCGCTGAATCCGTTTTGTTGATGTGCTGCCCCCCCGCACCGCTGGCGCGGTAGGTGTCGATGCGCAGCTCGGCAGGGTTGAGTTGCACCGCCTGGGCCTCGTCGGGCTCGGCCAATACCGCCACCGTGCAGGCGCTGGTGTGGATGCGGCCCTGCGTTTCGGTCAGCGGCACACGCTGCACGCGGTGCCCGCCCGACTCCAGGCGCAGGCGGCCAAACACGCCGTCGCCCTCGATGCGCAGCACCGCCTCTTTGTAGCCCCCCAGCTCGCTCTCGGAGGCCGACAGCAGCTCGACACGCCAGCCCTGGGCCTGCGCATGGCGGGTGTACATGCGCAGCAGATCGGCAGCAAACAGGGCCGACTCGTCGCCGCCGGTGCCGGCGCGGATTTCCAGGTAGGCCGAGCGCGCGTCCAGCGGGTCCTTGGGCAGCAGCAGGCGCAGCAGCTCGCTCTCAAGGGCCGCCAAGGCCACGGTGGTCTCGGCCAGCTCCTCTTGTGCCAGCCCGTGCAAGGGGTCTTCGGCCGGTAACTCGGCCTGCATGGCCAGCGCGGTGTCGCGGTCGGCCAGCAGCTGGCGGTAGCGCGCAAAGCGCTGCGCCACGACCGAGACCTCGGCGTGCTCGCGCGAGAGTTTGAGGAACTGCGCCATGTCGGCCATGATGTCCTCGCGCGAGAGCAGGAAGTCCAGCTCGCCCAGGCGGTCGGCCCGGCGCTGGAGTTGCTGCAAGACAAAGGCTTTCATGGCGAACAGTCTCAAGGAGATGGGGCACCACCCGTCAATCGGGGTGGGAGGGCAGCGGCGCAGCGGGGCGCGGCTAACGGCCCTGGGGCGGTTCCTGGCGCAGGAACAGGCGGCGCACCATTTGCGCGGTCTGCTCGCGGTGCGCGGGGTCGGCGCTGTGCAGCTCGGCCAGGGCGCCGTGCAGCATTTTCTGCGTCAGGCCCTTGGCCAGCGCGTCAAGCACCTGCTCGGGCGCGTCGCCCCGGGCCAGCAGCTTGCGTGCGCGGGCCAGCTCGGACTGGCGCCAGTCGTCGGCTTGCTCGTGCAGCTGGCGGATCAGGGGCACGGTGCCGCGCTGCGTCATCCAGTGCATGAAGCTTTGCACGCCGGCGTCGATGATGACCTCGGCCTGGGCCACCGCGGCCTGGCGCTGGGCCTGGCCGGCCTGCACCACACCGGCCAGGTCGTCGACGGTGTAGAGGTACACGTCTTCGAGCGAGGCCACTTCGGGTTCGATGTCGCGCGGAACCGCCAGATCGACCATGAACATGGGGCGGTGGCGGCGGCGCTTGAGGGCGCGCTCGACCGCGCCCAGGCCAATCAGCGGCAAGGTGCTGGCCGTGCAGCTGATGACGGCGTCAAAGTCGTGCAGGCGCTCGGGCAGGTCGGCCAGGCGCAGCACCTCGGCGCCAAAGCGGCCGGCCAGTTTTTCGCCGCGCTCGAGGCTGCGGTTGGCAATGGCCATGGCGCGCGGCTGACGGGCCGCAAAGTGGGTGGCCACCAACTCGATCATCTCGCCAGCGCCCACAAACAGCACCTTGATCTGGCGCAGGTCTTCAAAGAGCTGCGAGGCCAGGCGCACGCTGGCGGCGGCCATGCTGATCGAATGGGCGCCGATCTCGGTGGCGGTGCGCACTTCCTTGGCCACGGCAAAGCTGCGCTGGAAGAGCTGGTTGAGCGTGGTGCCCAGGGCGCCGGCCTGCTCGGCCGCGCGCACGGCGTCCTTGAGCTGGCCCAGGATTTGCGCCTCGCCCAGGACCATGGAATCGAGCCCGCTGGCCACGCGGAAGGCGTGGCGGGCGGCGTCGTTGCCCTGCAGCAGGTAGGTGTGGTGGCGCAGGTCGTGCGCGCTCACACCGCCGGTGCGGGCCAGCCAGTCCAGGGTGTGGTGGCTGGCTTCCTGGTCGGCGGCGCAGTAGATTTCGGTGCGGTTGCAGGTGGACAGCAGCGCCACCTCGGGCGGCTGGGGCAGCGCAGGGCTCAGGTCCTGGCGCAGGCGTTGCAGGGTCGGGACCAGCTGATCGACGGCAAAGGCAAAGCGGCCGCGCACGTCCAGCGGCGCCGTCGTGTGATTCAAGCCCAGGGTCCAGACAGCCATGGGGCCATTATCCCCGAAACCTCAGGGGTTTCGGCAATTCCGGGGACATGGCGCGCGGATTGGGCAGACAGGGCGTGGCGCGATTGGCACAATGCGGGCCATGTGCGTTGACCCACAAGAGGGCCCATGACCCCTGGTTTGCTGTTCTGGCACCTGCTCAATTTTGTCTTGCCAGCCCTGGCCATGGCCTTGCTCATGCCCTTGGCCGGGCGCTGGGTGATGGGGGCCTGGCCACGCCGCTGGCCGCGCCATGTCCTGGCGCACCTGGCCTTGGGGGTGCTGGTGCTGACGCTGGGCCTGGTGCTCAGTGGCGAGGACGGCCGGATGCTGACCTACACCGTGCTGGCCCTGGCGGCGGGCACGCTGGAATGGGCGCTGCACCGCGCCTGGCGCGGCAGCGGGGTGGCGCTCAGCCGCTCGCCTGCGCCGGCGAAAACTGGTCGACGCGGTCGGTGATGATGCCGTCGGTGCCCAGCTGCCACAGGTGGGGGGCCAGCCAGGCGTCGTTGACGGTGTAACTCAGGGCGCGCATGCCGGCGGCATGCACCTGCGTTACACGCGCCCGATCCCACAGTCCGTAGTGCGCCACCACCGCGACGCTGCCCAGCGTCTGCGCCCGCGCCACCGGATCGCCTTGCCAGTGCTCGAGCAGCAGGCCGCGCGGCAGCTGGGGCGCCGCCTCGCGGGCGGCCGCCAGCGCCTCGGGCGAAAAAGACGTCAGCAAAGGGGGCACAGCTTGTCCCGCCCACAGCCGCGCAGCCTCCTGGGCGACGGCCGCGCCAGTGGCCGCTTCGGTGCCCGGGGTGGGCTTGATCTCGATGTTCAGCGCATGCCCGTGCGCCAGGCAGTGGCGCGCCAGGGCCTGCAGGGTGGGCAGGGGCTCGCCCGCATATTGGCGCGAATGCCAGCTGCCCGCGTCCAGCTGCGACAGCGCATGCCAGGGTTGCGACCCGGCCGTGCCCTGGCCGTTGGTGGTTCGCTCCAGGGTGGCGTCGTGCAGCAGAAAGACCACGCCGTCGGCGCTGAGCTTGGCGTCGCACTCGTACATGCGCCAGCCCAGCTGCGCGCCCAGGCGAAACGCCGCCAGGGTGTTCTCGGGGGCCAGCTTGCCGGCGCCGCGGTGCGCGATCCAGCGCGGGTAGGGCCAGTCGGGCAGGGCGCTCATGCGGCCTCCAGGCGGCGCCCGCTCTGGGCGTCGAAGTGGTGCACCCGGTCCTCGCGCGGGCGGGCGTGAAAGGCCTGCCCTGGGGCGGGGGCGGCCACCGACTCGTCCACCCGCACCGTCAAGCTCTCTTGGCCCAGGCGGGCGTGCACCAGGCGCTCGGCGCCCAGCAGCTCGACGGTCTCGCAGACCAGGGGCCAGCCCTCGCTGCCCAGCACCAGGTGCTCGGGGCGGATGCCCAGGATTTGCCCAGCCCGCGCGCCGGGCGCGTGCTGCAGCAGGTTCATGGGGGGCGAGCCGATGAAGCTGGCGACAAAGGTGCTGGCCGGCCGGTTGTACACCTCCTCGGGCGTGCCAAACTGCTCCATGTGGCCGCCGTTCATGACCATCATGCGCTGCGCCAGCGTCATGGCCTCGACCTGGTCGTGGGTCACAAACAGGCTGGTGATGCCCAGCTCGCGGTGCAGCTTCTGGATTTCCAGCCGCGTCTGTGCGCGCAGCTTGGCGTCCAGGTTGGACAGCGGCTCGTCAAACAGAAACACCTGCGGCTGGCGCACGATGGCGCGGCCCATGGCCACGCGCTGGCGCTGCCCACCCGAGAGCTCGCGCGGTTTGCGTGCCAGCAAATGGCCCAACTCCAGAATGGCCGCGGCCTTGTCCACCCGGGCGCGGATCTGGTCCTTGGGCAAACCCGCGATCTTCAGGCCATAGGCCATGTTCTCAAACACGCTCATGTGCGGGTAGAGCGCGTAGTTCTGGAACACCATGGCGATGTCGCGCTGCGCGGGCTCGAGGTCGTTGACCACGCGCGTGCCGATGCGGATCTCGCCCTCGCTGATGGCCTCCAGCCCGGCGACCATGCGCAGCAGGGTGGACTTGCCGCAGCCCGAGGGGCCGACCACCACGACAAATTCGCCGTCGTGGATGTGCGCGCTCAGGTCGTGGATGACGGTGTTGGCGCGTGCGCCAAGACCATAGGTTTTCTTCAGATGGGTCAGCTCGATGGCAGCCATGGCTTATTTTTCCGTATCGACAAGGCCCTTGACGAACCACTTTTGCATGAGGATGACGACCATGGCCGGCGGCAACATGGCCAGGATGGCGGCGGCCATCACCACGTTCCACTCGGTCCAGGACTCGCCGGCAATCAGGCGCTTGATGCCCAGCACCACCGGGTACATGTCCTCGCCGGTGGTCACCAGCAGGGGCCACAGGTACTGGTTCCAGCCGTAGATGAACTGGATCACAAACATGGCCGCGATGTTGGTGGCCGACAGCGGCAGCAGCACATCGCGGAAAAACCGCAGCGGCCCGGCGCCGTCGATGCGCGAGGCCTCGACCAGCTCGTCGGGGATGGTCATGAAGAACTGGCGGAACAAGAAGGTGGCGGTGGCCGAGGCGATCAGCGGCACCGTCAGACCGGTCACCGTGTTGAGCAGGCCCAGGCCCGCCACGACCTCGTAGGTCGGGCCGATGCGCACCTCCACCGGCAGCATCAGGGTGATGAAGATCATCCAGAACACCAGGCCGCGCAGCGGAAAGCGGAAATAGACAATGGCAAAGGCCGACAGCAGCGAGATGGCGATCTTGCCCACCGCAATGCAGACGGCGCTGATCAGGCTGATCTGCATCATCGGCCACATCGGCGGCAGCGGACTGCCCTGCGAATTGGGCCCGCCAAACAGGGTCAGGCGGTAGGTCTCGAAAAAGTGGCCACCGGGCAGCAGCGACATCGGGTTGCCCTGGTGGATTTGCTGCGCGGTCTGGGTCGAGCCGACCCAGGTGAGGTAGAGCGGAAAGGCCACGATCAGCACCCCCAGCACCAGCACCAGGTGCGACAGCAGGGTCAGGCCAGGACGGCGTTCAATCATGCTCAGTACTGCACTTTCTTTTCGACAAAGCGGAACTGCAGCACGGTCAGCACGATGACCAGGGTCATCAGCACCACCGACTGCGCGGCCGAGCTGCCCATGTCCAGCGCCTTGAAGCCGTCGTAGTACACCTTGTAGACCAGGATGGCGGTGTCCTTGCCCGGCCCGCCATGGGTGGTGGCGTCGATGATGGGAAAGGTGTCGAAAAAGGCGTAGACGATGTTGATCACCAGCAGGAAGAAGGTGGTGGGCGAGAGCAGCGGAAAGACAATCGTCCAGAAGCGCCGCCAGGGCCCGGCGCCGTCCATGGACGCGGCCTCGATGAGCGAGCGCGGGATCGACTGCAGGCCCGCCAGGAAGAACAGGAAGTTGTAGGAAATCTGCTTCCACACCGCCGCCATCACGATGAGGGCCATGGCGTGGTTGGGGTTGAGCAGGTGGTTCCAGTCAATGCCCAGCAGGCGCAGCAGGTGCGCCACCACCCCCATGGGTGAAGCGAACATGAACAGCCACAACACCCCGGCCACCACCGGCGCCACCGCATAGGGCCAGATCAGCAAGGTTTTGTAGACCAGGGCGCCGCGCACCACCCGGTTGGCCATGACCGCCAGCAGCAGCGAGACCGACAGGCCCAGCACCGCCACCAGCAGCGAGAACACCGCGGTGGTCTTGAACGAGGCCAGGTAGGACGGATCGCCAAACAGCTGGCGGAAGTTCTGCAGGCCGACAAACTCGGTGCTGCTGCCAAACGCGTCCTCTTGCAAAACGCTTTGGTACAGGGCCTGGCCGGCGGGCCAGAAAAAGAACACCAGCACCACCGCCATTTGCGGGGCGATCAGCAGCCAGGGCAGCCAGCGGGATTGGTAGACAACGCGTTTTTCCATACAGAAAGACGGTGGCACAACAGGTGCCACCGCCCAGAGGGTCCATCATGCCAGCGTTCGGGCCCGCAAAGGCCCGAACAGGGAAACGGGCATCAGCCCTTGTTGGCCTTCTGGAAGCGCTCGAGCTGCTCGTTGCCGCGCTTGATGGCCATGTCCAGGGCCTCTTTGGGCGCCTTCTTGCCGCTCCACACGCCTTCGAGCTCCTCGTCGATGATGGTGCGGATCTGCACAAAATTGCCCAGGCGCACCCCGCGCGACTTGTCGGTGGTCTTGCGGATCATCTGCGTGACCGAGACATCGGTGCCAGGGTTCTTTTTGTAGAAGCCCGACTTGTCGGTCTGCTCAAACGAGGCCTTGGTGACCGGCAGGTAGCCCGTGCGCTGGTGGCTGGCGGCCGCCACATCGGGGCGCGAGAGGAAGGCGAAGAACTGGGCCACGCCCTTGTAGTCCACATCCTTCTTGCCATTCATGACCCACAGGCTGGCGCCACCAATCACGGTGTTTTGCGGGGCGCCCGGCACGTCCGGGTAGTAGGGCAGGGTGCCGATGCCGTAGCCAAACTTGCCGTTGCGCACCACGCTGCCATACAGGGCCGATGAGCCGGTGGCCATGGCGCATTCGCCCGAGACAAAGGTGGCGTCGGCCGCATTGCCCCGGCCCTTGTAGACGAACAGGCCGCTCTTGGCCATGTTGGCCAGGTTTTCAATGTGGCGCACATGCAGGGGCGAGTTGAAGGCCAGGCGCGTGTCCAGGCCGCCAAAGCCGTTGTTCTTGGTGGCAAACAAGGTGTTGTGCCAGGCCGAGAAGGACTCGAGCTGCGTCCAGCTGATCCAGCTGGTGGTGAAGGGGCACTTGTGGCCGCTGGCCTTGAGCTTGGCGGCGGCCAGGGCGACCTCGGGCCAGGTCGTGGGCGGCTTCTCGGGGTCGAGGCCGGCGGCCTTGAAGGCGTCCTTGTTGTAGTGGAACACCGGGGTGGAACTGTTGAAGGGGAAGCTCAGCATCTGGCCGTTGGGGGCGGTGTAGTAGCCCGCCACCGCCGGCACATAGGCGCCGGCATCGAAGGCCACGCCCGCTTTCTTCATGACCTCGGCCACCGGCACGATGGCGCCCTTGGAGGCCATCATGGTGGCGGTGCCCACTTCAAAGACCTGCAGGATGTGCGGGGCGTTGCCCGCGCGGTAGGCGGCGATCGCGGCCGCCATGGACTCGTCGTAGCTGCCCTTGAAGGTGGGCACAATTTTGTATTCTTTTTGACCGGCGTTGAACTCTTTGGCGAGGTCGTTGACCCATTCGCCCAGCGCGCCACCCATGGCATGCCACCATTGGATTTCGGTTTGCGCCTGGGCCGGCAGGGCCAGGGCCAGGCCCATGGAGAGGGCCGAGAGGACGTGAGGGATGCGCATGAAAATCTCCTGTAACACAACAATGTGGGCAGCCAGCGGCCGCCCAGAACACCGGGAAGCAGTGTGCTGCCCCCATGTGACAACGCGATTGAACCCAGATGACAGGCGTTTGACAATCAGGCCAATTCCCTAGTTGAGGGTGGGGGTCTCGGCACAAGCCCTGCGGCCAGGGTGGTCGCAAAGCCTGCGTTGGCGGCGCGGCCATGCTGCGCTGCGGTAACATTCGCCTTCAGCCGGCCAGTCCCAGCCGACCCACCCTTTTCTGACCTTCAGGGCTGGCTGATCCCAGACCCATGAACGCACCCGCCCATCTCGAGCATTTGATGCAGGCCCAGGCCGATGCCCCGCGCCTGCGCGAAATTCCGTACAACTACACCAGCTTTTCGGACCGCGAGATCGTGGTTCGCCTGCTGGGCGAGCGCGCCTGGGACCTGCTCAGTCAACTGCGTCAGGAGCGCCGCACCGGCCGCTCGGCGCGCATGCTCTACGAGGTGCTGGGCGACATCTGGGTCGTGGACCGCAACCCGTATTTGCAGGACGACCTGCTGGACAACCCCAAGCGCCGTCGCCTGCTGGTCGATGCCTTGCGCCACCGCCTGGCCGAGGTGGAAAAGCGCCGCACCCCCGAGAGCGACCTGGCGCGCGATGCCCTGGTGGGCGAGTTGCTGGACGAGGCCTCGCAGGCGGTGCAGCGTTTTGCCCAGCGCTTTGAGCTGGTCGACGAGCTGCGCCGCCGGGTGCGCCGGGTGCTCGGGCGCCTGACCGCGCGCGACAACATCAAGTTTGACGGCCTCTCGCGCGTGAGCCACGTGACCGACGCCACCGACTGGCGCGTCGAATACCCCTTTGTGGTCCTGACCCCGGACAGCGAGGCCGAGATGGCCGGGCTCGTCAAGGGCTGCATCGAGCTGGGCCTGACCATCGTGCCGCGCGGCGGCGGCACCGGCTACACCGGCGGCGCCATTCCCCTGACCTGGAAGAGCGCGGTGATCAACACCGAAAAGCTCGAGGCCATGACCGAGGTCGAGCATGTGAGCCTGCCCGGCCACGCCGCCCCGGTGCCCACGGTCTGGACCGAGGCCGGGGTGGTGACCCAGCGCGTGGCCGATGCGGCCGAGCGCGCCGGCTTTGTGTTTGCGGTGGACCCGACCTCGGCCGAGGCCAGCTGCATTGGCGGCAACATCGCCATGAACGCAGGCGGCAAGAAGGCTGTGCTGTGGGGCACCGCGCTCGACAACCTGGCCAGCTGGCGCATGGTCACCCCCGACGCCCAGTGGCTCGAGGTGGTGCGCATGGACCACAACCTGGGCAAGATCCACGACGCCGACGTGGCCACCTTTGAGCTGCGCTACTTTGCCGCCGACGGCCGCACCCCTTTGCGCACCCGCACCCTGGCCATTCCAGGCAGCACCTTCCGCAAGGAAGGCCTGGGCAAGGACGTGACCGACAAGTTCCTCAGCGGCCTGCCCGGCGTGCAAAAAGAAGGCTGCGACGGCCTGATCACCAGCGCGCGCTGGGTGGTGCACCGCATGCCCGAGCACACCCGCACCGTCTGCCTCGAGTTCTTTGGTCACGCCCGCGATGCGGTGCCCAGCATCGTCGAGATCAAGGACTTCATGTTCGCCGAGCAAAAGCGCACCGGCACCGTGCTCGCGGGCCTGGAGCACCTGGATGACCGCTACCTGCGCGCGGTGGGCTATGCCACCAAATCGCGCCGTGGCGGCTTTCCGAAGATGGTGCTGATTGGCGACATTGCCGGTGACGACGCCGATGCGGTCGCGCGCGCCACCTCCGAGGTGGTGCGCATGGCCAATTCGCGCAGCGGCGAGGGCTTTGTGGCCGTCAATGCCGATGCGCGCAAGAAGTTCTGGGCCGATCGCAAGCGCACCGCTGCCATCAGCCGCCACACCAACGCCTTCAAGATCAACGAAGACGTGGTGATTCCGCTGCCGCGCATGGCCGAATACACCGACGGCATCGAGCGCATCAACATCGAGCTGTCGCTGCGCAACAAGCTGCAGCTGTGCCAGGCGCTGCTGGACTTTCTGGCCAAGGGGCCGCTGCCCCTGGGGCCGAGCGACGGCGACGAAACCGCCAGCCCCGAGGCCTTGCAGGAGCGGGTGCAGCAGGCGCAGGCGGTGATCCGCGATGTGCGCGACCTCTGGCAAAGCTGGCTGCAGCGCGTGGACGAGCTGTTCCCGCAGCTGCAGGACCACACCCTGCGCGCAAGCTGGAAAACCCAGATCCGCCAGCCGCTGCAAGACATTTTCACGGGGGCGGCGCACGCGCCCATCCTGGCCGAGTGCGGCCGCATCCACCAGCGGGTGCTCAAGGGCCGTGTCTGGGTGGCCCTGCACATGCACGCCGGCGACGGCAATGTGCACACCAACATCCCCGTCAACAGCGACAACTACGAGATGCTGCAGACCGCGCACGAGGCGGTCGCCCGCATCATGGCGCTGGCGCGCCGCCTCGACGGCGTGATCTCGGGCGAGCACGGCATTGGCATCACCAAGCTGGACTTCCTGAGCGACGCCGAGATCGCGCCCTTTGCCGCCTACAAGGCCGAGGTGGACCCGCAGGGCCACTTCAACCGCGGCAAGCTGCTGCGCGGCGACGCCCTCAAGCGCCTGGGCGACGAGGTGCACACCGCCGATCTGCGCCACGCCTACACGCCCAGCTTTGGCCTGATGGGCCACGAGTCGCTGATCATGCAGCAGTCGGACATTGGCGCCATTGCCGACAGCGTCAAGGACTGCCTGCGCTGCGGCAAGTGCAAGCCGGTGTGCGCCACGCACGTGCCGCGCGCCAACCTGCTCTACAGCCCGCGCAACAAGATCCTGGCCACCTCGCTCCTGATCGAGGCCTTTTTGTACGAGGAGCAAACGCGCCGCGGGGTGTCGCTGCAGCACTGGTCGGAGTTTGAAGACGTGGCCGATCACTGCACCGTCTGCCACAAGTGCCACAGCCCCTGCCCGGTGAAGATCGACTTTGGCGACGTCACCATGAACATGCGCAACCTCTTGCGCAAGATGGGGCGCAAGTCCTGGCGCCCGGGTCAGGCCGCGGCCATGCTGATGCTCAACGCCACCCGGCCCGAGACCATCAAGCTCGCGCGCAGCGCCATGGTGGACCTGGGCATGAAGGCCCAGCGCTGGGCCAACGGCCTCTTGCGGGCGCCCGCCCGCGCCCAGACGCGCCGACCGCCCGCCAGCGTGGGCGCGGCGCCGGTGCGCGAGCAGGTGATCCACTTCATCAACAAGAAGATGCCGGGCAACCTGCCCAAAAAGACCGCGCGGGCGCTGCTGGACATTGAAGACCGGGACTACGTGCCCATCATCCGCAACCCGCAGACCACCACGGCCGACGCCGAGGCGGTGTTCTACTTCCCCGGCTGCGGCTCCGAGCGCCTGTTCAGCCAGGTCGGCCTGGCCACCCAGGCCATGCTCTGGCACGCGGGGGTGCAGACCGTCTTGCCGCCGGGTTATCTGTGCTGTGGCTACCCGCAGCGCGGTGCTGGCCAGTTTGACCGCGCCGAGCAAATCATCACCGACAACCGGGTGCTTTTCCACCGCGTGGCCAACACCCTGAACTACCTGGACATCCGCACCGTGGTGGTCAGCTGCGGCACCTGCTACGACCAGTTGCAGGGCTACAAGTTCGAGGAGATCTTCCCCGGCTGCCGCATCGTCGACATCCACGAGTACCTGCTCGAAAAAGGCATCACCCTGCCCGCTTCGGCGCAGGGCGGTTACCTCTACCACGACCCCTGCCACTCGCCGATGAAGCAGCAGGACCCCATGAAGACCGTCAAGGCCTTGGTGGGCCCGCAGGTGCTCAAGAGCGATCGCTGCTGCGGCGAGTCGGGCACGCTGGGCGTGACCCGCCCCGACGTCTCGACCCAGGTGCGTTTTCGCAAGGAAGAGGAGCTGCGCAAGGGCGAGGCGGCGCTGCGCGAAATGAATGGCCAGATGGCCGGCAACGTGAAGATCCTCACCAGCTGCCCGAGCTGCCTGCAAGGCCTCTCGCGCTACGGCGACGATCTACAAAACGGCCTGCTCGAAGCCGACTACATCGTCGTCGAGATGGCGCGCCACATTCTGGGCGAGAACTGGATGCCCGCTTATGTGCAGGCGGCCAACCAGGGCGGTATCGAGCGTGTGCTCGTTTGATCAGGACACCCCATGACCCAAAGCGCTCCGCAACCTGTTGATCTGGTGGTGCACGGCACCTCCCGCGTGCTCGAGGTGGCCTTTGCCGACGGCGCGCGCTTTCGCATTCCTTTTGAGCTGATGCGTGTGTACAGCCCCTCGGCCGAGGTGCGTGGCCATGGCCCCGGCCAGGAGGTCTTGCAGACCGGCAAGCGCGAGGTGCGCATCCTGGACCTGGAGCCGGTGGGCCATTACGCGGTCAAGCCCACGTTCTCTGACGGGCACGACAGTGGCCTGTTCACCTGGGAATACCTCTACCACCTGGGTCAGCACGAGGCCGCGCTGTGGGCCCAGTACGAGGCCCGGCTGCAGGAGGCAGGGGTCTCGCGCGATGCCCCCATGGCCGGCCCCGATGCCGGCGGTGCCTGCGGCCACCACCACGGCTGATGCGCCAGCACAACAGACACCCGCTTCCCGCGCGGGCCGCTCGCCCATGCGGGCAGGCCCGGCGGGGATAATCCCCCCATGTCCGGGCATGTCGCCCGGCGCTTGCCCCATTTGCCATGTCCAGCACCCATTTCGGTTTCAAGACCGTTGACGAGCGGGAGAAGGCGCGCCACGTGCGCAGCGTCTTCGACTCCGTGGCCTCGCGCTACGACCTGATGAACGACCTCATGTCGGCCGGCATGCACCGCCTCTGGAAGGCCTATACCGTGCAAGTCGCGGACGTGCGCGAGGGCCACCAGGTGCTCGACATCGCGGGCGGCACCGGTGACCTGGCCATGGCCTTTGCGCGCCGCGTGGGCGCCAGTGGGCGTGTGGTGCACACCGACATCAACGAGGCGATGCTGCGCACCGGGCGCAACCGACTGCTGGATCACGGATTGGCGCTGCCCACCCTGGTCTGCGACGCCGAGCACCTGCCGTTCCCGGACCAGACCTTTGATCGGGTGAGCGTGGCCTTTGGCCTGCGCAACATGACGCACAAGGACCAGGCGCTGCGCGAAATGCAGCGCGTGCTCAAACCGGGGGGCAAGCTGCTGGTGCTGGAGTTTTCCCGTGTGGCGCAGCCGCTACAGAAGGCCTACGACTGGTACAGCTTCGAGGTCTTGCCGCGACTGGG
>JBEBDJ010000025.1:0-6371 GCA_041157045.1 Pseudomonadota bacterium
GTGGGGGTTCGAGTCCCCCCCCGCGCACCACTAACCGAGAAAACCATGACTGTGACCGTTGAAACGCTCGAAAAACTGGAACGCAAGATCACGCTGACCCTGCCTGTGAGCGCCATCCAGACTGAAGTTGACGCACGCCTGAAGAAGCTTGCGCGCACCGTGAAGATGGACGGTTTCCGTCCTGGCAAGGTGCCCATGAACGTGGTCGCCCAGCGCTACGGCTACTCGGTGCAATACGAAGTCCTGAACGACAAGGTTGGCGAGGCCTTTGCCCAGGCCGCCAACGAAGCCCAGGTGCGTGTGGCCGGCCAGCCCCGCATCTCCGAAAAAGAAGGCTCCCCCGAGGGCGAGCTGCACTTTGACGCCATCTTCGAGGTCTACCCCGAGGTCAAGATGGGCAATGTGGCCGAGCTCGAGCTCGACAAGCTGACCGCCGATGTGGGCGAAGAGGCCATCGACAAGACCATCGAGATCCTGCGCAAGCAGCGCCGCACCTTCGCCCAGCGCGCGGCCGACGCCCCCGCCCAGGACGGTGACCGCGTGACCATCGACTTCGAAGGCAAGATCGACGGCGAGCCTTTCGAAGGCGGCAAGGCCGAGGGCTTCCAGTTCCTGGTCGGCGAAGGCCAGATGCTCAAGGAATTTGAAGACGCCGTGCGCGGCATGAAGGTCGGCGAAAGCAAGACCTTCCCGCTGGCTTTCCCGGCCGACTACCACGGCAAGGATGTCGCCGGCAAGACCGCCGACTTCATGGTCACCCTGCACAAGATCGAGGCGGCCAACCTGCCCGAGGTCAACGATGCCCTGGCCAAGACGCTGGGCGTGGCCGAGGCCACCGTCGAGGGCCTGCGCGCCGACATCCGCAAGAACCTCGAGCGCGAGGTCAAGTTCCGCCTGCTGGCCCGCAACAAGCAGGCCGCCATCGAGGCCCTGGTCAGCAAGGCCGAGCTCGACCTGCCGCAAGCCATTGTGCAGGCCGAGATCGAGCGCCTGAAGGACGGCGCCCGCGCCGACCTCAAGCAGCGTGGCCTCAAGGACGTGGACAACGCCCCGATGCCCGACGACATCTTCCGTCCGCAAGCCGAGCAGCGCGTGCGCATGGGCCTGGTGGTCGCCGAGGTGGTGCGCACCAACGACCTGTACGCCAAGCCCGAGCAGATCAAGGCCCACATTGACGAGCTGGCCGCCAGCTACGAGCGTCCCGAAGACGTCTCGCGTTGGTACTACAGCGACGCCAAGCGCCTGGGCGAGGTCGAGGCCGTGGTGGTCGAGTCCAATGTGGCCGAGTTTGTGCTGGGCCGCGCCAAGGTCAACGCCCGCAACATCAGCTTCGAAGAACTGATGGGCCAGGGCTGATCCCCGGCCCGCTGGGCCAGCCGGATCGACGGGGCTTGTTGTTGCGGCAACAAGCCCCATCTTCATCCGGGGTGGCCGCAAGCGGTTACAGTCGCACCTTATTGCATGGAGTCAAGATGAGCGCATTGGATACACAGGCCCTGGGCATGGTGCCCATGGTGATCGAGCAGTCGGGCCGCGGCGAGCGCGCCTACGACATTTATTCGCGCCTGCTCAAGGAGCGCGTGATTTTTCTGGTGGGCCCGGTGCACGACCAGATGGCCAATCTGGTGGTGGCGCAGCTGCTGTTCCTCGAGAGCGAGAACCCCGACAAGGACATCTCGCTGTACATCAACAGCCCGGGTGGCTCGGTCAGCGCCGGCATGGCGATTTTCGACACCATGAACTTCATCAAGCCCGATGTGTCGACGCTGTGCACCGGCATGGCCGCCAGCATGGGCGCTTTCCTGCTGACCGCTGGCGCCAAGGGCAAGCGCTTCTCGCTGCCCAATTCCAAGATCATGATCCACCAGCCGCTGGGCGGCGCCCAGGGCCAGGCCACCGAGATCGAGATCGCCGCCCGCGAGATCCTGAAAACCCGCGAGCAGCTCAACCGCATCCTGGCCGAGCAGACCGGTCAGCCGCTCTCGAAGATCGAAAACGACACCGAGCGCGATTACTTCCTGTCGGCACAGGAAGCCAAGGACTACGGCCTGATCGATCAGGTCATCGCCAAGCGCCCCTGATCGCTCCCGATCAGCGGCTTTACACAACGGCGCCGGGCTTCGGTCTTGGCGCCGTTTCTTTTCGTTATCATTGAGTCCATCTGACTACAGGGCGACCCCCCATGGCCGATTCCAAAGGCAAGACTTCCGAAAAAAACCTGTACTGCTCCTTTTGCGGCAAGAGCCAGCACGAGGTCAAGAAACTGATTGCGGGCCCCTCGGTCTTCATCTGCGACGAGTGCATCGACTTGTGCAATGACATCATCCGCGATGAGTTGCCCGACACCCCCTCCATCGAGGCCGCGCGCGATGGCCTGCCCACCCCCAGCGACCTCAAGGGCAACCTGGACCAGTACGTGATCGGCCAGGAAAAGGCCAAGCGCTCGCTGGCGGTGGCGGTGTACAACCACTACAAGCGCCTGCGCCACAAGGACAACAACAAGAAAGACGACGTCGAACTCGTCAAGAGCAACATCCTGCTGGTGGGCCCCACCGGCTCGGGCAAGACCTTGCTGGCCCAGACCATGGCGCGCATGCTGGACGTGCCCTTTGTGATGGCCGACGCCACCACCCTGACCGAAGCCGGTTATGTGGGCGAGGATGTCGAGAACATCATCACCAAGCTGCTGCAGTCCTGCAATTACGACGTCGAGCGTGCGCAGCGCGGCATTGTCTACATCGACGAAATCGACAAGATCACCCGCAAGTCCGACAACCCCTCGATCACCCGCGACGTCTCGGGCGAGGGCGTGCAGCAGGCCTTGCTCAAGCTGATCGAAGGCACCATGGCCAGCGTGCCCCCGCAGGGCGGGCGCAAGCACCCCAACCAGGACTTTCTGCAGATCGACACGACCAACATCCTGTTCATTTGCGGCGGCGCGTTCGCGGGGCTTGAGAAAGTCATCGAGAACCGCACCGAGGCCTCGGGCATTGGCTTTGGCGCCAGCGTGCGCAGCAAGAAAGAGCGCTCGATCACCGACCTCTTCAACGACGTCGAACCCGAAGACCTCATCAAGTACGGCCTGATCCCCGAGCTGGTGGGCCGCTTGCCGGTGGTCGCCACCCTGGCCGAGCTGTCCGAGGAGGCGCTGGTGCAGATCCTGACGCAGCCGCGCAACGCGGTGGTCAAGCAGTTTGCCAAGTTGCTGGGCATGGAAGGCGTGGAGCTGGAAGTGCGCGACAACGCCCTGCACGCCATGGCGCGCAAGGCGCTGGCACGCAAGACCGGTGCCCGCGGTCTGCGCTCGATCATGGAGCAGGCGCTGATCGACACCATGTTCGAGCTGCCCAATCTCTCGAACGTCGAGAAGGTGGTGGTCGACGAGTCGACCATCCTGGAAAACAAGCCGCCCCTGCTGGTGTACCGCGAGCAGGTGGCCAAACAGGCCTGAGCCCCATGCCCGCCCCCGACCATGTCCACGCATGCACCAGGGGGCTTGAAATGCGGGCCGATGGCCCCATCTGCTGCGCAGACCTGATGGCCTGGACACGGCCGCTGGCGCTATTGCGCGCCATGCCCGCCCCCGAAACGGGGCATTGCCCGCGCGCCGGCACCTGCCGACGCGATCCGCTGTAGCTTCAGGACTGAACCCGATAAAGGAACACCATGTCCGGACACACCCCACTCGACGACACCCCGCTTGACCTGCCGCTCTTGCCCTTGCGCGATGTGGTGGTCTTCCCGCACATGGTGATCCCGCTGTTTGTGGGCCGCCCGCGCAGCATCAAGGCGCTGGAGTCGGCCATGTCCAGCGACCGGCGCATCATGCTGGCGGCGCAAAAAACCGCCGCCAAGGACGAGCCCGAAGCCGCCGACATGTTTGGCGTGGGCTGCGTCTCCACCATTTTGCAAATGCTCAAGCTGCCCGACGGCACCGTCAAGGTCCTGGTCGAGGGCCAGCAGCGTGCCGTGCTCGATCGCGTGCAAGACGAGGGCGCGCACTTCATCGCCACTGTTCGCCCCATCACCCCGCAGGCCGAGCGCCCGCAGCAGGACGAGAAGGCCGCCAGCGAGATCGAGGCCTTGCGCCGCGCGGTGATGCAGCAGTTTGACCAGTACGTCAAACTCAACAAGAAAATCCCGCCCGAGATCCTGACCTCGATCTCCAGCATTGACGATGCGGGCCGCCTGGCCGACACCATCGCCGCTCACCTGCCGCTCAAGCTCGAGAACAAGCAGCAGGTGCTGGACCTGGCCCCGGTGCACGAGCGCCTGGAAAACCTGTACGCCCAGCTCGAGCGCGAGGTCGACATCCTCAACGTCGACAAGCGCATCCGCAGCCGCGTCAAGCGCCAGATGGAGAAGAACCAGCGCGACTTCTACCTCAACGAGCAGGTCAAGGCCATCCAGAAGGAGTTGGGCGAGGGCGAGGAGGGCGCCGACATCGAGGAGATCGAGAAAAAGATCAAGCTCGCCAAGATGCCCAAGGACGCGCGCAAAAAGGCCGAGGCCGAGCTGAAAAAGCTCAAGCTGATGTCGCCCATGTCGGCCGAGGCGACCGTGGTGCGCAACTACATCGACGCCCTGGTCAGCCTGCCCTGGAGCAAGAAAACCAAAATCCTGCACGACCTGGGCCATGCCGAGGGCGTGCTCAACGAGGACCACTTTGGCCTGGAGAAGGTCAAGGACCGCATCCTGGAATACCTCGCGGTGCAGCAGCGCGTGGACAAGGTCAAGGCACCCATTCTGTGCCTGGTCGGCCCGCCTGGGGTGGGCAAGACCTCGCTGGGCCAGTCGATTGCCAAGGCGACCGGGCGCAAGTATGTGCGCATGGCGTTGGGCGGCATGCGCGACGAGGCCGAGATCCGCGGGCATCGCCGCACCTACATCGGCGCCATGCCGGGCAAGGTGCTGCAAAGCCTGGGCAAGGTGGGCACGCGCAACCCGCTGTTCCTGCTCGACGAGATCGACAAGCTGGGCATGGACTTTCGGGGTGACCCGTCCAGCGCCCTGCTGGAAGTGCTCGACCCCGAGCAGAACCACACCTTTGCCGACCATTACATCGAGGTGGACTTTGACCTCTCGGACGTGATGTTTGTCGCCACCTCCAACTCGATGAACATCCCACCGGCGCTGCTCGACCGGATGGAGGTCATCCGCCTGTCGGGCTATACCGAAGACGAGAAGACCAGCATTGCCCTGCGCTATCTGCTGCCCAAGCAGATGGAGAACAACGGCATCAAGCCCGACGAGTTGCAGGTGCACGAAGACGCGGTGCGCGACATCGTGCGCTACTACACCCGTGAGGCGGGGGTGCGCTCGCTCGAGCGCGAGCTCTCCAAGATCTGCCGCAAGGTCGTCAAGGGCCTGCTGCTCAAGAAGATGACGCCGCAGGTGCAGGTCACGGCCGAGAACCTGAGCGATTTCCTGGGCGTGCGCAAGTACAGCTTTGGCCGCGCCGAGCAAAAAGACCAGGTGGGTCAGGTGGTGGGGCTGGCCTGGACCGAGGTGGGCGGCGACCTGCTGACCATCGAGGCCGCGCTCATGCCCGGCAAGGGCGCGATCACCCGCACCGGCTCGCTGGGCGATGTGATGAAGGAGTCGGTCGAGGCTGCGCGCACCGTGGTGCGCTCCCGCGCCCGGGCGCTTGGGATTGCGGACGCGGTCTTCGAGAAGAAGGACCTGCACATCCACGTGCCCGATGGCGCCACGCCCAAGGACGGCCCGAGCGCAGGCATTGCCATGACCACCGCCATGGTGTCGGCCATGACCGGCATTGCGGTGCGCGCCGATGTGGCCATGACCGGCGAGATCACCTTGCGCGGTGAGGTCACCGCCATTGGCGGCCTCAAGGAAAAGCTGCTGGCGGCGCTGCGCGGCGGCATCCGCACCGCGCTGATCCCGGAAGAAAACGTCAAGGACCTGCAGGAGATCCCGGACAACGTCAAGAGTGGTCTCGAGATCATTCCGGTGCGCTGGATCGACCAGGTGCTGGACGTGGCCTTGGTGAGCAAGCCCGTGCCCCTGGCCGAGGAAGTGGCCGAGGTGGCCGCTGCGGCAACGCCGGCGCTGGCCCCCACCGAAGCCATCAAGCATTGAAGGGAAAAACAATCGACCTGCGCCCGAAGAGGGCGCAAAAATCGGTTATACTCTCTTTCGTTGCGGGAATAGCTCAGTTGGTAGAGCGCAACCTTGCCAAGGTTGAGGTCGCGAGTTCGAGCCTCGTTTCCCGCTCCATCTTTTCCAAAGGGAAGCACAGCTTCCCTTTTTTGTCCCAGGCGACTGTCTGGCACATGGCGCGGTAGCAAAGCGGTTATGCACCGGATTGCAAATCCGTGTAGGTCGGTTCGACTCCGGCCCGCGCCTCCACC
>JBEBDJ010000026.1:0-3815 GCA_041157045.1 Pseudomonadota bacterium
TGCGGCTGGCGGAACAAGCGCACGCTGGGGTACCAGGGGCTGTCGGCGCGATCGAGCTGCCAGCGCCAGTCGGGCACCCGCGCCAGCAGGATGCCCGTGGGGCGTCCCAGGGCTGCCGCCAGGTGCGCCACCCCGGTGTCCACGCACAGCACGCGCTCGAGCTCGGCGCACAGCGCCGCCGTGTCGGACCAGTCCCGGATGCCAGGTGTCGGGTCGCTCACCCCATGGGCGCGCAACAAGGCCTGCTCGCTCGCGTTGGGCTGGTGCTGCAGGCTGACGTACTGCGGCCCCATGGGCAGATGATCGAGCAGGGTCTGCAGGGACAGGCTGCGCCAGCGGTCGTCCACATGGCTGGCGCGCCCCCGCCAGACCAAGCCCACCCGCCCCCGACCAGCGGCGGGCAGCACCGCACGCGCCCAGGCTTGGCGTTCAGGTGGCGCCAGCAGATACGGCGGCTCTGGCCGAAGGTCGCGCAGGCGCCAACCCAGCGCCAAGGGCAGGCTCAGCAGGGGCAACTGGGCCTGGGTGGGCGGGATGGCCTGACCGCGCGCGATCCACAAGGCCTGCGGCACCAGCGGCGCCAACAAGGGCAACACCTCGGCCTCGGCCTCGACCACCAGCAGGCGCACGCGTGCTGCGGCCAGGGGCAGCAGGCGCGCCATCTGCAAGGCATCGCCGATGCCCTGCTCGGTGTGCACCAGCAGGGCGCCCTGGGGCAGGGCCTGACCCTGCCAGCACGGGCGATCGGTATGGCGCAGGGGCGATGGAAAACCGCGCAACTGCCAGCGGGCTTCGTAATCGGCCCAGGCCTGGCGATCGTCACCGGCCAGCAAGGCCAGCAGGGCCCGGTTGTAGCGGATCACCGGGTCCTGCGGGGCCAGGGCCAGGGCGCGATCGATGGACGCCCGGGCCTCGGGCAGCTGCAACAGGTCCTTGTGCGCCAGCGCGTGGTGCATCCAGGCCGTGGGCTGCGCGGGCTGCTGCGCCAGCAAGGGCGCCAGTGCGGCCAGGGCATCCCTGGCGCGGCCCGCGGCCAGCAACTGGGCCACCGTCGGCTCGCGGCTCATGCGGCGTGACGGGCCATGTGCCAGAGCCGATCCTCGAAATGGCGCGCATAGCGCACGATGTCGCCCAATGGCGAGGCCTGGAGTTGCGCGCGCAGGCCGCGCTGCAATCGCAGCAGCTGCGCCGGGTCTTGGGCCAGGGCCTGCACCGCGGCCACATAGGCGTCATCGCTCTCGGCCACCCATTCGGGATGGCCCAGAGCACGCAGAAAACTGGCGCCCATGCGGCCCACAAAGTTCTCGCCCATGCGCGTGACCACAGGGGTGCCCATCCACAGGGCTTGCACCGTGGTGGTGCCGCCGTTGTAGGGCAAGGGATCGAGGGCGATGTCCACCTCGGCGTATTCCTGCATCATGTCGGCCAGCCCGCTGGGGCCGCGCAACGCAAAGCGTGCGGTGTCGATCCCGCGTGAGACCAGGGCCTGGCGAAAGTGCGCCTCGATGCGCGGGTCGCGCAGGCCAGGCGCCTTGATCAGCAAGCGGGCCTTGGGCAAGGCCTGCATGACGCGGGCCCACAGGTCGAGGGTTCGCGGCACCAGCTTGAGCGCGTTGTTGAACGACCCCAGCACCACCTCGCCCGGCTCGGCAGGCGGACGCCGCGCAGGCAAGGGGTCGTCGTCCACCGGGGCCCAGCAAAACACCGTGTCGGGCAATTGCACGATCCGCTCGGCGTACAGGGCTTGCTCACGCATGGGGCTGACCACCGGGTCGCCCACCAGAAAATCGATGCGCGACATGCCCGTCGAATGCGGATAGCCCAGGAAGGTGGCCTGCACCGGGGCAGGCCGTTGGGCCAGCACGCCCAAACGATGGCTGCTGGTGTGGCCTGCGGTGTCGATGAGCAGGTCGAGTTGGTCGGCCTGGACTTGCGCGGCCAGGGCCGTGTCGTTCCAATGCCCCACCTCGCGCCAGGTGTCGGCGCTCGCGCGGGCACGCGCGGTGTATGGGTCGTGCATGTGGCCGCTGTGGTAGATGAAGACCTCGATCGTGCGGTGATCGTGGTGTTCAAGCAGCGGCAGCAAAAACAGATTGACCGGATGCTGTCGGTGCAGATCACCGCTCAGATACCCCACCCGCAAACGCTGGCCACGGCGCGGCTTGAAGCGCTTGTTGGGCTGTGCGCGGGCTTTGGGATACAAAGGCTGGATGCTCGCCTCGATGGGGGCGCAGAGTTGGCGATGCAGGTCGGCGCGCGCCTGCGGGCTCAGGCGATCGGCATACAGCGAGGCCATGGCCACGGTGGAGGCCATGCGCGAGAGGGGATCGCCCTGGGCGTGCAGGTCGCGCACCACCTCGAAATAGCTCTCGCCCTCGCCGGTCTGGCCTTGCAACTGCGCCTGCAGGATGCGCGCCTCGGGCAGGCCTGGCTGCAACTGCAGCGCCCGCGCGACGCTGCGCAAGGCCTCGCCCGATTGGCTGACGGCAAACTCGGTTTGCGCCAGGGCCAACCAGGCCTGCGGGTCCTCGGGTCGCATGGTGACGATCTGGCGCCGCAAGGCCACCGCCTCGGCCCAGTAATTCCAGGCCAGGCTGCGCTCGGCCACGCGGGCCAAAAACGCCGGATTGGGCGAGCGGGCGGCGCGGTTGAGCGCCAGCTCGGCCGCCTGGACCCGGCCCAGGCGCAGCAGCGCATCGGCCAGCAGCAGCATGGAGCTGTGGCGCAGCGGCTGCTCGGCGGTGACGGTGACCAGGGGACGCAGCAGGTCGAGCGCGCCCTCGGCGTCGCCAGCCTGCAAGCGCCAATGGGCCCAGAGGTGCGCGGTCTCGCCCGGCAACCACTCGAGCGCCTGCACCTGCGCCAAGGTGGGGGCCGGATCCCCCAAAGGACACAGATCGCCCAGGCGCAACAGGATCAGGCCGCTCAACCAATCGTCGGGCGCATCGCGCCAGGCGCCCAGCAGGGGCTGCGCGAGCTCGGGCGCCTGCGCCATCTCGGCACGACCCAAGGCCTCCATGGGCATGGTTTGCATCAGCAAGGTGGCCGCGTGGGTTTTCGGCAGCGTGCCCATGTCGGGAGACACATCGGGCTGCCCGCGCAGCGCCGCAATGCGCAGCGCCTGCTGATGGCAGTAAGCGGCCTGCCATGGCCAGCCGTTTTGCCAGTACTGTTCGCACAAAGCCTGCCAAGCGGCAAGATCGGTGGGCTGCTGTCGAAGCGATTGAAAGCTGGGGCGCATGGGGCATCAAACCGTTGATCAACGGTTGATGCTCATGCATGCTCCATGGTTTGAATATCGCAGAAATTTGCTAGCGTCGTTAATGGGCAACCCAGGCCCCGGCTCACGCCGCTTGGGCAAGGTCGATGGGCGCTGGCGGCAGCCCTGCACAGCGGCGCGCGTGCATGATGGCGTAGGCCTGCTCCAGATGGCGGGCAAAGCACTTGGCGTCAAACAAGGGGGCCTGCGGTGTTGTTTGGACCAAGCGCTGGCGCAATGCCCGCAGCGCATCAGGCTGCTGCCACAAGCGCAAGGCCATGGCCTCGTAATCGGCCATGTCGGTGGCGATCAACTCGGGCAGGCCCACGGCATGCAGCAGGCTCGCGGCCACGCGCGAGGCAAAGGAGTGCCCCGGGCATGTCAGCACCGGCAGGCCCGCCCACAGCGCGTCGCTGGCGGTGGTGTGGGCGTTGTAGGGGGCGGTGTCCAGAAACAGATCGGCGCAGCGCTGGCGTGCCAAGTGCTCGGGCAAGGGCATGTGCGAGGCAAACACCAGTCGCTGCAGATCCACGCCCGCGGCCTGCGCATGCGCACG
>JBEBDJ010000027.1:0-24980 GCA_041157045.1 Pseudomonadota bacterium
GCGCGGGCGCGGGTGTTGGCGTCGGGGTGGGGGGCGGTGGCTTGGGGGCCACAGGCGGCGGGGGTGGTGGTGGCGGCGGCGGGAGCGGGGCGTCCAGCAGCACCGCCTGCACCGTGGGCGGCAGCACCGACAGGTGCGGGGCGCCCAGGCCCCACCAGAGCGCCGCCACAAGGGCCCCATGCCCCAGCACCACCAGCGCCCAGGCCAGCAGACGCCGGAGCGTCCAGGGCCGGGCGGCCAGGTAGGTCGAGGTGGCGCGGGGCGCCTGGGCGTGCTGCAGTCCCATCATGTGCATGAATTATGAGGCAGCGCCGGGTCCGGGCGGGCGGGGCCGGGATCAGTTCTGTTTGGCGTAGACCAGCTTCATGCAGAGCATGCACAGCGCCAGCGCCGTCGTGATCAGGTTGGACACGATGATGGGCCACTCGCCCAGCAACCAGCCGTAAATCAGCCACAGGAACACGCCCAGGGTGAACAGGCTGTACATGCCCAATGAGATGCCGCTCACGTCGCGGCTGCGCCAGGTGTGCCAGACCTGGGGCACAAAGCTGATGGTGGTGAGGGTGGCGGCAATCGAGCCGATCCAGTCGGTGGCAAACATGCCCCTATTGTCGTGCAGTCCTGCGCGCCGGCGCCTCGTCCTGCGCCGTGGCCTCGAGCAGGGCATCGAGCGCGGGCCGTGCCCGGTTGGCCGCCTCGTGCTCGATCAGCGCCACCAGCACATAGTGGCGCCCACTGCTGCCGCGCACATAGCCGGCAATCGAGGCCACATCGCGCAGCGAACCGGTCTTGAGCCAGGCCCGCCCAATGAGCGGGGAACCAGGCAGGCGATCGCGCAGGCGCTGCATGGTCCCGTCCACCCCGGCCACCGCCAGCGAGTCGCGAAACACCTGGGCCTGCGGGCTTTGGTGCATGGCCTGCAGCAAGGCCGCCAGGCTGCGCGCGCTGATGCGCTGGCTGCGCGAGAGGCCCGAGCCATTGTCCAGGGTGGGGGCGCTGGCCTGCGGCAGGCGCTGCTGCCACCAGGCCAGCAGGCGCTGGCGCGAGGCCTCGCTGCGCGCGGGCTCGCCAGGCTTGGCCGACAGGCTCAGGAACACCTGCTGGGCCATCGGGTTGTTGGAGAATTTGTTGACGTCGGCAACGATCTCGGCCAAGGGCAGCGAGGGCATGCGCAGCAGCGACTGCGCGCCCGCCGGGGTGCGGCCCCAACGCACACGGCCGTCGAGCTGACCGCCGGCCTCCCGCCAGAGGGCCTCGAACACCCGGGGCGCGTACTCGTCGACCAGGGCAAAGGCCACCGGCCACTGCTGCACGCCGCAGGCCAGCGGGTAGGCGCCCGCAAACTGCGGCGCCAGCGGCTGGCGAAAATCCGCCTGCAAGGCAGCGCGCCAGTCCTGGCAGGGGCCACCGCGCAGCGGCACCGTGGCTGGCACTTGCAGGCCTTGCAGGGGCGGCTCGCTCAGCACGCGCGCCTGGCCGGTGGCAGGGTCGGGCTCAAAGCGCAGGATCAGCGAGCGAAAGTTCAGCAGCAGGCCGTCGGCCCCCACGTTGTAGGGCCGCAGGGGCTCGTCGTCAAAGGGGGGGCTGGGGCCCTCGTCGGCAAACACGCTGCGGTCGAGCACGATGTCCCCCGCAATGCGCTGCACCCCCGCGGCGCGCAATTGCGCCAGCATGGCCTGCAGGCGCTCGAGCACCAGCTTGGGGTCGCCGCCGCCGCGCACATACAGCGGGCCCTGCAGCACGCCTTGCGCCAGTGGCCCTTCGCGCAGCAATTCGGTCTGCCATTGGTGCTGCGGCCCCAAAATTTCCAGTGCAGCGGCAGTGGTCAGCAGCTTGATCACAGAGGCCGGGTTGTGCGGGGCATCGGCCCGGTGCTGCCAGCGCGGCTGCGCGGCGTCGTCCAGCGGCGCCACCCAGACCGCCACCGCCGTGGTCGGGATCTCGTGCTGGCGCAATTGCCGCAACACGCTCGCGGGCAGACCCTCGGCCCAGACCAAGGGCGCGCACAGGCCCAGCGCCAGCCACAGCCAGGCGGTCGTGAACAAGGGGCGACGGCGAACGCGCATGGGCCAAGTCTAGCGGGTGTGGCAGGCCGCGCGTGTGGGTCGGGTGCACGGACCCGCTCACCGGTCCCGCCGACGCCCTCGCCCGCGCAGGGCTGCCGGTATGATCCTTGTTTTTGCACGGCGCAAGGCGCCGACGATATCGGGGCAACACATGCGCGCGAACAAGCAACTGAGGGGGCAGAGCGGGGCCGATGGCGCCGGGCTGGCGCCTGCGCGCCACCCAGCGCCTTGTGCACGCACAGGGGGCCACGCATGAAGCGATCCCCTGTCATGGTGGGGGCCCTGGCCGCGCTGGTGACGGTGGGCATCTGGACCGCCTTCATCATCATCGCGCGGGCCTCGGCCTCGCACACCCTGCTGCCGCAGGACATTGTGTTCACCCGCCTGCTGGGCGCGGGGGCGGTCTTGCTGCCCTGGGCCTTGTGGCGCACCCGCATGGCCCCGGCCCCCGGCGCCGGGCGCGGCAGCCTGGGCGGCCTCTCGCCCCTGCCGCTGGGCCTGACTCTGCGCCTGGGCCTGCTGGGAGGCGTGATGTATGCGCTGCTGAGCTACTCGGGCTTTTTCTTTGCCCCGGCCAGCCATGCGTCGGTGCTGCTGCCCGGCAGCCTGCCCTTGTGGACCAGCTTGCTGGCCTGGTGGTGGCTGGCCGAGCGCTTTGGCCGTGCGCGCCTGCTGGGCCTGCTCTTGATCGTGGCCGGCGACCTGCTGGTGGGCGGGCGCAGCCTGCTGGAGGCCTTTGACGGCGGCCAGGTCTGGCGCGGTGACCTGCTGTTCATGGCGGCGTCCTTGTCCTGGTCGGCCTACACCGTGCTGGTGCGCCGTCACCACCTCGATGCGGTGCAGGCCACCATGGCCACCACCGCCATGGCCTTTGTGGTGTTCGTGCCCCTGCACCTGTTGGGCAGCAATCTGCTGGGCATGCCCAGCCGCTTGCTGCAAGCCCCCTGGTCCGAGCTCTTGTTCCAGGCCCTGTTCCAGGGCGTGGGCTCGGTGGTGATCTCGGGCATCACCTTTGTGATGATGGTGCGCCACTTCGGGCCCGTGCGCTCCACCATGATCACCGCCCTGGTGCCCGGCCTCTCGGCCCTCGGTGCGGTGCTCTTGCTGGGCGAGCCCCTGAGCTGGCAACTGCTGGCCGGCCTGGTGCTGGTGTCGCTGGGCATTGTGGCGGGCGTCTGGCTGGGTCGCCCCGGGAGGGCCGCATGAGCCGCTGGCTGGCCCTCGATACCAGCACCGACACCGTGCTGCTGGCGCTGCAGGACGGGGAGCGCCTGTGGCAGCGCGAACTGCCGGGTGGGGCCCATGCCTCGGCCGAGCTGATCCCGGCCCTGCTGGCCTTGCTGAGCGAAGCCGGCCTGGCCTTGCCGCAGCTGCAGGCACTGGTGTTTGGCCGCGGACCGGGCGCCTTCACCGGCGTGCGCACGGCTTGCTCGGTGGTGCAGGGCCTGGCCTTTGGCGCCGACCTGCCCGTGCTGCCCGTCGACAGCCTGCTGGCGGTGGCCGAGGACGCGCGCGTGCGCGCCGGGGTCGTGGACCGGCCCTGGGCGGTGCAGTCGGTGCTGGATGCGCGCATGGACGAGGTCTACACCGCGGCCTTGGACTGGGACGGCCAACACTGGCAGGTGGCCCAGGCCTGGCAGGTGTGTGCGCCCGAGCAGGTGCAGCCAAGCCCCGGGCGCGTGCTGGCGGGCAATGCCCTGCCCACGTATGCCGGGCGCCTGCCCGATGCCCCCTATATCGCCGCGCGCCCGTGTGCGCTGGCCATGCTGCGCCTGGCGCCGGCCTTGTGGGCCGCCGGCCAGGCGGTGCCCGCCGATCAGGCCATGCCGCTCTATGTGCGCGACAAGGTGGCCCTGACCAGCGCCGAGCGCGCCGCCCTGCGCGCCGGCCCGGCCGCATGACGGCGCCCGCGCACAGCCTGCGCCCGCTCACGGCGGCGCTGGTGGATGCGGTGCTGCACCTGGAGCAGCGCGCCTACAGCCACCCCTGGACGCGCGGCCACTTGGTCGATGCGCTGAACGCCGGTTACTGGATGCAGACCCTGTGGTCGGCGCCTGGCGATGGCCGCGAGCCCGAGCTGCTGGGCCATGTGGTGGCCATGGCCGGCGTGGACGAGGCGCACCTGCTGAACCTGGCCGTGGCCCCCGAGCACCAGGGCCAGGGCTGGGGCGCCTGCCTGCTGGCCCATCTGGCCGACTGGGCGCGTGGCCAGGGCGCGGCGGCCCTGTTCTTGGAGGTGCGCGAGGGCAATGCCCGCGCACGCCGCCTGTACGAACACCAGGGCTGGGCCGTGGTCGGGCGCCGACGCGGGTACTATCCGGACAGGCATGGCCAGCGCGAGGATGCGCTGGTCATGCGCCACGACCTCTGACCTGCCCGACCATGCCCGATCCCACCGCTTTCGACCTGGATGCCCGCCAGCGAGCCATGCTCGAGGAGATGGGCGTGCCCGTCTGGTGGCCGGCGCCAGCCGCCGCCCCGGCCAGCGCCAGCGCGGCGTTGACAGCCGCAGCGCCCCAGCCCCCCGCCGTGGCGCCGCTGCCCAGTGCCCAGGCGCGCGCGCCCGAGGCCGTGGCCACGCGCGCCCCCGAGACCGTGGCCTCACGCGCGCCGCTGGCGCCAGCGCCCGTGGCCATGCCTGTGCAGGCGCAGGCGCCGCACGCGCAGGCCTGCCAGCAGATGGACTGGGACACCCTGGCCGCCAGCGTGGCCGACTGCCAGGCCTGCGGTCTGTGCCAGGGGCGGCGCCAGACCGTGTTTGGCGTGGGCGACCGGCAAGCGCAGTGGATGGTCATTGGCGAGGCCCCCGGCGAACAGGAAGACCGCCAGGGCGAGCCCTTTGTCGGCCCCGCGGGGCAGCTGCTGAACAACATGCTGCGCGCCATCGGCCTGGCGCGCGATGCCCAGGGCGAGGGCGGGGTCTACATTGCCAACACCCTCAAGTGCCGGCCGCCGGGCAACCGCAACCCCGAGCCGGCCGAGATGGCCAGCTGCGCCCCCTACCTGGAGCGCCAGGTGGCGCTGGTGCAGCCGCGCATGATCCTGGCCATGGGCCGGTTTGCGGTGCAGTTCCTGCTGCAGACCCAGGAGCCGATTGGCCGCCTGCGCGGCCGCGTGCACCGCTACCAGGGGGTGCCGGTGGTGGTGACCTACCACCCGGCCTATCTGCTGCGCAACCCCGCCGACAAGGCGCGCGCCTGGGACGATCTGTGCCTGGCGGTGCAGACCGCGCGCGAGGCCTCGGCCCAGGGCTGAGGGCGGCTCAGGCGCTGCGCCGTGGCCACAGCACGGCCGCGATCGAGAGCATCATCAGCGCGACCGCGCTCCAGTCCTGCCAGTGCAGCACCTCGCCCAGCATCAGCGCGCCGCTGAACACGCCCAGCACCGGGATCAGCATCACGCTGAGCGTTGAGGCCACCGGCGGCAGGCTGCGCGCCAGAAAAAACCAGGCCGCGTGCGCGTAGCCAAACACGCCCACCGCGTTGTAGGCAATCGAGGCCCAGACCGGCGCCGTGGGCCATTGCCACTGATCGCGCTCCAGGCCAAAGGCCAGGCCGCTCATGACCACGCAGGTGAGCGCCGTCATCCAGAACGAGATGGTCAGCGTGGGCACCGGCATCCGGGTGCGCCGCAGCAGCTGCGTGCCCAGCGCCCAGGTGGCCGCGGCGCCCAGCGCCAGGCCCACACCGGCCGGCTGGCCCGACAGGCGCGCCACCTCGTGCCACAGCAGCAGCACCACGCCCAGCGCCGCGGCGGCCACCCCGCCCCAGGCGCGCGCGGCCAGGCGCTCGCCAAAAAAGAGCGCACCCAGCACCGCCGAGAAGATCGGCATGGTGTAGCCCAGAATGGCCGCCCGCCCGCTCGAGAGCGACTGCACCGCCACAATGATCAGGGCGTGCCAGAAGAACATGTTGAAGGTCGAGAGCGTGAGCAGCTCGCGCCAGTGCGCGCGCGGAATGCGAAAAGGCACCCGCATCAGCACCAGGGCCAGGCCCAGCACCGGCAGCCCCAGCCACAGGCAGATGGCCCGAAAGGTCAGGGCCGGAAAACCGGTCACGCCCAGCTTCATGATGGGCCAGTTCAGGCCCCAGATCAGGGTCAGGAGCAGCAGGACCAGCCACTGCCGGGGGGTGAGCGTATGCATGGATCGGCCTTTCGGTCGCCCATTATGGTCAGGCCCCCCGCCTGGCGCTGTCACCTGCCACACGCCTACAATTGGGATTCATGACCTTTCTTGACATGCTCGGCGCCGCAGAGCGCCAACACCGCTCCATGCTTTGCGTGGGCCTGGACCCCGAACCGGGGCGTTTCCCCGCCGATTTGCGTGGTGACCCCCGCCGCATCTTTGACTTCTGCGCCCGCATCGTCGAGGCCACGGCCGATCTGGTCAGCAGCTTCAAACCGCAGATTGCCTACTTTGCCGCGCACCGCGCCGAAGACCAGCTCGAGCGCCTGATCGCCCACATCCGCCAGGTGGCCCCGCAGGTGCCGGTGATCCTGGATGCCAAGCGCGGCGACATTGGCTCGACCGCCGAGCAATACGCCAAAGAGGCCTTCGAGCGCTACGGCGCCGACGCCGTCACCCTCTCGCCCTTCATGGGCTGGGACTCGGTGGCCCCCTACCTGCGCTACCCCGGCAAGGGGGCGTTCCTGCTGTGCCGCACCTCCAACCCCGGGGGCGACGATTTGCAGAACCAGCGCCTGGCCTCGGTGCCCGGTCAGCCCTTGCTCTATGAGCATGTGGCGCAGCTGGCGCAAGGGCCCTGGAACATCAACGGCCAGCTCGGCCTGGTCGTGGGCGCCACCTACCCCGCCGAAATCGAGCGGGTGCGGGCGCTGGCGCCGTCGGTGCCGCTGCTCATTCCGGGGGTGGGCGCGCAGGGCGGGGATGCGGTGGCCACGGTGCGCGCCGGCTGGCGCGGTGATGCGGCAGGCAGCCGCAGCCCCATCATCGTCAACTCCTCGCGTGCGGTGCTCTACGCCAGTGGCGACACCGACTTTGCCGACGCGGCGCGCCGCGTGGCGCAGGCCACGCGCGACCAGCTCGAAGCGGCCAAGACCGCTTGAGCACGCGGCGCCGCGTGCGCTGGCCGGGCCCGCTCAGGCCGCGGGCAGCAGCCGCTTGAGGTAGCGGCCGGTGTGGCTGTCGGGGTGCGCGGCAATGTCCTCGGGCGTGCCCTGCGCCAGCACCCGTCCGCCGCCCGCGCCGCCTTCGGGGCCCATGTCGATGAGCCAGTCGGCGGTCTTGATCACGTCCAGGTTGTGCTCGATCACCACAATGGTGTTGCCCGCATCGCGCAACTGGTGCAAGACCTTGAGCAGCAGCTCGATGTCGGCAAAGTGCAGGCCCGTGGTCGGCTCGTCCAGGATGTAGAGCGTGCGCCCGGTGTCGCGCCGCGAGAGCTCCAGGGCCAGCTTGACGCGCTGCGCCTCGCCCCCCGAGAGTGTGGTGGCCGACTGCCCCAGGCGGATGTACGACAGGCCCACGTCCAGCAGCGTCTGCAGCTTGCGCGCAATGCCGGGCACGGCCTGGAAGAACTGGTGCGCCTGCTCGACCGTCAGGTCCAGGATCTGCGCGATGTTCATGCCCTTGTACTGGATCTCCAGGGTTTCGCGGTTGTAGCGCTGGCCGTGGCAAACGTCGCAGGGCACGTACACATCGGGCAGAAAGTGCATCTCCACTTTCACCATGCCATCGCCCTGGCAGGCCTCGCAGCGGCCGCCGCTCACATTGAACGAGAAGCGCCCCGGCCCATAGCCGCGCTCGCGCGCGGCGGGCACCTCGGCCATCAGCTCGCGGATGGGCGTGAACAGGCCGGTGTAGGTGGCCGGGTTGCTGCGCGGGGTGCGGCCGATGGGCGACTGGTCCACGTTGATGACCTTGTCGAAATGGTCCAGGCCCTGGATGTCCTCGTGCGGGGCCGGCTCCAGGTGCGCGCGGTGGATGCGCTGCGCGGCGGCAGCGTACAGCGTGTCGTTGACCAGGGTCGACTTGCCCGAGCCCGACACGCCGGTCACGCAGGTCAAGAGCCCCACCGGCACGCTCACATTGACCCGCTGCAGGTTGTTGCCGCGCGCGCCCAGCACGTCCACCCGCAGCAGCCCGGGCGGGTGGCGCCGGCGGGGCACCTCGATCGCGCGGCGGCCGCTCAGGAACTGGCCGGTCACCGAATCGGGGCTGGCCATGATGTCCTCGCAACGGCCCTGCGCCATCACGCGGCCGCCGTGCACCCCGGCCCCCGGGCCCATGTCGATCACATGGTCGGCGGTGCGGATCATGTCCTCGTCGTGCTCGACCACCAGCACCGTGTTGCCCAAATCGCGCAGGTGGCGCAGGGTGCCGATCAGGCGGTCGTTGTCGCGCTGGTGCAGGCCGATGCTGGGCTCGTCGAGCACATACATCACACCGGTCAGGCCCGAGCCGATCTGGCTGGCCAGGCGGATGCGCTGGGCCTCGCCGCCGCTGAGCGTCTCGGCGCTGCGCGAGAGGCTCAGGTAATCCAGCCCCACATCGTTCAGAAACTTCAGGCGTGCCGCGATCTCGCGCACCACCTTGTCGGCAATCTCGGCCTTGGCGCCGCGCAGCGACAGCGTCTGGAAGTAGCGCTGCGCCTGGCCCAGGGTGGCGTGGCTCACCTCGTAAATGGCGCGCGCCTGCTCGCCCTCGCCAATGCGCACATGGCGCGCGTCGCGGCACAGCCGTGTGCCCCGGCACTCGGGGCAGGGCTGGGTGGAGCGCAGGCGCGCCAGGTCCTCGCGCACCAGGGCCGAGTCGGTCTCGCGGTAGCGCCGCGTCATGTTCGGGAGGATGCCCTCGAAGGGGTGCAGCTTGCTGACCTTGCGGCCGCGCTGCGCGCCCGACTCGACGATGTAGGCAAAGCGGATCGACTCCTCGCCCGAGCCGTGCAGGATCACCTGCTGCACCGCCGCAGGCAGGTCCTCGAAGGGCGTGTCCACATCAAAGCGGTAGTGGCGCGCCAGGCTCTCGATCATGCTGAAGTAAAAGCCGTTGCGCCGGTCCCAGCCCTTGATGGCGCCGCTGGCCAGGCTCAGGCTGGGAAACGCCACCACCCGCTGCGGATCAAAAAACTCGGTCTGGCCAATGCCCTCGCACGCGGGGCAGGCGCCTTGCGGCGAGTTGAACGAGAACAGGCGCGGCTCGAGCTCGCCAATGGCGTGGTTGCACACCGGGCAGGCAAAGCGGGCGTTGAACAACCACTCCTGCCCGCTGTCCATGTCGAGCACCAGGGCACGCTGCTCGGCCAGCGCCAGCGCGGCCTCAAAGCTCTCGGCCAGGCGCTGGCGCAGGGCTGCGCGCGCCGGCGCGTCGTCCTCGGCGCGCACCTTCAGGCGGTCGATCACCACGTCGATGTCGTGCTTGTCCTGCTTGCGCAGCGTGGGCAGGTCGGCCGCTTCGATCACCTGGCCCTGCACCCGAAAGCGCACATAGCCCAGCGACTGCATCTGCGCAAACAGCTGTGCGAACTCGCCTTTTTTCTCGCGCGCGACCGGCGCCAGAATCATCAGGCGCGTGCCCTCGGGCAGGGCCAGCACCGTGTCCACCATTTGCGACACCGTCTGCGCCTGCAGCGGCTGGTCGTGCTCGGGGCAGTAGGGCGTGCCTGCGCGCGCAAACAGCAGGCGCAGGTAGTCGTGGATTTCGGTGACCGTGCCCACGGTCGAGCGCGGGTTGTGGCTGGTGGCCTTTTGCTCGATCGAGATGGCCGGGGACAGGCCCTCGATCAGGTCCACATCGGGCTTGTCCATCAGCTGCAGAAACTGCCGCGCATAGGCCGACAGGCTCTCGACATAGCGGCGCTGGCCTTCGGCGTACAGCGTGTCAAAGGCCAGGCTGGACTTGCCCGAACCCGACAGGCCGGTGATGACCACCAGGCGGTCGCGCGGAATGTCCAGGTCGATGTTGCGCAGGTTGTGCGTGCGCGCCCCCCGCACACTGATGCAGGACTGGCGCAGCGCCGCGCCCAGGTAGGCGGGCTCGGGCGACAGGTCGGCAGCGGGGCGAAGGTCGGACATGGGCAGGGTGTTGGGCAAAACCGCTCATTATCCATTGCGGCGCCGGTGCCGGCCAGCCGCCGGTCCGACAAGACCGGGCAGGGGGCGGGCGCATGAGGGACAATGTGGGCTGTGAATTCCAATGCGATCCCCTCTTCCCCCGGGCTGGACCCTGCGCGCATGACGCCACAAGAGCGGCGCACCAGTGCCGCCATGGCCCTGGTGTACGCCCTGCGCATGCTGGGCCTGTTCCTGGTCCTGCCCGTCTTTGCCATTGAGGCGCGCGCCTACCCGGGCGGCGACGACCCGGCCCTGCTGGGGCTGGCCATGGGCATGTACGGCCTGACGCAGGCCCTGCTGCAACTGCCCTACGGCATGGCCTCGGACCGCCTGGGCCGCAAGCGCGTGATCGTGGCCGGCTTGCTGATCTTTGCCCTGGGCAGCTTCTGGGCCGCCAGCGCGCAGGACCTGATGGGCCTCCTGATCGGGCGCAGCCTGCAGGGCGCCGGGGCGGTGTCGGCGGCGGTGACGGCCCTGCTGGCCGACCTGACCCGCGAGACGGTGCGCACCAAGGCCATGGCCCTGGTGGGCGCCAGCATTGGCCTGGTGTTTGCCTTGTCGCTGGTGCTGGCCCCCTGGCTGACGCACTGGGTGGGCCTGCACGGCCTGTTCGTGCTGACCGGCGTGCTGGCCCTGGGCGGCATCGCGGTGGTGATCTGGGGCACCCCTGCCCCGCCGCCGCCCCAGCCCACGCAGCGCGGGCGCCTGTGGGAGGTCTTGCGCCACCCGGCCCTGCTGCGCCTGAACGTGGGCGTGTTTGTGCTGCATGCGGTGCAGCTGGCCATGTGGGTGGCCTTGCCGGGCATGCTGCAAAGCGCGGGCGTGCCGGTGGCGCAGCACTGGCAGGTCTACCTGCCCACCGTGCTGCTGTCGTTTGTGATGCTGGGCGGCGTGATGGCGCTGGAGCGCCGGGGCCGCCTGCGCCTGGCCTTTCTGGGCGCGATCGCGATGTTTGGCCTGGTGCAGCTGGGCCTGCTGCAGCAAAGCCTGGGCCAGCCGGGCCTGGTGCACATGGTGCTGGGCCTGCTGGCCTTCTTCTGCGCCTTCAACGCCCTCGAGGCCGTGGTGCCCAGCCTGTCCTCGCGCCTGGCGCCGGCGCATGCGCGCGGCACCGCGCTGGGGGTCTACAACACCTTGCAGTCGTTCGGCCTGTTTGCCGGCGGCTGGGCCGGTGGCGCGGTGGTCAAGCAGTGGGGCACCCCCATGCTCTTCCTCGTGTGTGCACTGGCCGTGCTGATCTGGCTGCTCGTGGCGTGGCCAATGCCCGTGCCAGGGCGCCACACCCCCTTGCCAGAGGCCCCTGGGGCAACGGCATAATCTCAACCTGTATATTCATCCAATCCTGTCGGAGGACACCATGGCATCGGTCAACAAGGTCATCATCGTCGGCAACCTCGGGGCCGATCCCGAAACCCGCTACATGCCCTCGGGCGATGCGGTCACCAACATCCGCGTGGCCACCACCGATCGCTACAAGGACAAGCAAAGCGGCGAGATGAAAGAGGCCACCGAGTGGCACCGCATCGCCTTCTTTGGCAAGCTGGCCGAAATCGCGGGTCAGTACCTGCGCAAGGGCTCGCAGGTGTACGTGGAGGGCAGCCTGCGCACCCGCAAGTACACCAACAAGGACGGCATCGAGCAGTACGCCACCGAAATCCGCGCCGACAGCATGCAGATGCTGGGCTCGCGTCAGGGCGGTGGCATGGGCGGTGGTGGTGGCGGGGACGACGGCGGCTACAGCCCGCGCGCCCAGGCCCCGGCCCAGCGCCCCGCCGCAGCCCCGGCCGCCGCCAGCCGCCCGGCCAGCGGTTTTGACGACATGGACGACGACATTCCGTTCTAAGATTTGCCTTTGGCCAGAAGGCAAGTCAGAGGCCCTGAGTGCTTGTCGCTCGGGGCTTTTTTCTTGTTGAGGTGATTTTTGTTCTTGGGGTTCGCCGGCTGCCCGCCTCGAGCGATGGGATGACAGCCTGCACTTGCAAGAACCGGGTTCCGACCGGGTCTACATGTGACGCGGCCTGCCATGGCCTTGGTGGCAGTTCCTACCGCCAACCCCCAGGCGGGTGGTGAACAACGTTCCCTCAAATTGAGCAGCGAGCACCGCCTTGGCATGGCCCGCCACCGGGCGTGTCGCAGGGTTCATTGCATACCCCGTGGGGTATATGATAAGATGCCTGGCAAGGAGACCTGCCATGCGTTCACATCCCTCGCTTTCCCCGCTCATTCGCCCTTTTTGGTCGGCGCTGATGGCGCTGGGCCTGGCCATGCACGGGGCCGTGTGGGCGGCCGGGCCGATGGTGCCGGTGATCACCCTGGGCCAACAGGCGGTCAGCACCGGCACGACCTTGGACGGCGTGGTCGAGCCGGTGCGCCAGGCCACGGTGTCGGCCCAGGCCAGCGGCCGCATTGCCAGCCTGAAGGTGCGGGCGGGCGACAAGGTGCGTGCCGGTCAGGTGATTGCGGTCATTGACGACCGCGAGGCGCGCACCGGGGTCGATCGCAGCCAGGCCCAGCTGGCCCAGGCCGAGGCCGAGCTGGCCAATGCCCGTGCGGCCGTGCAGCGCCAGCGCGACCTGCGCGCCCAGGGCTTTGTCAGCCAGGCCGCGCTCGATGCCGCCGAGGCGCAGTTCAAGGCCGCGCAGGCCGGTCGCGACAGCGCCAGCGCCGGCACGCGGCAGGCCGGGCTGGCCCAAAGCTTCACGCAGGTGACGGCCCCGTTTGACGGCGTGGTCACCGAGTTGCAGGCGCAGGCGGGCGACCTGGCCATGCCCGGCAAGCCGCTGCTGCTGATGCACGCCCCGCAGCCGCTGCGCGTGGTGGTGCAGCTGCCGGCCTCGATGGCGCCTGGCGTTCGCGCCGCGCGCCAGGTCCAGATCGAGGTGCCGCAGGCCCAGGGCGCCGCCCAATGGGTCTCGCCCAGCGCCCAGGCCCTGGTGCCGGCGGCCGATCCGGTCAGCCAGACCATGGGCTGGCGCCTGGACCTGCCGGCCGCTGCCGCGCAGGCCTTGATGGCCGGTCAACAGACCCGTGTGCGCCTGGCGGGGGCCCCCAGCGAGCGGGCCCTGATCCCGGCCAGCGCGGTGCTGCGCCGAGGTGAGCTGACCGCGGTGTATGTGGTGCAGGGCGGGCAGTTTGTGCTGCGCGCGGTGCGCCTGGGCGCCCAGCATGGCGCGGCCGGTGTCGAGGTGCTGGCGGGCTTGCGCGCCGGCGAATCGATCGCGCAGAACGCGGTCCAGGCCGGCCTGGCCGGCGCCCAACCCGCCAAGGCACATTGAGGACGGCCCCCATGAACGAAGCACCGCACACCCCCGCCCCGTCCCTGGGCGTCTCGGGCCGCCTGGCCGCCGCCTTTCAGGCCAATGCCCTGACCCCGCTGCTGGCCTTGGTGGCCCTGCTGCTGGGCCTGTTTGCGGTGCTTGTGACCCCGCGCGAGGAAGAGCCGCAGATCAACGTCACGATGGCCAACGTCATCATTGCATTTCCGGGCGCCAGCAGCCAGAACGTGCAGACCCTGGTGGCCCAACCGGCCGAGCAGGTGCTCAGCCAGATCCAGGGCATCGAGCACACCTTTTCGGTCTCGCGCCCTGGCGTGGCCGTGCTGACCGTGCAGTTCCAGGTGGGCGTGCCGCGCACCGAGGCGCTGGTGCGTCTGTACGATGTGCTCAACGCCAACCAGGACTGGTTGCCGCGCGATCTGGGCACCTTGCCCCCCATCGTCAAGCCCAAGGGCATTGACGATGTGCCGGTGCTGGGCATCACCCTCTGGAGCCCACAGGGCCAGAGCGCCAGCGAGCTCGAGCGTGTGGCGCAAAGCCTGGAGGCCGAGCTCAAACAGGTGCGCGGCGCGCGCGAGGTCAAGACCCTGGGCGGCCCCGGTCGCGCGGTGCAGGTGTGGATCGATCCGGGCCGGCTGCGCGAGCGTGGGGTGGACCTGCTGAGCTTGCAGAAGATGCTGGCGGCGGCCAACCTGGGCATGCCGGCGGGCAGCGTGCTCCAGCCCGATGGCAGCGGCATGCTGCGCATCGAGACCGGTGAATTTTTGCGTGACGCGGAGGATGTGGGCCAACTGGTGGTGGGCGTGCAGCAAGGCCGACCGGTGTTCTTGTCCGAGGTGGCACGCATTGAGAGCGGTGCGGCCCTGCCGACGCGCTACCTCTGGTACACCCCGGGGGCGGCCGCGGCCGACGCGGGGGCGCCTGGCCAAGCCGGCCAGGTCTATCCGGCGGTGACGCTGACGGTGACCAAAAAGCCGGGCGAGAACGCGGTCGATGTGGCGCGTGCCGCCAACGCGCGCTTTGAGGGCCTGCGCAACCGCCTGATTCCGGCCGAGATCCAGGCCACCGTCACGCGCAACTACGGGGAAACCGCGGCCGAAAAAGCCAACAAGCTGATCCAGAAGCTGGCCTTTGCCACGGGCTCGGTGATCTTGCTGGTGGGCCTGGCCCTGGGCCGACGCGAGGCCTTGATCGTGGGCGGTGCGGTGATCCTGACGCTCACGGCCACGCTGTTTGCCAGCTGGGCCTGGGGCTTCACGCTCAACCGGGTGAGCCTGTTTGCCTTGATCTTCTCGATCGGCATCCTGGTCGACGACGCCATTGTGGTGGTCGAGAACATCCACCGCCATCAGCAGCTGACACCTGGCAAACCGCTGCGCGAGATCATTCCGCTGGCGGTCGACGAGGTGGGGGGACCGACCATCCTGGCCACGCTCACGGTGATCGCTGCCCTCTTGCCCATGGCCTTTGTGAGCGGCCTGATGGGGCCGTACATGAGCCCCATCCCCATCAACGCCAGCCTGGGCATGGCGCTGTCCTTGGCGATTGCCTTTACCGTCACGCCCTGGCTGTCGCTCAAGCTGATGGCCCCGCATGTGGGCGCTGGCCATGCCCCCGCCTCGGCGCCCAGCGGCCTGGCGGGTCGGCTGCAGACCTGGTTTGCGCGGATCCTGACGCCGTTGTTGCAAAGTGCACGCCGTCGCTGGTGGCTCTTGCTGGGCATTGTGGCGGCGCTGCTGCTGTCGGCGGGTCTGGCCGTGGTGCAGGCGGTGGTGCTGAAGATGCTGCCCTTTGACAACAAGAGCGAGTTTCAGGTGGTGCTGGAGATGCCGGCCGGCACCCCGGTGGAGAACACCGCGCAGGTCCTGCACGAGATGGGGGCCTTTCTTGCGCGCCAGCCCGAGGTGCATGATTTGCAGGGCCATGCGGGCACGGCCAGCCCCATCACCTTCAACGGCTTGGTGCGGCAGTACGATTTGCGCGCCGACGCCGAGCAAGGCGATTTGCAGGTCAACCTGGTGGACAAGGCGCATCGGCACGAGAAAAGCCATGCCATCGCGCAGCGCCTGCGCCCCGAACTCGAGAAGATTGGCGCACGCTTTGGTGCGCGGGTGAAGGTGGTGGAGGTGCCGCCCGGCCCGCCCGTCATGAGCCCGCTGGTGGCCGAGGTGTACGGGCCCGACGAAGCAGGTCGCCAGGCCGTGGCGCGCCGCTTGGCCGAACGCTTTGCCGCCACGCCCGACATCGTGGGCGTGGACACCAGCCTGAAAGAAGATGCCCCGCAGGTCCACCTGAAGGTGCGCCGCCAGCGCGCCGAGACCCTGGGCATCCCGGTGGCCGCCATCGCGCAAACCGTGCACGGGGCGCTCTCGGGCCTGGACAGCGCGTACCTGCACGACGGGCAGTCCAAGCGGCCGGTGCCGGTGCGCCTGCAACTGCCCGCGGATCAGCAGGTGGGGCTTGATGCCTTGCTGCAGTTGCCCATGCGCGCGGCCAACGGTCGGCTGGTTCCGCTGTCCGAGCTGGTGGAGGTCGAGCGCGGTGTGATCGACAAGCCCCTGTTCACCAAAGACCTGATGCCGGTGAGCTATGTGATGGGCGATATGGCCGGATCACTCGACTCACCCCTGTATGGCTTGTTTGGCATTCGCCAAAACCTGCAGCAAGCGGCCCTGCCCGATGGCGGCGCGCTGGGCGAGTATTGGATCCGCCAGCCGCAAGACCCGTATGGCCAGTACGCCATCAAATGGGACGGCGAATGGCAGGTGACCTTTGAGACCTTCCGTGACATGGGCGCTGCCTATGCGGTGGGCCTGGTGCTGATCTACCTGCTGGTGGTGGCGCAGTTCCGCAGCTACCTCACGCCGCTGGTGATCATGGCGCCCATTCCGCTCACGCTCATTGGCGTCATGCCCGGTCACGCGCTGCTGCAGTCCCAGTTCACCGCCACCAGCATGATCGGCATGATCGCCCTGGCCGGCATCATCGTGCGCAATTCCATCCTGCTGGTGGACTTTATCGAGCTGCAGGTTCGTCAGGGCGTGCCGTTTCAGGAGGCGGTGGTGCAGTCGGCCGCGGTGCGTGCGCAGCCCATTGCCCTGACCGGTCTGGCCGCCATGATCGGCGCCTTCTTCATCCTGGATGACCCGATCTTCAATGGTCTGGCCATCTCGCTCATCTTTGGCATCCTGGTCTCCACCTTGCTCACGCTGGTGGTGATCCCGGTGATGTTCTATGCCCTGTACCGGCGCCGCTACGAAACGGCCGCGGCCTGATGCCGGCGGCTGTCCATGGTTTTTTTTAAGGAGTGATCCATGACCGTTGAACGATATATCCGCGTGATCGCAGGCCTGTTCATCCTGCTGTCCCTGGCCTTGGGCGTTGAGGCCAGCCCCTTGTTTGTGAGCCCCTGGTTCCTGGCGTTCACGGCCTTTGTGGGCCTGAACCTGTTTCAGTTTGGCCTGAGCAATTTCTGCCCCATGGGCGTGATCTTGCGCAAGATGGGGGTGCCCGACGGCGCCGCCTGCGGCCAGCAGGGCAAGTGCTGCTGAGCCCGGCGCGGGGACGCGGCGGCGCGGCCCGGCAGTGGCGCCGTCCTTGCGGCATCATCGGGGGCTTGGCGGCCCAGCGTGGGCCGCGTTGTTTGTGATGGATGATTCCCATGCGCCTGCATGCTCTTGAACACCTGCACCCGATCTGGTTTGTGCCCGTCATGGGGCTCTCGGGCCTGACCCTGGCCTGGTGGCGCGCCGCGCCCTTGCTGGGGCCTTGGGCCGATGCCGTGGGGCAGGGCCTGTCGGTGCTGGTCGCGCTGGTCTTTGCCCTGGTGCTGCTGGCCTCCGGGCTGCGCGCCTGGCAGCACCCCCAAGCCTGGCGTGCCGATGCGGCGCATCCGGTGCGCCATGTCTTTCTGGCCGCCATCTCGGTCTCCACCATCCTGGTGGCCACCCTGGCGGCCCGCCTGCTTGGGCCCTTGCCCCTGGTCAAGGGGCTGTGGATGCTGGGGGCCTCGGCCCAGGCCATGCTGACCCTGTGGGTGCTGTCGCGCTGGTTGCGCCCTGGGGCCCAGGGCGCGGCCTTGTGGCCCGGCGTGACGCCCGGCTTGCTGATTCCGGTGGTGGGCAATGTGCTGGCGCCGCTGGGTGCGGTGCCGCTGGGCTTGCCGCTGTGGGGCGCGGCCCAGCTGGGCCTGGGCGTCGTGCTGTGGCCGCTGGTGCTGGCCCTGCTGTGGGTGCGCATCGGCGTGGCCGGTCTGTGGCCCGAGCGCATGCGCCCCAGCGTGTTTGTGCTGATTGCGCCACCGGCGGTGACCGGCGTGGCGATCCTGCCCCTGGGCGCGCCCCTGGAACTGTCGGCGGTGCTGTGGGGCGTGGCCCTGTTCTTCACCGTGCTGGCGCTGCTGTCCTTGCGCCGTTGCCTGGCGCTGCCCTTTGGCATGCCGATGTGGAGCCTGTCGTTTCCCTTGGCCTCGTTTGCCGCGCTGACGCTGCGCCTGGCCGAAGGCGCCGACCCGCTGATGCAAGGCCTGGCCGTGCTGGCCCTGGGCTTTGCCACCGTGGTGATCGCCGCCCTGGTGCTGGCGACATTGCGCGGTCTCTGGCGTGCCGACCTGCTGGTGCCCGAGCCCGCGCCGCCGGCGCCGGTCAAGCCCTGACGGGGCCCGTCAGCGCCGGCCTGGTGCACAATGGGGCATGAACGAGATGGATGCCCGCCTCTTGCCGCTGGACGACGATCAGCGCCGCACCCTGCACAACGAGGTGCATGCGCGGCCACCGGCGCGCGTGCGCCTGCCGGCCCTGATCGTGTATGTGGCGGTGCTGCACGAGGGCACCACCCGCGAGGACGAGTGGCGCCACCTGCGCCGCTTGCCAGGGCATGCGGGCCTGCAGGCCGATCAGATGCAGGGCAACTTCTTGCGCCTGCGCTGCGGCGACTTCAGCGTCAAGTGGGAGCGCCACACCGAGTTCACCCGCTACTCCATCGTCCAGCCCCTGCCGGCCGACGCCGTCTGGGGCCAGACCCTGCCCGAGCTGGCGCGCCATGCGGCCACCGGCAGCGACTGGTTGCGCCAGATCCCGGGCCGCACCGTGGCCGCCATCGAGCTGGCCATGCTCGACCAATCCCCCGAAGACCCGGCCCTCATGGCGCAGGCCCAGGCCTGGCTGGGAGAGGGCACGCTGATTGGCTCGCGCCTGGGCAACACCAGCGACGGCCAGCCGCACTCGTGCTGGATCACCCACTTCCAGATTGGCGACAACGGTTTCGAGCGCATGCTGGTGCTGGCCCCCGCGGGCAGCTCGGCCGCGCGCATGGGCCGCGTCTCGCAACGCATTCTGGAGCTCGAGACCTACCGCCTCATGGCCTTGCGCGGCCTGCCCCTGGCCAAGGTGCTGGGGCCCGAACTCTCGGCCAGCGAGGCCGCGCTGGCCGACCTGACCGCGCGCCTGGACCACAAGGCCGGCAGCGACCAGGCCTTGCTGGACGATCTGGTGGCGCTGGCCGCGCGCGTCGAGCGCCTGACCGCCGAGCACGGCTGGCGCTTTTCGGCCACTCGCGCCTACGACCGCCTGGTCGGGCAGCGCATTGCCGAGCTGCGCGAGCGACCCATCAGCGGCACGCAAACCGTGGGCGAGTTCATGCAGCGGCGCCTCTCGCCGGCCATGGCCACCGTGGCCGCCACCGAGCAGCGCCTGGCGCAGCTGGCCGAGCGCATTGGCCGCACCAGCGCCTTGTTGCGCACGCGGGTGGACATTGCCACCGAGGCGCAGAACCAGCAGCTGCTGGAGCAACTCGCGCGCGGTCAGTCGCTGCAGCTGCGCCTGCAGACCACCGTGGAAGGCCTGTCGATTGCCGCCATCAGCTACTACGTGGTGAGCCTGGTGCTGTACGCCGGCAAGGCCGCCAAGGACGCTGGCTTGCCGGTCTCGCCCGAGATGCTGGCGGGGCTGTCGATTCCCTTGGTGCTCTGGCTGGTCTGGCGCGCAACGCGGCGCCTGCACCGGCACCTCATGACCCCGTCTGCCTGAGCGGCCTTTGCTGGACGCCGCGGCGGCTGGGCACAAGCCCCAGGTCCCTGGGGCCTGCCCGCCTCGAGCCTTGGCAGCGCAGCGCCTCAGGTCTCGCCTGCGCTGCGCCGCTGGCGCCGCACCCCCTGGCGTTGCGCCAGCATTTCGTAGAGTTTTTCGGCCGCTGGCGTGAAGCTGCGGCCCTTGCGCCGGATCAGGCCAATGCGGCGGGTGATCTCGGGATCGACCAGCGGCACGCTGGCGAGCACCGGGTGCTGGCCCGCTGGCATGGCCAGCGACGGCACCGCCGCCACCCCCATGCCCGCCTCCACCAGGCCCAGCAGGGTCGTCACGTGTTGCGCCTCGTACACCGCCTGCGGGCGCTTGGCCTGCCCCGCCAACGCCAGGTCCATCAGCATGCGGTTGCCCGATGACTTCGAGACGGTCATGAAGTCGTACTCGCCCAGCTCCTGCCAGCTGATGCGGCGCTTGCGCGCCAGGGGGTGGTCGCGCCGGCAGGCGGCCACAAAGCGCTCTTCCAGAATGCTCTGGAACTCGATGCCTGGCTCTTCGCTGCCCATGAAGTTCACGCCAAAGTCGGCCTCACCGCTGGCCACCACCTGCAGCACCTCGTTGGCGCTGGCGTCGTGCACGCGGATGCGGATGCGCGGGTAGCGCTCGTGGTAGCTGCGCAGCACCTGGGGCAGGAAGTAATACACCGCCGAGGGCACGCAGGCGATGGTGACCTCGCCCATGCGCGCGCCGCCCACCTCGCCAATGCCCAGCAGGGTCTCGTCCAGATCATCGAGCAGCGTCCGCACCTTGCGCGCAAAGTCCCGGCCGATGGCCGTGAGGTTCATGCTGCGCGTGTTGCGGTCGATCAGGCGCACCCCCAGCGCCGCTTCGAGCTTGTCGATGCGGCGGCTGAAGGCCGGTTGTGAAATGTGCACCGCTTCGGCGGCCTTGCGGAAGTTGCCGAGTTCGGCGGCCGCGGCAAAGGCCTGCAAATCCTGCAAGTCAAAGTGAAGGTTCATGGGAGCCTGTCGTGGGTTTTTGCGAATTGTGCATGAATCCTTTTGAAATATGCAATTCACAAAACAATGACCGTGCGCCATGATCTCGACCATGACCCCTCATACCTTGCCCTGCGTGCTGATGCGCGCCGGAACTTCGCGCGGCCCCTTCTTTTTGAAAGACTGGTTGCCACAAGACATTGCCCTGCGTGACCGCGTGCTGCAAAGCGCCATCGGTGCCGCCGACGCCAGCCATGTCAATGGCCTGGGCGGCGGGACCACGCTGACCAGCAAGGTGGCCATCGTCTCGCGCGCCACCCGCCCCGATTGCGACATCGACTACCTGTTTGCGCAGGTGGGCCCGACGCATGTGGACACGCGGCCCAACTGCGGCAACATGCTGGCGGGCGTGGCCCCGTTTGCCATCGAGCAGGGCCTGGTGCCGGCCACCGAGGGCAGCACCACCGTGCGGGTGCACAACGTCAACACCGGTGCGCGCATCGACGTGACGGTCTGCACGCCCCATGGCCAGGTCGTCTACGACGGCGATGCCACCATCGACGGCGTGAGCGAACCGGCCGCGCCGGTGTACCTGAATTTTCTGGATGCCTGGGGCGCCAGCACCGGCCAGCTTTTCCCCACCGGCGCGCGGCGCAACCTGATCGACGGTGTGGAGGTCAGCTGCATCGACGCGGCCATGCCCATGGTGATGATGCCGGCGGCGGCGCTGGGTGTGACGGGTCATGAGAGCGCGGCCGAACTCGACGCCATGCCCGAGCTGATGGCGCGCATCGAGCAGATTCGCCGCCAGGCCGGCGCCCTCATGGGGCTGGGCGATGTGAGCCAGAGCGTGGTGCCCAAGCCGGTGCTGCTGTCGGCGGGCGCGCATCCGCAGCAAATCGTCTCGCGCTATTTCACGCCCTGGCGCTGCCATGCCGCGCATGCGGTCACCGGGGCCGTGGGTGTGGCCGCGGCGCTGGCCTTGCCGGGCACCGTGGCGCACCGGCAGGACCTGGCGCCGGGCACCCACACCATCGATATTGCGCACCCAAGCGGCACCATCCGCATCGCCCTGACCGTCGCGCACAGCGACGGCGAGACGGTGGTGCAAACCGCATCGGTCGTGCGCACGGTCCGCAAAATCCTGCAGGGCAATTTGCACCTGCCGGCCCATCTTTTTCAACTGGAGCATTGATGAACCATCGCAATTGGCTGGGCGCGTTCGCCCTGGCAACGGGCGCCCTGATCGCCCCCCTGGCACAAGCCTATCCCGACAAAGTGATCACCATCGTGGTGCCGACCGCCCCGGGCGGCGGCAACGACGCCATGGCGCGCGTGCTGGCGCAGAAAATGGCCCCGCTGCTGGGCCAGAGCGTGATCGTTGACAACAAGGCCGGTGGCAACGGCGCCATCGCCAGCGAATTTGTGGCGCGCGCACCGGCCGACGGCCACACCGTGCTGTTTGGTTATGTGGCCACGCATGCCATGAGCCCGGCGCTGCAAAAGCTGCGCTATGACCCGATCGAAGACTTCGAGCCCGTGGGCCTGGTGGGGTATTCGCCCACGCTGATGGTGGTGCACCCGCAGCTCAAGGGGCGCGATGCCAAGGCCACGCTGGACATGATCAAGTCGCAGCCCGATCGCTACAACTACGCTTCTGCCGGCAACGGCACCGCGCCGCATTTCACCGCCGAGCTGTTCAAGATCAGCACCGGCTCGCAAATGCTGCACGTGCCCTACAAGGGCTCGGCGCCTGCCGTGGCCGATATGCTGGCTGGTCACGCGCAAGTGATGTTCCCGAGCATGTTCACCGCCATGCCCCACGTCAAGAGCGGCAAGCTGCACGCGGTGGCCGTGGCCGGTGCCCGTCGCTCGTCGGCGCTGCCCGATGTGCCCACCCTGCAGGAGCTGGGGGTGCAGGGCGTGGACGTGACGCAGTGGTATGGCCTGTTCCTGCCGGCGCGCACGCCCAAGGCCGTGGTGCAAAAGCTCAACACCGTGCTCAACCAGGTCCTCAACGACAAGGACACCATTGCGCGCATCGAGGGCCATGGCGCCGATGTGCAGTCGAGCACGCCCGAGGCCTTCCGCAAGCTGGTGCGTGACGATCTGGCGCGCTGGAAGCGCGTGGTGCAGCAGGCCAAGCTGCAAGCCGACTGATGGCTTGAGCGGCCAGCCCATCGGCGTGGCCGCTGGCGTGGTTCAGGTCAGCGCGGCCCCGATCACGCCACCGCCCAGGCAGACCTCGCCGTCGTACAGCACGGCGCTTTGCCCCGGCGTGACGGCCCATTGCGGGTCGTCAAACTGCAAGACAAAGTCGGGGGCGCTTTGGCCATTGGCCCCCAGGCCCAGGGTGCAGGGCGCGTCGCTCTGGCGGTAACGCGTCTTGGCGCTGTAAGTCCCTGCGGCCGGCGGCGCGCCCGCGCACCAGCTGGCATCGCTGGCCTGCAGGCCCGCCGAGAGCAGCCAGGGGTGGTCATGCCCTTGCACCACCCACAAGGTGTTGCGCGCCACGTCCTTGCGCGCCACAAACCAGGGGGAGTGGTCGCCGCCACCGCGCTGCGCGCCCTTGGCCTTGATGCCACCAATGCCCAGGCCCTGGCGCTGGCCCAGGGTGTAGAAGCTCAGGCCCACATGCTGGCCGATGGTGCGGCCGTTGGGGTCCTTGATCGGGCCTGGCTCGCGCGCGATGTAGCGGTTGAGGAATTCCCGAAACGGCCGCTCGCCAATGAAGCAGATGCCGGTGGAGTCTTTTTTGCGCGCATTGGGCAGGCCAATGTCCTCGGCAATGCGCCGCACCTCGGTTTTGTGCAGCTCGCCCACCGGGAACAGCGTTCTGGCCAGCTGCGCCTGCGTGAGCCGGTGCAGAAAATAGCTCTGGTCCTTGCTCGGGTCCAGGCCCTTGAGCAATTCAAAGCGCCCGTGCACCGGGTGCTGACGCACGCGCGCATAGTGGCCGGTGGCAATGCGCTCGGCGCCCAGGCGCAGGGCGTGGTCCAGAAAGGACTTGAACTTGATCTCGGCATTGCACAGCACGTCGGGGTTGGGCGTGCGGCCGGCCTGGTACTCGCGCAGGAACTCGGCAAACACCCGGTCCTTGTAGTCGGCGGCAAAGTTGACGTGCTCGATCTCGATGCCGATCACATCGGCCACCGCGGCCGCGTCCACAAAATCGATGTTGGACGAGCAGTACTCGCTGTCGTCGTCGTCTTCCCAGTTCTTCATGAAGATGCCCACGACCTCGTGGCCCTGCTGCTTGAGCAGCCAGGCGCTGACGGCCGAATCCACACCGCCGGAGAGCCCGACGACCACACGCGAGAGAGAAGACATGGGCCTGATTATCCCGAATTCGGGCGTGTCCCCGCCCTCACGCCACAGGGCGCGTGGCTTGGGCATGCGCATGCCAGGGCCTACAATGCCCGCCATGGACGCCCCGCCCTCATTGGCCCGGCGCATCCGGGCCGGTCTGGACTGGCTGGTGCGCGGCCTGTTCTACATCACGCACCACAGCCTGGCCATGGTGGGCCTGGGCGTGGCCGTGCTGGTGGCCGCCTTGTGGTTCAACGAGGACTGGTGGAACGCGGTTGAGGACGCAGGCTTTGAGTGGATGCAGGAGCGTCGTCTGTCGACCGAGTGGCTGCCGGGCACGGCCGCTGACCGCGCCTTCGCCCGCGACCTGGCCAGCTTGCCCGCGCCCCAGCAGGCGGTGGCGATCTGGCTGGGCCAGAAATACCGGCTTGCGCCCGAGCCCATGGCGGCCATGGTGGCCGAGGCGCAGCGCCTGTCGCGCCGCACGAATTTGCCCACCCACCTGATCCTGGCCGTCGCCTCCATCGAGTCGGGCTTTCACCCCTACGCGCAAAGCGGTGCGGGGGCGCAAGGGCTGATGCAGGTGCTCACCCGCGTGCACACCGATCGCTATGCCTCGCACGGCGGTCGCCTGGCCGCCTTCGACCCGCTCACCAATTTGCGCGTGGGCACCTTGCTGCTGCGCGATCTGGTGCGCCAACGCGGCACCATCGAGGACGGCCTGCGCGCCTACCTGGGCGTGGAGTCGGGCGTGGACGACCTGGGCTATGTGGGCAAGGTGCTGGCCGAGCAAAACCGCCTGGACCTGGTCGCCAGCGGCCAGAAGGTGCCGGTGCAGGACGGCAACCGCCCCGCGCCCTGACGCATTGGCCCGGACCCGGTCTGGGCTTAGCCCCCGCCCGCCAGCGCGCCCAGGGCTTGCACCGTGTCGTCGGTGTGCACCAGCGCCATCGGCCAGCGCTGGCCGCGCGCATGGTCCTCGATGCAGCGCAGCACCAGCGGGCTGCGGTGCCGGGCCACGCTGGCGCGCACCTCATCGAGCGTCATCCACACCGTGCGCACAATCCCGGTATCGAGCGTGCGGCCGGGCACCACCTCGCCCAGGGTGCCGGCATAGGCCAGGCGCACATAGGTGATGTCGTGGCCCGACGCCGCGCGCTGCGTGCGCGAGAGGTAGACGCCCACCAGCGCCGTGGGCACAAAGCGGTGCGTGGTCTCCTCGAGCGCTTCGCGCGCGCA
>JBEBDJ010000028.1:0-3388 GCA_041157045.1 Pseudomonadota bacterium
GCAGCGGTTTTTCAAAGGAGGCGATGACGTGCAAAAAGCGAAAGACCGGCGAGTCCTGGCCCGAGGGCGGGTGGTTCAGAAAGTCGCCAATGTCGTTGCCGGCGCTGAAGATCTGCGGCTGCCCCTGCAGCAGGACCACGCGCACGTCGGCGTCGCTGCGCGCGGCCTCGATGGCATCGGCCAGTTGCGCGTACATGCTGCGGGTGAGCGAGTTTTTTTTCTCGACCCGGTTCAAGGTCAGGGTCAGGACACCGGCGTCGCGGTGCTCAAGAATGTCGGACATCTGAATCTCCCTTTGCGGTCCTAGGATCAGGGCACGCGCACCCAGGTCTGGGTGCGGCCAAGCAGTGAAAAGCCAAGAAAGCCCCGCACCTGCAGTTTGGCACCGCCCTCGATGGGCGTCAGTCGCAGACTGTACTCGGTGCCGTTCTCGGGGTCGAGGATCTTGCCCCCCTCCCACACGTCCTTGCCATCGACCTTGCGGCCGCCACGGATGATTTCCATGCCGATCTTGGGTTTGTCCTTGCGATCGTCGGTGCAGCGGGTGCAGTTGGGCTCGGTGTTGGGGGTGCTCAGGAGGGAGCGCTCCACCACCCCCGAGAGGCCGCGCGCACCCTGGGTGATGCGCACCTCGGCCTTGGGCTGACCGGTGTCGTCGTCGATGGTGCGCCAGAGCCCGACGGGGCTCATCTGCGCCCACACGGGCAGGGCCAGGCCGATGGCGGCCAGCAGGGGAAGGTGGTGCAAGCGCATGCGCGTCTCCTTGGGATGGTGGCAATCGGTCAGGTCACAGCGCCAGCGCGGCGTCGGTGTCCATCAGCACCTCGCTGCCAGCGCGCAGGCGGCGCAGCAGCATGGCGGTCTCGGGCAGCAGGCGCGTGAAGTAAAAGCGCGCGGTCTGCAGCTTGGCGGTGTAGAAGGGGTCGGGGCGCTGCGCCTCTTCCTCGGCCTGGGCCAGATGATCCAGGGCAATGCGCGCCATGCGCGCCCACAGCCAGGCGCTCACCAGGTGGCCCACCAGGCGCAGGTAGTCCACGGCGGCAGCACCCACCTCGTCGGCGTTGCGCATGGCCAGCATGCCCAGCTCGCCGGTGGCGGTGGTGAGCTTGCCGCCCAGATCGGCCAGGGGCTGCACAAACTCGGCCATGGCCGGGTCGGCCATCTGCGCCCGCACAAAGGCCTCGATCTGCGCGCCCAGCTTCTTCAGGCTGGCGCCCTGGTTGCCCAGCACCTTGCGGCCCAGCAGGTCCAGCGACTGGATGGTGTTGGTGCCCTCGTAAATCATGTTGATGCGGGCATCGCGCACATACTGCTCCATGCCCCACTCCTTGATGTAGCCGTGGCCACCAAAGACCTGCTGGCACTCGATGGCCGCCTGCAGGCCGTTGTCGGTGATGAAGGCCTTGACCACCGGGGTGAGCAGCGCCACCAGCTCGGCGGCGTCGCGGCGCACCTGCTCGTCGGGGTGGTGCAGCTCCTGGTCCAGCAGCAGCGCGCACCAGCAGGCCAGTGCGCGGCCGCTCTCGCCCCAGGCGCGGGCGGTCAGCAGCATGCGGCGCACATCGGGGTGGACGATGATGGGGTCGGCGGGCTTGCCCGGCGCCTTCACGCCCGAGAGCGAGCGCATCTGCACCCGGTCGTGCGCATAGGCACGGGCGTTCTGGAAGGCCACCTCGATCAGGCCCAGCGACTGGTTGCCCACGCCCAGGCGGGCGGCGTTCATCATCACGAACATGGCGGCCAGGCCCTTGTTGGGCTGACCGACCAGCCAGCCCTGCGCGCCGTCGAGCACCATCTGGCAGGTGGCGTTGCCGTGGATGCCCATCTTGTGCTCCAGGCCGCCGCAGTAAATGCCGTTGCGCTCGCCCGGGGCGCCCTGCGCGTCGGGCACCCACTTGGGCACCACAAACAGGCTGATGCCCTTGCTGCCGGGGGGCGCGTCGGGCAGGCGGGCCAGCACCAGGTGAACGATGTTGGCGGCCATGTCGTGCTCACCGGCGCTGATGAAGATCTTCTGGCCCGTCAGGCGGTAGCTGCCGTCGGCCTGCGGCTCGGCGCGGGTGCGCAAGAGGCCCAGGTCGGTGCCGCAATGCGGCTCGGTCAGGCACATGGTGCCGGTCCACTCGCCGCTGGTCAGGCGCGGCAGGTACAGCGCCTTTTGCTCGGGCGAGCCGTGTGCGTGCAGGCAGGCCCAGGCCCCGTGCGAGAGACCGGGGTACATGGTCCAGGCCTGGTTGGCGCTGTTGAGCATTTCAAAAAAGCACTGGTTGATCACCAGCGGCAGGCCTTGCCCGCCATAGGCGGTGTCGCAGGCCAGCGAGGGCCAGCCGCCCTCGACATAGCGCGCATAGGCCTGGGCAAAGCCCTCTGGGGTGCGCACCTCGTGCGTGTCGCGATCGAGCTGGCAGCCCTCGGTGTCGCCGCTGATATTGAGCGGGAACAGCACCTCGGCGGCAAACTTGCCGCCCTCCTCCAGCACCGCCATCAGGGTGTCGGCGTCGGTGTCGGCGTGCGGGGGCAGCTCGCGCAGGGCCTTGGGCACTTGCAGCAATTCCTGCAGCACAAACTGCATGTCGCGCAGGGGGGGGTTGTAGACGGGCATGGATCCTCCTTGGGGGTGAAACAGGGCCTTCGCGCGTCAGCGCGCGGGCCGGGATGGGTGGGCGCGCTGGACCACGCGGGCAAAGCCATCGCGGGCGCGCTCGAAAGCGCCGGGCAGGCGCAGGAAACGGGCTTCGTAGTGCAGGGCCAGGATCAGGCCGTGGATTTCAAAGGCAATCTGGCGGGCATTGGCCTCGGCGTCCAGATGGCCGCAGTCCTGGGCCAGGCGCACGGCGCGGTGCAGCGCGTCCTGCCAGGTCGCCACCGAGCTGGCCAGGGCATCGCGCACCGGGCCGCTGCGGTCGTCAAACTCGACCGCACCGCTGATGTAGATGCAGCCCGAATCGATCTCGGTCGTGGTGCGCTGCATCCAGTTGTCAAACAGGGCTTGCAGGCGCGGCAGCCCACGGGCGTGTTGCATGGCCGGGTAGAACACATCGGCCTCAAAGCGCTGGTGGTACTCGCGGATGGCCGAGATCTGCAGCTCCTCGCGCGAGCCGAAATGCGCGAACACCCCCGACTTGCTCATACCGGTGGCAGCCGCCAGCGCGCCAATCGAGAGGCCCTCGAGGCCGATCTGCGCGGCCAGGGTGAGCGCGGCGTCGACGATGGCGGCCTTGGTTTGCTGGCCCTTGGGCGCGCTGCGGCGCACCGGTTCGGCCAGCGCAACAGCGGATTCGGAGGTGGCTCGGGTCATGGGTAGGACAAAAAAGAACGACCGTTCGATTTTGCCCCAAGTCATGGAAGCCCGACAAGGGACAGGGCTGAGGGAATTCCCTGCCCGGGG
>JBEBDJ010000029.1:0-41045 GCA_041157045.1 Pseudomonadota bacterium
GTGGCCGTCGAGCGGATGGGGGGCGAGCCAAAACGGCGCAGCACCTCGGCAAAGTCGGGCAGCTCCGGCTTGACCAGGGTCATCACCTCTTCGAGCGAGACCATGGCGCCAATGCGCCAGGCCTGCGGGCTGGTCTGCACCTGGCGCAGCTCGGTGACATGGCCCAGGTACATGATGTGCTCGGGGCGGGTGAACTGCTTGTTGACCTGCAGGCCGATCTCGGTGCTGCCCGCCAGCAAGGTGGTCTCGGGGCGCTTGAGCAGGTAGTCGGCCACCTCGTCCAGGGTCGCGGGCGAGACGAATTCATTGCCCTTGCGGGTGCGCACCACCGGCTGGACGATGATCTCGCCCTCCAGGCTCAGGGTGGGCGTCTTGGCGCGCGCAATCTCTTGGAGCAGCGGGACATCGGCGCTGTCCTGCAGGCGCAAGGGCGCACCGCTGCTGCAGGCCTTCTGGGCCGCTTCGATGATGGGCTTGTAGCCGGTGCAGCGGCACAGGTTGCCGCTGAGCGAATCGGTGATTTGCTGGCGCGAGGGCTGGGGCAGCACCTGCACCAGGTTGACCAGGCTCATCACGATGCCCGGGGTGCAAAAGCCGCATTGCGAGCCGTGGCAGGCCACCATCTCCTGCTGCACCGGGTGCAGCTCGCCTTGCGCGTTTTTCAGGCTTTCCACGGTTTTGACCGATTTGCCGTCGAGCGTGGGCAGCAACTGGATGCAGCTGTTGACGGCCTTGTAATCAACGGCCGTGCCCGCCGCGTTGAGCTCACCGACCATCACCACGCAAGCGCCGCAATCGCCTTCGGCACAGCCCTCCTTGGTGCCGGTGCGGTGAAGTTGCTCGCGCAGGTAGTCGAGCACGGTGGTGGTGCGGCGCTCGCCTTGGGCTTCAACGATCTGGCCGTCGAGCACAAAGCGGACCGTGTTGGTGACTTGGGTCATGGTGGGGAAAGGGGCTGTGGGCAAAACCCCGATTTTATGAAATCCCACCCCCACCCGCCGACTTTATTTTGGCAACCGCCCCGGTATACGACGCGGTGCGCGGGAGCGGGCGCTCAGGAGCCGCGGTAGGTCGAGTAGCTCCAGGGGCTCACCAGCAGCGGCACATGGTAGTGCTGGTCGGCATGGGCCACGCCAAAGTCCAGCGACACCTGGTCCAAAAAGGTGGGCTCGGGCAATTCCACCCCGCGCGAGCGGAAATAGCCCTTGACGTCAAATACCAGGCGGTAGGTGCCGGTGCGCAGGCTGGCGTTGTCGTACAGCGGACCGTCGGGATTGCGACCGTCGGCATTGAGGGCAAAGCGCTTGACCAGCTGGGCCTGACCGCCCTCGGTGGTGAAAAGGCTGACGGTCATGCCGGCGGCCGGGCAACCGTTCATCGTGTCCAGAACGTGCGTGCTCAATCCCATGGGAGGCTCCTGTGGTGAAAACGCCCCCAGCGGGGGCCTGATGCAGCTGACTGCAAAATTGGTGGACTGGAGTGTATACAGTTTTTGTTTTTCTGGCTATCATGCGGGCCAGAGGAGACCAAACCATGGAGTCCACCACCACCCACGCGATCGTCGAGGCCCTGACCCGGGCCATCGTCGAGCACCGCCTGCTGCCCGGCGCCAAGCTGGCCGAGCAGAAGCTGGCGGATCATTTTGGCGTCTCGCGCACCCTGGTCCGACAGGCCTTGTTCCAGCTCTCGCAAAACCGACTGATCCGCCTTGAGCCCGCGCGCGGGGCGTTTGTGGCCTCGCCCTCGGCCGAGGAGGCGCGCCAGGTCTTTCAGGTGCGCCGCATGCTCGAGACCGAGATGACGCGCAGCTTTGTGGCACAGGTCAAACCGGCCATGATCCGCTCGCTGCGCGCGCACATCCAGCAAGAGCGCGAGGCGGTGGCCAAAGAGGACGTGGGCGGGCGCACCGAGTTGCTGGGCGATTTTCATGTGCACATGGCCGAGCTGATGGGCAACCGCGTGCTGGCGCAAATGCTGGGCGAGCTGATCTCGCGCTGCGCCCTCATCACCCTCATGTACCAATCGCGCTCCGAGGCCGAGCATTCGTCGGACGAGCACGACGCCATCGTCAACGCGATGGAGCAGCGCGACGCCGATCGGGCGGTGCGCCTGATGCACGAGCACCTCCAGCATGTGGAGGACTCGCTGATGTTCGACCGCAAGGTTCCCACCAACGACATTTCGCTGGCCCTGGCCAGCAAGGCCCCCAACCGTTAATCCGACATGAGCACCTACGACAGCACCCTGCCCTATCCCCGCGACCTGGCCGGCTATGGCCGCGACGTGCCGCATGCGCAATGGCCCCAAGGCGCGCGCATTGCGGTGCAGTTCGTGCTGAACTATGAAGAGGGTGGCGAGAACAGCGTGCTGCATGGCGACGCGGCCAGCGAGCAGTTTCTCTCGGAAATGTTCAACCCGGCGGCCTACGAGGCGCGCCACATGAGCATGGAAGGCATTTACGAATACGGCTCGCGCGCCGGGGTCTGGCGCATCCTGCGCGAGTTCGAGCGCCGAGGCCTGCCGCTCACGGTCTTTGGCGTGGCCACCGCCTTGCAGCGCTATCCCGAGATGGCGCATGCCCTGCGCGAGCTGGGCCACGACCTGTGCTGCCACGGCTGGAAGTGGATCCACTACCAGCACATCGACGAGGCCACCGAGCGCGCGCACATGCAGGAGGCCATGGCCATCCTGACCGACCTCTGGGGCGAGCGCCCGCTCGGCTGGTACACCGGGCGCGACAGCCCCAACACACACCGCCTGGTGGCCGACTTTGGCGGCTTTGCCTACGACAGCGATTACTACGGCGACGACCTGCCCTTCTGGATGAAGGTCCAGCGCAGCGACGGCACGGTGGTGCCGCAGCTGGTGGTGCCCTACACCCTGGACTGCAACGACATGCGCTTTGCGCTGCCGCAGGGTTACTCGCACGCCGACCCCTTCTTCCAGTACCTCAAGGACAGCTTTGACGCGCTGTACGCCGAGGGCGACCCGGCGGGCCTGAACCGGCCCAAGATGATGAGCATCGGCATGCACTGCCGCCTGCTGGGCCGGCCCGGCCGCATCACCGCGCTGCAGCGCTTTCTGGACCACATCCAGGCGCACGAAGGCGTCTGGGTTGCGCGGCGCCTGGACATTGCGCGCCACTGGCAAGCCACCCACCCCTTTGCGGCCTGAGCCACCAGGAGTCCCCATGCCCTACACCCTAGAACAACTCAACCAGGCCACGCCGGCCGAGGCCGCGCAGATGCTGACGGGTCTGTACGAGCACTCGGACTGGATCGCCGAGCGCGCCCTGGCCGAGCGTCCCTTTGCCTCGCTGGCGCAGCTCAAGCACGCCATGACGCGCGTGCTCGACGAGGCTGGGCGCGACGCGCAGCTGGCCTTGATCCGCGCCCACCCGGAGCTTGCCGGCAAGGCCATGATCAGCAAGACCCTCACGGCCGAATCGACCAACGAGCAGACCAAGGCGGGCCTGACCGATTGCACCCCCGAGGAATTTGCCCGCATCCAGCAGCTCAACGCCGACTACAACGCGCGCTTTGGCTGGCCCTTCATCCTGGCCGTGCGCGGCCCGCGCGGCCTGGGGCTCAACAAGCACCAGATCATCGCCACCTTCGAGCGGCGCCTGCGCGGCCACCCGGACTTCGAGCTGCAGGAATGCCTGCGCAACATCCACCGCATCGTCGAGATCCGCCTGAACGACAAGTTTGGCGTGGCGCCCACGCGCGGCGAGCAGGTCTGGGACTGGCAGGAAAAACTGGCCCAGCATTCCGACCCCGGCTTTGCCGAGCGCGGCGAGCTGACGGTGACCTACCTGACCGACGCGCACCGCGCCTGCGCCCAGCGCATCAGCCACTGGATGAAGGACTGCGGGTTTGACGAGGTGGGCATCGACGCCGTGGGCAATGTGGTGGGGCGCTACCACCCGGCCGCAGGCCGCACGGGGCGCTACCTGCTCACCGGCAGCCATTACGACACCGTGCGCAACGGTGGCAAATACGACGGCCGGCTTGGGATTTTTGTGCCCATGGCTTGCGTGCAGGCCTTGCACGCGGCGGGCAAGCGCCTGCCCTTTGGCATCGAGGTGGTGGGCTTTGCCGAAGAAGAAGGCCAACGCTACCGCGCCACCTTTCTGGGCTCGGGCGCGCTCATCGGCGACTTCAAGCCCGAGTGGCTGGACCAGCGCGACGCCGACGGCATCAGCATGCGCGAGGCCATGCAGCACGCCGGGCTGTGCATCGACGACATCCCCAAAATCCAGCGCGACCCGGCGCAGTACCTGGGCTTTGTCGAGGTCCACATCGAACAAGGCCCGGTGCTCAACGAGCTCAACCTGCCGCTGGGGGTGGTCAGCTCGATCAACGGCAGTGTGCGCTACCTCTGCCGCATCCAGGGCGTGGCCAGCCACGCCGGCACGACGCCCATGAACCGGCGCCGCGATGCGGCCTGCGCCGCCGCCGAGCTGGCGCTCTACATGGAGCAGCGCGCCGCGCAGGACGGTGACAGCGTGGCCACCATCGGCCAGCTGCAGGTGCCCAATGGCTCGATCAATGTGGTGCCGGGTGCCTGCCACTTCAGCCTGGACCTGCGCGCGCCCACCGATGCACAGCGCGACGCCATGGTGGGCGATGTGCTGGCCCAGCTGGCCGCCATCTGCGAACGCCGCGGCCTGCAGTACACGCTGGAGGAGACCATGCGCGCCGCCGCGGCCCCAAGCGACGCCGCCTGGCAGGCGCGCTGGACGCGCGCGGTGCAGGCCCTGGGCGTGCCCCTGTTCACCCTGCCCAGCGGCGCCGGCCACGACGCCATGAAGCTGCACGAGGTGATGCCGCAAGCCATGCTGTTTGTGCGCGGCGAGAACGCCGGCATCAGCCACAACCCCCTCGAGAGCACCACCTGCGACGACATGCAGCTGGCGGTGCAAGCCTTTGACCATGTCCTGCATCAACTGGAGACCGAACTGTCATGACCGCCAACGATCGCTACGCCCAACTCGATGCCTGGATCGACGCCCACTTTGACGAGCAGGTGCGCTTTCTGCAAGCGCTGGTGCAGGTGCCCACCGACACCCCGCCGGGCAACAACGCGCCGCACGCCGAGCGCACCGCTGCGCTGCTGGCCGAGATGGGCATCGCGGCCGAACAGCACCCGGTGCCCGAGGCCGAGGTCAAGGCCTATGGCCTTGAGAGCATCACCAACCTGATCGTGCGCCGCCGCTATGGCGACGGCGGCCGCACCATCGCCCTCAATGCGCACGGCGACGTGGTGCCCCCGGGCGAGGGCTGGACGCATGACCCCTATGGCGGCGAGATCGTGGACGGCAAGATGTACGGCCGCGCCACGGCGGTCAGCAAATGCGATTTCTCGACCTTCACCTTTGCCATGCGGGCGCTGGAGGCGGTGGCCCGGCCCACGCGCGGCCAGGTCGAGCTGCACTTCACCTATGACGAGGAGTTTGGCGGCGAGATGGGCCCGGGCTGGTTGCTGGCCAAGGGCCTGACCAAGCCCGACCTGATGGTGGCCGCTGGCTTTTCCTACCAGGTCGTGACGGCGCACAACGGCTGCCTGCAAATGGAGGTGACGGTGCAGGGCGAGATGGCGCATGCCGCCATTCCCGACAGCGGCACCGACGCGCTGCAAGGCGCGGTGCACATCCTGCAGGCCCTGCACGCGCTCAATGCGCAGTACCTCCAGGTGCACTCCAAGGTCGAGGGCATCACCCACCCCTACCTGAACATCGGCCAGATCCAGGGCGGCACCAACACCAATGTGGTGCCAGGCAAGGTGGTGTTCAAGCTCGACCGCCGCATGATCCCCGAAGAGAACCCGGCCGAGGTCGAGGCGGCCATCCGCCAGACCATTGCCGATGCGGCCGCCAGCTTCAACCCGCCGCGCGGCGGCAAGTCGCTGAAGGTGGACGTGCGCCGCATGCTGCTGGCCCGGGCCATGGTGCCGCTGGCGGGCAACCAGCCGCTGGTGCAGGCGATCCAGCAGCATGGGCAGGCGCTGTTTGGCGAGCCGATCCCGGCGGTCGGCACGCCGCTGTACACCGATGTGCGCCTGTATGTGGAGCGCGGCATTCCGGGCGTGATCTACGGCGCCGGCCCGCGCACCGTGCGCGAGAGCCACGCCAAGCGCGCCGACGAGCGCATCGACCTGGAAGACCTGCGCCGCGCCACCAAGGTGATCGCGCGCATGCTCAGCGACCTCTGCTGACGGGGCTCGGGGCGTGCCGGGTGCTGCTGCGGGGTGTTAACGCTCAGCGGCCGCGCAGGGCCTGCCCCAGGCGCTGCAGGCCACGCCACTGCTGGGCCCAGAAGCCGCAGCCGTAATCGCGGCCCTGCTCGACCTGGTCGCGCACGCCGGTGGCGTCCCAGCGGCGCTCGAAATTGGCGGTGCCCCAGCACATGTCCCACCAGGGCAGCAGCACGCCAAAATTGCAGCCCCCCAGCACCTGCGGCCGGCCCGGCTGCTCGTGCCCCAGGCCAATGGCGTGGTGGCGCCGGTGAAAGCGTGGGCTGACCCACAGGCGCTCGCCGATCGCGCCAAAGTGCCAGCGCAGGTTGGCGTGCTGCAGGCTCTCGCTCATCTGGCCCAGGGCCAACAAGAGCAGGAACTGGCCCGGCGGCGCGCCCATCAGGGCCGCAAAAGCCATCAGGATCAAACCGGTGAGCACATCGTCCAGCAGGTGGTTGCGGTTGTCGCTCCAGGCCGTCATCTGGCGCTGTGAATGGTGCAGCGAATGCAGGGCCCACCAGGGGCCAAACTGGTGCTGCGCGCGGTGGATCCAGTAATTGACCAGGTCCAGCACCACCAGGTAGAGCACAAAGCTCACGACCGGCACATCGGTCACGCCCGGCCAGATCTGGTCCAGGTGCCAGGTCGGAAACCCTTGCAGGCGCAGCCAACCCAGGCCCAGCAAAAACCAGGCCTCAAAGGTGCCGAACATGATCAGGCGAAACAGCCCCAGGCGGTGGATCAGGGTGTAGAGCACGTCCACCCGCACCGCCTGCCGATCGGTCTCGGCCTCGGCCGGCCAGCGCCGCTCCAGCGGCCGCAGCAGGCAGGCAATGGCCAACAACTGCAGCAGGCCCACCAGCAGCCAGCCCGCGCCCTCGTAGGCCTGGTCCAGCAGCTCCCACCAGCCCAAGGCCACCACCAGGGGTTGCAGCACCAGGTCAAACAGCTGCTGCTGCGCCCAGTCAAAGGCATCGCCCATCATGGCCCAGAGCGTCATGCGCGCCCCCGGCGCAAGGCCAATGGCTGGCTGCGCACCCACTGGCGGTATTGCGGATGCTCCGACAGCACCGCAAAGCACAGGCCACGCGCCTTCAGGCCTTCGATCAGGGGTTCGAGCACCGCCGGGGCCCAGGGGTCTTGGCGCGACCAGATGCCCAGGTGTGCCATCAGGATGTCGCCGGGCTGGATGCGTGCCAGGGCCTGCGCCAGCAACTGCGCATTGGGGTAGCGCTCGCTGGGCAGCTCGTCGCCCAGAAAGCCCGCCGGGCTCCAGCCGACGTGGCGGTAGCCGCACTGCTGGGCGGCCTGGCGCAGCGCCGCCGAGTGGCGCCCGCCCGGCGCACGAAAGAGCGGCAACGCTGGCCGCCCGGTCAGCTCGGTCAGGCGGGCCGAGGCGCGGTCCAGGCTGGCGCAATACGCGGCCGCGTCCCACACCAGGGACTTGCCCGCTTGTGCGCCGCTGCTGGGCCGGATGTCAAAGCGCCCATCGGCACGGTCACCCCGCCAGTAGGCATGCTCCCAGGTGTGGCTGGCAAATTCATGCCCTTCCTGGCCGCGTGCGCGCCACCATGCGGCCCAGTGCTCGCCCAAGGTGCCGTCGCCGCTTTGGGTGGGTTCCTGCGCAGCAAAAAACGTCACCCGCACCTGCTGGCGCTGCAGCACCTGCGCCACCATCGGGGCCACGCCCATGTGGCCGGTGTCCAGGGTCAGGTAAACCGCTTGCGTGCAAGGGGCGGCGGCCAAGGTCCAGGCCGGCAGGATCGCGGCGGCCCACAGGGCCAGCGCGCGCGGGATCGCAAATGCGCTACGCCCGCCCCGCATGGTCCAAGGTCCAGACGCCGTGCGGCGAATTGCCCACCCGCACCTGGCGCAGCAGCTGTCGCGAGGGGATGTCGATCACGCTCAGGCGGTCGGCCCAGCGCGAGGCCACCAGCAAGGTCTTGCCGTCGCGCATGACCTCCATGCAGTCCGGGCCCGAGGGACCGGGCAGGCGGGCCACCACCTGCAGGTTCTGGTAGTCGATCAGGTGGATGCTGTTTTCCACGCGGTTGCTCACCAGCACATGGCGCCGGTCGCCCAGCGCGCGAAAGGCGTGCGCCCCGCGCCCGGTGGGCAAGATGCCGGTGCGCACCGGCACGCCCTGGCGGATCTCGAACACCTCCACCCCGGCGGCGCCGGTCAGGCCCACCAAGAGCGTGCGGTCATCGGGCGTGACGAACACATCGGCAGGGGTCGAGCCGGTCTCGGCCACATGGCGCACGCGCTGCGCCAGCAGGTCGATGGTGTAGAGCTCGTTGCTGCCCTGCATGGTCACATAGGCGCTGGTGCTGCGGGTGTCGATCCAGATGTGGCTGGGGATGCGGCTGGTGGGCAGGCGCTTGGCCAGGGTGGGGTTGCGCCCATCCCAGCGGTAAATGTCGACATGGTTGAGGCGGTTGCCGGCGGTGACCAGCCACTTCATGTCGGGCGAAAAGCGCAGGTGGTAGGGGTCCAGGATGTCGCCCAGGGTGCGCTGGATGCGCGCGGTGCGCGGGTCGATGAAGGTGAGCGAATCGCTCAGCGCATTGGCCACGATGACCGACTGCTCGTCGGGCGTCATGTACAGGTGGTGCGGCTCTTTGCCGGTGGGCAGGCGCTGGACCTCGGTCCAGGATTGCGGGTTGATCACGCTGACATTGCCATCGAGCGAATTGAGCACCAGCACCGGCATCACGCCGCTGGGCAGGGACTGCGCCCAAGCCCCAGGCATCAGGCCCAGCGCCGCCCCCAGACCCAACATCGTCCTGCGCCGCGCGCCCCATGCCTGCATCGTGTCTCCTGCTGTCATGGGGGGTGAGTGTAGCGGCCCCATCTGAGCCCGCACTGACGTGGCGCAAGAACCACGCAGCCCAGACAAAACGCTTGACGCCAGCCCTCAGGCCTGCAGCGGCGGCGCGTCCAGCAGGCGCTGCAAATCGTCGGGGGTGTTGTAGCCCTGCACCGACAGACGCACAAACACCTGGTCGCCGTGCGAGGTGACGGGGATCTCGATGCCGCAGTCCTCCAAGAGGCGTTGGCGCAGCCGGTTGGGGTCTTGCGGCGGCACCGGAATGGCCACCATTTGCGCCCAGTCGCTGTCGGCCCCGATGGGCGTGGTGCCCAGGCGCGCGCAAAGCGTGTGCAAGACCTCGCGCGCCATGGCGTGGCAGCGCGCGCGCACCGCGGGCCAATCGTGGTGCGCCTGAAAATCCAGCGCGGCCGGCACCGCCAGCCAGGCCGACAGGTCGCGCGTGCCCTGCCACTGCAGGTGCTGCTCGAACACGCTCTGGCCCAGGTAGGCGTTGAAGCCGGTGTGGCCGCCGGTCTCGCCCACATAGCCCCAGCTGATCACGCTGGGGCGCAGCGCCGCCTGCCAGCGCGGGTGCGCCCACACAAAGCCGGCACCCTTGGGCGCGCAAAGCCATTTGTGCGCATTGCCCACGTACACATCGGCACCCAGGGCCTCGATGTCGAGCGGGATCTGGCCCGGCGCATGCGCCCCGTCAATGAGCACCGGCACGCCGTGCGCACGGGCCAGCGCACACAGCTGCGCCACCGGCAGGATGAGCGCGGTGGTGGAGGTGATGTGGCTCAGGAACAGCAAGCGGGTGCGCGGCCCGATGGCCTGGGCCACCTGCTCGATCAGGGCCTGGGGCGACAGCGGCAAGGCCACCGGCAGGCGCCGGTAGTGGGCCCCCGCGCGCTGGCAATGGTGGTGCCAGGTGGCGTCGCAAGCGCCGTACTCCAGATCGGTGGTGAGCACCTCATCGCCCGGGGCCAGGGCCAGGGTCTGGGCCATCATGTTCACGCCGGTGGTGGCGTTGGGCACGAACACCAGATCGGCCCCTTGCGCGCCCAGGGCCTGGCCCAGCCGATCGCGTGCCGCGCGCAGCAAGCTGGCGGAGCGGCGGCCCAGAAAGGCCACCGGGTTGCGCTCCATCTCGACCTGCCACTGCTGCTGCGCGGCCAGCACCTCGCGCGGGCAGGCGCCAAACGAGCCATGGTTCAAAAACACCCATTGCGGGTCCAGCCAGAACAGCTCACGCATGCCCTTGTCCTCCCTGTGTGGCCCAGCCGTGGGCTCAATCCACCGTGGCGCCCGATTCCTTGACGATGCGGGCCCAGCGCGGCAGGTCCTCGCGCACCAGGGCGGCAAATTGCTCGGGGCTGGCGCGGAAGGGCTCGCAGCCCACGCCCGCCAGGCGCTCTTGCACATCGCGCGCGTCGAGCGCCTTGGCAATCTCGGCGTTGAGCTGCGTGACGATGGCGCGCGGGGTGCCGGCCGGGGCAAACACACCGTACCAGGGGGTGGCGCCAAAGCCCTTGACGGTTTCGCCAATCGTGGGCGCGTCGGGCAGCGCCGGCAGGCGGCGCGGATTGACCACGCCCAGCACCTTGATCTTGCCCGAGCGGATGAAGGCGATGGACGAGGGCAGGCTCTGCACCGACACCTGCACCTGACCGGCCACCAGATCGGTCACCGCGGCCGCCGCGCCCTTGTAAGGCACGTGCACCAGGCTCATGTCGGTGGCCTTGCCCAGCATTTCGCCAATCAGGTGATTGAGCGTGCCGTTGCCGGCCGAGCCGATGTTGATCTTGCCCGGCTGCTTGCGCGCCAGCGCCACCAGCTCGGCCACATTGCGCGCCTCAAAACTGGGGTGGGCCACCAGCACATAACCGGCCGTGGCCACCGGGCCAACGGGTTCGAAGTCCTTGATCGGATCAAAGCCCGTGCTCTTGTAGAGCGATGGGTTGATGACCATGGCGCTGTCGGCCGTCAGCATCAGGGTGTGGCCATCGGGCTTGGCCTTGGCCGCCGCCGCCGTGCCCACGTTGCCGCCCGCCCCAGTGCGGTTTTCCACCACCACCGACTGGCCCAGCTGCTCCGAGAGCTTTTGCGCCAGGATGCGCGCAATCGCGTCGTTGGCGCCGCCAGCGGCCTGTGGCACGATCAGGGTGATCGGCTTGTTGGGGAAACGGTCTTGCGCCATCGCTTGGGCGCCAAGGCCTAGGGCCAGGCCCAGGGCCAGCAGGGTTCTGCGCTTGGTGTGCATGGGTTCTCCTCGTTGGATGGGGACGTCGGGCGGCAGCGCGGGTTGGCGCCGCCGGGCCCGGTCGCCCCCATTGTCGCTGGGCCCGGTGGGGTCTGCCCAGCCCGGCGCAATGACCCGACAGCGGCCATGCCCGCCGCTCAGGCGTGGAGCGTCATCAGCTGCGCATTGCCCCCGGCGGCGGCGGTGTTGACGCTCAGGCTGCGCTCGACCACCAAGCGCTCTGGCGGCACCCAGGCGGGGCCCTCGGGCAGGGCCAGCAGGCTCACCAGCGGCCCTGGCCGCGCGGCCAGCTCGGCCTGCAAGGCCAGCACCGCCTCGGGTCCGCCGTGCACCAGCGCCAGTTGCAGCCCGGTGGTGTCCACCTCGTGCTCGGCGCACAGCGCCTGGCGCAGGGCCTCGGGCCAAGCGGCCACGGCGGCCTGCAGCGCCGGCTGGTCTTGCAGACGCAGCACCGGGGTGACGCCCGCCGCCAGCAGCGCGGCCACCGACCAGGCCAGCGCATCGGCCCGGGTGGCCACGCACAGCGCCTGCGCACGCGGCAACACGCGCAAGGTGTTGCACTCGCCCGTGGGCCCGGGCAGGCGCAAGTGCATGCCGGCCACCTGGCACGCCAGCACCTGCGCGCAGTGCTGGGCCAGCGCGGCCTGCCCTTGCGCCAAGGCCCAGTCGTGCAAGGCCGACAGCGCAGGCGAGGCCAGCGGCAGCGCCGAGCCACCGGCCGCCTGCAACTGGCGCAGCGCCGCATCGCGCGGGCAATGCGCCAGCAGGCGCAGCAAGGCCAGGGGCCCACCGGCCTTGGGGCCGGTGCCCGACAGGCCCTCGCCCCCAAACGGCTGCACCCCCACCACCGCGCCGACCATGCTGCGGTTGACATAGGTGTTGCCCGCGTGGGTGCCGTCGATCACACGGGCCACCGTCTCGTCGATGCGCGACTGCACCCCCAGTGTCAGGGCATACCCGGTGGCACGGATCTGCGCCAGCAGCGCATCCTGCTCGCCGGCGCGCCAGCGCAGCACATGCAGCACCGGGCCAAACACCTCGCGCGTGAGCTCGTCCAGGTGGGGGATCTCGATCAGGGTGGGCACCACGGCGTGGCCGCTGTGCAGATCGCTCGAGGGGTGGCACAGGCGCCAGACGGGGCGGCCGGCCGCGGCCATGCGCGCCACGTGGGCCTCGATGCCGGCGCGTGCGCGCTCGTCGATCACCGGCCCCACATCGGTGCTCAGCGCGGCCGGATCGCCCACGCGCAGCTCGCGCATCGCCCCGCGCAACATCTCGAGCACCGGCTCGGCCACGTCCTCTTGCAGGCACAGCACCCGCAGCGCCGAGCAGCGCTGCCCCGCCGCCTCGAAGGCCGAGGCCAGCACATCGGCCACCACCTGCTCGGGCAAGGCCGAGGCGTCGACCACCATGGCGTTCTGCCCCCCGGTCTCGGCCATCAGCGGCACCGGCTGCCCATGCGCATTCAGGCGCAGCGCCAGGGTGGCCTGAATGCGCCGCGCGGTCTCGGTCGAGCCGGTGAACATCACGCCCTGCACCCGGGCATCGGCCACCAGGGCCTGGCCCACCTCGGCACCGGTGCCCGGCAGCAGCTGCAGCGCCTGGGCGGGCACGCCCGCCCCATGCAAGAGGCGCACGGCCAGCGCTGCCACCGCCGGGGTTTGCTCGGCGGGTTTGGCCAGCACCGGGTTGCCGGCGGCCAGGGCGGTTGCCACCTGGCCCACAAAAATCGCCAGCGGAAAATTCCAGGGGCTGATGCACAGCACCGGCCCGAGCGGGCGGTGGGTGGCCGGGTCCAGCGCGGCGCGGGCCTGGCGCGCGTTCTCGCGCAGAAAGTCCACCGCCTCGCGCACCTCGGCCAGGGCATGCGCCCAGCTCTTGCCGGCCTCGTGCACCAGCAGGGCCATCAGCGCGGGGCGCTGCGCCTGCAGGGCATCGGCCGCGCGCAGCAATGCCTCGGCGCGCTGCGCCACCGGCCACGCGGCGCAGGCGGGCGCCGCCGCGTGGGCGCTGCGCAAAGCCTGCTCGATGTCGGCGGGGGTGCTGCTGCGCACCCAGCCCAAGGTCTCGGCGCAGCGGGCTGGCGGGTGCAGGGGCTGCCAGGGCGCGGGCGCGGCCGCCACCGGCGCGGCCAGCAGCGGCGCAACGCGCAGCGCATCGGGTGCTGGCTTGTCGGCCGACAGCTGCGTGGCCAGCATGGCCAGCGTGGCCTCGTCGTTCAGGTCCAGGCCCTCGGCGTTGCGCCGCGCCGGTCCGTACAGATCGGCGGGCAAGGGGATCTGGGGGTGCGGCGCGCCGGGGGCCTGGCCTTGCGCCAGGGCTTGGCGCTCGGTGCGCTGCACCGGGTCCTCGATCAGCGCCGCAATGGGCACCTTCGGGTCGCCCAGCTGGTGCACAAACGAGCTGTTGGCACCGTTTTCCAGCAGGCGCCGCACCAGGTAGGCCAGCAGGGTGTCGTGCGTGCCCACCGGCGCGTAGATGCGGCAAGGCCGGCGCTCGGCGCCCTCGCCCACCAGCGGCCGGTACAGCGCCTCGCCCATGCCGTGCAGGCACTGAAACTCGTACTGGCCCGGGGCAAACGGGCCCAGGGCCTGCGTGGCCATCTCCATCACCGCGGCCACGGTGTGCGCGTTGTGCGTCGCAAACTGCGGGTACACCGCATCGGGCGCGGCCAGCAGCAAGCGCGCGCAGGCCAGGTAGGCCACGTCGGTGTGGTGCTTGCGCGTGTAGACCGGGTAGTCGGCCTGCCCCTCCACCTGGGCACGCTTGATCTCGCTGTCCCAGTAGGCGCCCTTGACCAGGCGCACCATGAGGCGGCGGCCATGCTGGCGGGCCCAGGTCACCAGCTGCTCGATCACCTGCGGGCAGCGCTTGCCGTAGGCCTGCACCACCACGCCCAGGCCCGACCAGGCCGCCAGCGAGGGGGCCTCGCACAGCGCCTTGACCAGGGCCAGCGACAGCCCCAGCCGCTCGGACTCTTCGGCGTCGATGTTCAGGCCGATCTGGTGGCGCGCGGCCAACTCGGCCAGTTGCCGCACGCGCGGCCACAACTCGGCCATGACGCGGTCCTGCTGCGCGCGCTGGTAGCGCGGGTGCAGGGCCGAGAGCTTGATCGAAATGCCCGGCCCGCCCAGCACGCCCTGCCCTTGCGCGGCCTGGCCAATGGCCTCGATGGCCTGCACATAGGCGTGCAGGTAGCGCTGGGCATCGGCCTCGGTCATGGCCGCCTCGCCCAGCATGTCGTAGCTGTAGGAAAAGCCGTGGGCCTGCATGGCACGCGAGCGCTGCAAAGCTTCCTCGATGGTCTGCCCGGTCACAAACTGCTCGCCCAACATCTGCATGGCCAGCGCCACGCCACGCCGGATCAGCGGCTCGCCACTGCGTGCCAGCAGGCGCGAGAGCGCGCTGCCCAGCGACCGATCGCTGTGGGTGGCCACCAGCTTGCCGGTGATCAGCAGGCCCCAGGTGGCCGCGTTGACGAACATCGATGGGGCCTGGCCCAGGTGCGCTTGCCACTGCCCACGGCCAATCTTGTCGCGGATCAGGGCGTCGCGTGTGGCGTCGTCGGGAATGCGCAGCAAGGCCTCGGCCAGGCACATCAGCGCCACCCCCTCGTCGCTGGAGAGCGCATAGGCCTGCATCAGGCTTTGCACCCGGCCGGCGCGGGCCGTGGGCGCAGGGCCGCTGCGCATGCCCACCACCAGCGCCTGGGCCCGCTGCGCAATGCGCGCCTGCGCGCTGGCGTCCTGCCGGGCCAGTGCCAGCAGCGGCGCCAAGGCCTGCGCCTCGGGCGTGCGGGTGTGCCGGCCCAGGGCCAGCTGCCAGGCCTCGGGCGTGGCGTGCCCGTTCACGGTGTGGGCGCTCAAGGCGTGCAAGGGGGTGGGGGCGTTCATGACAGACTCCGCAAAGCAGTTGCAATAAAACGCCATGATCCGGATTTAACGACAAATATTTCTCTGATTTTTGATGAATATGGCGAACAATATCCAGATGACACGCGATATTCCCGACATTGACCGCATCGACCGCCGCATCCTGGACTGCCTGCAGCGCGACGGCCGCATCAGCAACCTCAAGCTGGCCGAGCAGGTGGCCTTGTCGCCCACCGCCGTGCTGGCGCGGGTGCAGCGCCTCACGCGGGAGGGCTTCATCCTGGGCTACGAGGCGCGGCTGAACCCGCTCAAGCTGGGCGCGGGCATGCTGGTGTTTGTGGAGGTGCTGCTCGACCGCACCAGCCCGAATGTGTTCGAGCAATTCAAGGCCGCGGTACAGGTGCGCCCCGAGATCCTGGAGTGCCACATGGTGGCCGGCGGCTTTGACTACCTGCTCAAAACCCGCAGCGCCGACATGGGCCATTACCGCGACTTTGCGGGCCAGGTCCTGTGGCAGCTGCCCGGCGTGCGCGAGACCCGCACCTACGCCGTCATGGAAGAGGTCAAGCTCAGCCACGCCTTGCCGCTCTAAGGCCGACACGGGCCCCGCGTGGCGACGCGGCCTGGATGCGCCAGAACGGGCGGCGTTTGGCGGCGGCCCTGGGCTCGGGTCAAGCCCCGGGATCGTTCGGTATTTGAATCCGATCAAAATAGCCATATAGTTTTATTTTTTGATCGACATTGGGCACGCCTGTTGCCCACCGATTCCCTCACGACCGTCGCCTCAGAGGAGCCCCGCCATGCCCAACATCATCAAATGCCGAGTCGGTTCGGAGGTCATCGACATCGAGACCGCATTGCGGCTCAAGGCACAGGATCCCACGGTGGCGTTTTACTGCTTGGCCTGCGATGGCCGTTTGCGCCCGCATCGTGCTGGGAAGCGTCTCGCGGCGCATTTTGAGCACCTCAATGGCCAGCCCAAGTGCACGGGCCAACCGACGGCCCGGACCGTGCACATTCGCCTGTCGGGCATTCAGGACCTGGAGAAGGTGTTGCCCCTTTTTGAAGCGTATCGAGGCTTCCACGGCGCATCGCCCGATGTGGCTGGGGCCCGGTGGTTCTTGCAGGAGCGTTATCGACTGGGGGACGCCTGCATCCACCTTGCCCAAACCCCTGCGGCCCAGCCCCTTGGGTTCACCCTGCTGTACCGCATGTTCACGAGCATCGGGCTGGCACCCATCTGGGTGTTGAACGACCTGTATGTGGATGAGTCCCACCGAAACACTGGGGTCGGTCAACAACTGCTGGCTGCCGCCAGCGAGCATGCCAAACGCAGCGGCGCAGCCGGTGTGTGGCTCACGACCCAACGGGACACTTGGCGCGCGCAACACCTGTACGACCGAGCGGGCTGGGTGCGCAACAACGACTTCTTGTTCTACGAGTTGAAGACGCTGCAAAAGGCATCATGATGAATCCCTTGGACGACGCACCTGCTGCGGTCGTCCAGCGACAGCTTGAAGCCTACAACCGCAAAGACCTGGAGGGGTGGTTGGCCACCTACGCACCGGATGCTCAGCAGTTCGAGTTGGGCGGTGGATTGCTGGCACAAGGGCAAGAGGCCATTCGGGCCCGGGCAGAGGCTCGATTTGCCGATCCTGATTTGCAAGCGCAACTGATCCGGCGGATACAGATGGGGCCGGTGGTGATTGACCACGAATGGGTCATCCGTCGTTTTCCATCGGGTCTTGGTCACATGGAGATGGTTTGCATCTATCAGGTGGCCCATGGGCTGATCCAAAGCGCGACGTTTTCATTTGGCTTGCCCATGCCGGGCATGCCGCCGCCCAACCCGTGACGCCGTCCAGATTCGCCACGCGCTGTGCGCTGCAGCCGGTGATTTGAACACCCCAAGACTTGCCGTCTGCGCGAACATGACCCCTATCGGCGGCCCCATCATGGGCCACCAGTCATTGGAGGTTTCGCCATGAACGTCATGTCGTTGCATCGGGCGACGCATCGATCACTGCTTCAGCATCGGCGCCTGCGCGTGCCACCCAAGACGCTTTCGCAGAGTTTAAAAAATTTTTACAATCTGGCATTTTTGAAACCTCAAGAGGTGCCCATGATTGGCGAGCGCATCCGCATGGCACGGCTGGCAGCCGGTTTGACGCTGATGGGTATGGGCGAGCGTTTGGGCCTGTCGCACACAGCCATCCAGAAGTTTGAAAAAGGCGTGCTCACGCCGTCATCGGATCAGATCCTTCGCCTGGCCCAAGCCTGTCAGGTCCGCAGCGAGTTTTTTTTCCGCACGCAACAGCTCACCCTGACCTTGCTGCCACCCAAGGGCCCACAGGCCTTGGGCCGGGCTGGCATGGAGACGCTGCGGCGCCAAGTGATCGCCGCGCTGGAGCCTCGTATCGAGCTGCGTCAAGCCTTCCCTGTCAGCCCTGTGCCGCGTTTTGAAGCCCCGGCCCGCTGGCCTCGGCAGGTCACCTCCATGGCCGAGATCGAGGGCCTGGCCGACGCCTTGCGAGCGGCCTGGCAACTGGGCCAGCAAGCCATCGCCCATGTCACCCGCACCCTGGAAATGCACGGCATGCTGGTGGTCATGCTGGCCCCCTATCCGCCCGATCGGGGCGGCTTGCTGGGCACCGTGCAGACGCCGGATGGCCTGCAAGCGCCTGTGATGGTGATCGCCGAGCAGATGCCGTTTGAACAACAGCGCCTGGCCATGGCCCAACTCCTGGGGCGATGCCTGTTGACGGATCGTCTGGCCAAGGGCATGCGCATGGACAAGGCCTGTGCCCTGTTTGCTGGCGCATGGCTCGCGCCGGCCGCGGCCGTGCGCGAAGCCTTGGGTACGACCCGTGCGGTGTTGGCGTGGCACGAACTGCAGATCCTTCAAGCCGCTTTTGGGCTACCCCTGCCCAGTTTGCTCGAGCGGGTGCACCAGTGCGGTGTGATCTCCTCGTCGCACCATCAGGCCATGCAGCGGCAGCTTCGGGCGCGGGGTCATCGCCATCTCGCGCCAGAGACCGGCATGCCCCCGGAGCGACCCACACTGCATGCACAACTGGTCCACCGTGCCCTGGCCGAAAAGCGGGTCTCCCTGGCCAAAGCCGCCGAATGGCTGGGACAGCCCATGATGCAACTCCAACGTGAGCGCCTGCTGGCGTCGGCCCATGGACCTCATGATCAGTGACGCGAACGTGCTGATCGATATGGACGCTGGCGGTCTGCTGCCCGACATGTTCAGGCCGCCCATGCAGGTGGGCACACCGGACCTGCTCTTTCACGAGGAAATCAAGCCCATTTGGCCAGGCCTGGAGACCTTGGGACTTCGGGTCATGCCGGTCCGGGCCGCCTACGTTCAATATGCGTTGGCGTGGCCGTTGCGCCACCCGCTGACCCGGAAAAAGCGCAAGGGTGCCTTGCCAGGCTTTCTCGACTGTCTGGCCCTGGCCTTGGCCATGCAGGAAAGCTGCACCCTGCTCACGGGGGACGCCCATTTGCGGCACCTGGCCGAGCGCGAGCATGTCCCGGTCAAGGGCACGATTGGCCTCTTGGGCCTGATGGTGGACCAAGGCCTTCTGGGGGCCAGGCAGGCGCTCAAAGCCTTGGATCAGATGCAAGCACAACAGCGCTGGCTGCCCTGGGCCAAAGCCCGACAGATGCTGCAGTCGCGCTCATGAATGGCCCACATCGCCAATCAACACTGACATTTCGTCAATGAATTGGCCAAATGCTGATGTTTTTGCCGCTTTTCATTGGCAGCGTCAGCCGCGAGACTTCTGGTGTTCGTTCACACAAGGAGACTGGCATGCGCCCCACCCCCCCCATCGACCCCCTGTACCTCAGCGCCCCGGATGCCGTGCGGCTGGTGCGGCAGCTGGGCTTGCCGGCTTGCCTGAGCGGCATGGCCGATGCCATTGGCGAGGACTATCTGCGCTGGCAGGCCTTTGACAAAACCGCCCGCGTGGCGCACCACTCGCCCGATGGGGTGATCGAGCTGATGCCCATCTCGGATGGCCAGCACTACAGCTTCAAATACGTCAACGGCCACCCGCGCAACATCGCACGCGGGCTGTCGACGGTGATGGCCTTTGGCGTGCTGGCCGATGTGGCCACCGGCGCGCCGCTGCTGCTCTCCGAGCTCACGCTCACCACCGCCTTGCGCACCGCCGCCACCTCGGCGCTGGCAGCGCGGGCGCTGGCACGGCCGGACAGCCGCGTCATGGCGATCATTGGCAACGGCGCGCAAAGCGAGTTCCAGGCCCTGGCCTTTGCCCACCTGCTGGGCATCGACACCCTGCGCCTGTACGACATCGATCCGGCCGCCACCGCCAAGCTGGTCGCACACCTGGCCGGCAGCGGGCTGCGCACCGTGGTCTGTGCCAGCACCCGCGAGGCCTTGCAGGGCGCCGACATCGTCACCACCGTCACCGCCGACAAGCAGAACGCCACCATCGTCAGCGCCGACATGCTGGCCCCGGGCATGCACCTGAACGCGGTGGGCGGCGACTGCCCCGGCAAGACCGAGCTGGCCCCCGAGGTGCTGCAGGCGGCCCACGTGGTGGTCGAGTACGAGCCGCAGTCGCGCATCGAAGGCGAGATCCAGCAAATGCCCGCCGACTTTCCCGTCACCCCGCTGTGGGCGGTGCTGGCCGGGCAGGCCAGCGGGCGCACGCAGCGCGAGCAGGTCACGCTGTTTGACTCGGTGGGCTTTGCGCTCGAGGACTTTTCGGCGCTGCGCTTTTTGCACCGCCATGCGCTGGCGCTGGGCCTGGGGGAGCGGCTCGATCTGATGCCGCGCCTGCACGATCCCAAGGACCTGTTTGCCACGCTGGCCAAGGCCCCCGCAAGCTCAGGCCGCGCACCGGGCCGTGGGCACGCCTTGCCGCACGCCCACGCGCTGGCATAGAATCAAGCGCTTGCAGCCCAATTGGGCAGCAACAAGAGCTAGGGGTGTTGGGGCCGCATGCGGCCCCGACTGAGAGAGTCCCTTTGAACCTGATTGAGGTAATCCTCGCGCAGGGAAGCAGGTCCGGTGGTGGACGCATCCGTCCATGGTCCCGCCTGATGTTCCAGCGCGTTTTGAACTGCGTTGGCCATGACACCCACGACCCCGTCCCTGATCCCCGATGTGCTGGCATTTGTGCAGCAGCCCGGCACCGACGACGCCGGCTTTGCGGCCATGGCCTTGCGCCTTTTTGCGCACCAGTTTCAGCACAACGCGGCCTTTGCGCGCTATTGCCGCTCGCGCGGCAAGACGCCGGCCACGGTGCAGCGCTGGCAGGACATCCCGGCGGTGCCTGTGAATGCGTTCAAGGACCTGGTGCTCAGCTGCACCCCGCCCGATCAATGCGAGCGCGTGTTCACGACCAGCGGCACCACGCGCGAGGTCAAGGGCCAGCACATCCACCCCGATCTCCAGGTCTGGAACGCCTCGATGCGGCGCCACTTTGCCGACTGCGTGGGTCCGCTGCCCATGCGCATGGTGGTGCTCTTTCCGACCGAGGCCGACCTGCCGAATTCCTCGCTGGCGCACTACCTGCAACTGGCGCTGCAAGACCATGGCCTGCCGGGCAGCATCCATGCCTTTGGCGCGCAAGGCGTGGACGTGGCGGCGGTGCGCCGCGCCATCGACGAGGCCCGCGCCGCGGCGCAGCCGCTGGCCCTTCTGGGGGCCACCTACAGCCTGGTCCATCTGCTGGACCAGTGCCCGGCCGATGACCCCGGCCTGCGCCTGCCCGAGGGCAGCTGGGTGCTCGACACCGGCGGCTTCAAAGGCCGCTCGCGCGAGGTGCCCATGGACGCGTTTTATGCCCAGCTCTCGCACACGCTGGGGGTGCCGCGCGCACGCTGCCTGAACATGTACGGCATGACCGAGCTGAGCTCGCAGTTCTACGACGCCGGCAACGAGCGCTGCCCCTCGGTCAAGCGCGCGCCGCATTGGGTGCGCACCCGCGCGGTGGATCCGCTGACGGGCCAGTCGGTGCCCGACGGGCAAGCGGGCATTCTGGTGCACACCGACCTGGCCAATCACAACTCGGTGACCACGCTGATGACCGAGGACGTGGGCGTGATCGTGCCCGGCGGCTTTGAGCTGCACGGCCGCGCTGCCGGCAGCCAGGCCAAGGGCTGCTCGCTGGCGGTCGAGGACTTTGTGCAGGCGGCGCGCGCATGACGACCCCCGCCCTGTCGCATCGCCTGGGCCACCTGCCGGCCGGGGCCGGTCTCAGGCCCGCTTGGCGGGCGGTGCCCGATCGGCCCGATGGGCCCTGGCGCCTGCCGGTGCTGGATGGGCCGCAGTGGGCCGCGCTGCTGGCGCACCTGCGCGGCCCAGCGCGTGCGCGCCTGCGCCAGTTGCCGGTGCGCGAGATCATGCAGGCCATCGACCGCACCGCCTTGGCCCTGCTGGAGCCGGGCAACCCGGGGCTGGCCGGGCTGCTGGCCGAGCTGCCCGCCTGGACCGGGCAATCCCCCGAGATGGTGCGGGTGAACCTGCAGGCCACCTTGCGCCTGTACCGCCAGAGCGCGCTGCAGCGCCTGCTGGCCGAGGAGCTGGGCGGCGCCGATGTGCTGGACGGCTTTGCCGCGCGGGCACACGGGGGCCTGAGCCACGCCGAGGGCGTGCCCCTGATCGGCCATGTGTGGGCCGGCAATGTGCCGGGCCTGCCGCTATGGGGCCTGGTCAGTGGCTTGCTGGTCAAGTCGGCGCAGATTGGCAAGGTCTCGTTGGGCGAGCCGCTGGTGGCCAGCGTGTTTGCGCAAACCCTGGCACAGGTGCACCCGGTGCTGGGCGATGCCCTGGCGGTGCTTTGGTGGGACCGCGACGACCCGGTGGCCCCGCACACCGTCTGGCCCGCCTGCGACGTGGTGCAAGCCTTTGGCGGCGACGCCGCGCTGGCCAGCTTGCAGCAGCAGATGCCCGCAGGCGTGCGCTTTGTGCCGCATGGTCACAAGATCAGCTTTGGCGCCATCGGCCGCGAGGCCATGGGGCCCAACCGGATCCAGCGCGTGGCGCGTCTGGCCGCCGAGGACGTGGTCCGCCATGAGCAGCAGGGCTGCTACTCGCCGCAGTGCTGGTTCGTGGAAGAGGGCGGCGCCGCCCCGGCGCAGGAATTTGCCGAGCGCCTGGCCGCGGCGCTGGCCCAGCTGGCCACGCGCTATCCGCGCCCCGCGCCCGACCTGGCCTCGGCCCACCGCATCGCCCAGTGGCGCAGCCAGCTTCAATGGCAGGACGGGGTGCAGGTGATCGGACAGGCCGAAGACCCGTGGGCGGTGGCCTTCCATGCGCAGCCCACCGCGCTCACGCCGGGCCCCCTGCACCGCTGTGTGCAGGTGGTGGCCTTGCCCGATCTGTCGGCCCTGGCGGCGCAGCTGACGGCCTGGCCCCGCCACCTGCAAAGCGTGGGCCTGGCGCTGGCGCCCGAGCGCCTGCAGCCGCTGGCGCTGGCACTGGCCGCCTGCGGCGTCACCCGCCTGTCCGCGGTGGGGCAGATGCCCTTGCCCGCGCCCGGTTGGCACAACGACGGCCGCCCCAACCTGATCGACCTGGTGCAGTGGGTCGACCTGGAAGCATCGGCCGAGCAGCTGGCCGAAGGACTGAGCCGCTATGAGGTCTGAGCCCCTGCTGGCCTTGCAAGGCCTGCGTTTTGCCTACCCCGGCGGCCCCTGGCTGATCGATGGGCTGGAGCTGACCCTGCACAGCGGCCAGTGCCATGTGCTGCTGGGGCGCAGCGGTTGCGGCAAAAGCACGCTCTTGCAACTGGTCAGTGGGCTGTGCGCGCCGCAAGCGGGGCAGTTGCGCTGGCGCGGCCAGGCATTGACCGGCGTGCAGGACGACATCGCCCTGGTCTTTCAGCGGCCCACCTTGCTGGAGTGGCTGAGCGTGCTCGACAACGTCTTGCTGCCCGTCTCGCTCAAGCGCCGGGTGCGCGCGCAGGACCGCGCCCAGGCCCTGGCCTGGCTCGAGCGCCTGGGCCTGGGTGGGCTGGACCAGCGGCGCCCCTCGCAACTCTCGGGCGGGCAGCAAAGCCGCGCCGCCATCGCGCGGGCGTGGATGCAATCGCCCGCCCTGCTGTGCCTGGACGAGCCCTTTGGCGCGCTCGACGCGCTCACGCGCGAAGAGCTGCAGCAGGACTTGCTGCGCGTGTGCAGCGAGCAGCAGACCGCTGTGCTCTTTGTGACCCACGACCTGCACGAGGCGGTTTTCCTGGGCGACCAGGTCAGCCTCTTGCATGGCGGTCGCCTGCAGACCACCCTGCCTGTGCCGCAGCCGCGTCCGCGCGATGCGCGTTGGCGCGAGGACCCAGGCTTTCATGCGCTGTGCAGTGGCCTGCGCCGCGCGCTGGAGGAGCAGCGATGAAGCGCCTGGACACGCTGGTGTCGCTGCTGATGGGCGTGGCCGTGCTGGCCCTGTGGGAGGGCCTGACCCGGCATTGGGGCCTGTCGGCCCTGGTGCTGCCCCCACCCTCGCGCATCGCACAGTCGCTGCTGCAAGGCCTGCACACCGGCTACTGGTGGCCGCACATCGGCCAGACCTTGCTGGCCGTTGGCCTGGGCCTGCTCTGCGGCGCGGGGCTTGGCGTGGGCTTTGGCCTGCTGCTGGGCAGCTTTGCACGCTGGCGGCGCTGGCTCACGCCCTATCTGGTGATCAGCCAGCTCACCCCCAAGCTCGCGCTGGCGCCGCTCTTCATCCTGTGGTTTGGCTTTGGCCTCTTGCCCACCGTGGTGATGACCGCGCTGATCTGCTTTTTCCCGCTGCTCGAGAACACGCTGGCGGCCCTGGACCAGACCGATCCCCAGCAGCGCCAGTTGCTGCGCGCGCTGGGCGCCAGCCGCTGGCAGACCCTGTGGCGCCTGCAACTGCCCGCGGGCCGCCACACCCTGGCCGCCGGCCTGCGTGTGGCGCTGGTGCTGGCCTGGGTGGGCGCCGTGGTCAGCGAGTTCATCAACGGCAGTCGGGGCCTGGGCGCGGTGATCATCGCCGCCCAGGGCTCGATGGACACGCCCCTGCTCTTTGCCGCCCTGGTGTGGGTGGCGACCCTGGGCGTGGCCAGTTACGGCCTGCTCAATGGCCTGCTGCGCTGGCAACTGCCCGCGCCATGATGTTGTTTGAAAGAAAGGACCCCATGACACACCCCAACCCCCTGCCCATCACCCGCCGCCAAGGCCTGGCCTGGGGCCTGGCCGCCGCCAGCGGTCTGGCGCGCGCGCAAGCCGCCGAGCGCGTGGTCCTGGCCGGCTGGAGCAAGCCGATCTCGGAGATCACGCACCTGCTGGTCGAGGCCGAGAAGGGCTTCTTCAAGGCCCAGGGCATCGACTTTGTCTACCAAAGCGGCAACGGCGGGGGCGATGCGGTGCGCAACCTGCTGTCGGGTCAGGCCGATGTGGCCTTCACCGATCCGGGTTCCTTGTTTGCCGCCCTCGACAAGGGCGAGCGCCTGCGCGTGATCTACGACGTTTACCCGCAAAACGTGTTCAACGTGGTGTCGCTGCAGTCGCGCCGCATCACCCGCGTGGCCGACCTCAAGGGCAAGCGCATCGGCGTCTACAGCCTCTCGAGCGGCACGCGCCAGAACCTGCAGGTGCTGCTGCACACCGCAGGCCTGAGCGAGCAGGACGTGACCATCGTGCCCACGGGCCTGCTCAACTTTGCACCGCTGATGCAAGGCCAGGTCGATGCCACCGCCGCCACCGACACCGGCCTGATGGTGGGCCGCCAGCGCGGCCTGGGCGAGGTGCATGTGATGGAAGTGCGCCAGCACCTGAACCTCTCGAGCGATGTGCTGGTCGTGCGCGAAGAGACGTACCAGCGGCAAAAACCCATGCTGCGCCGCTTCCTCAAGGGCTTTGCCGACAGCGCGCAGTGGATGCAGCGCCAGCCCGAAGAGGCCGCCCGCCTGGCGGTGCGCGCGGCCATTGATGGCCAGAACGAGGCGATCAACCTGGAGGTGATCCGCCTGCGCAACGCCAGCAGTGTCTCGGCCTTCACGCAGCGCAACGGCCCGGGCGCCATCGACACGGCCATGCTGCAAAAAGGCGTGCAGGCCTACCGCGCCATCGGCGTGCTCAGCCGCGACCTGGCGGTGAGCGACTGGGTGGCCACCGACCTGCTGCCGGGCAAGCCATGAGCCGTCCGCCGCGTTTTGCTGGCCAAACCGTGCTCGTCACCGGCGCCAGCCGGGGCCTGGGCGCGGCCATGGCCGAGGCCTTTGCGCGCGAGGGCGCGCAGGTGGTCGTCAATTACCGCGAACGGGCCGATGCGGCGCAGGCGGTGGCTGCGCGCTGCCGCGCCCACGGCGCCCCTGCCTGGGCGCTGCAAGCCGATGTGCGCGACCCGGCGGCGGTGCAGGCCATGGTGGCGCAGGTGCTGTCGGACTGTGGCGGCATCGATGTGCTGGTCAACAACGCCTTTGCCCCCTACCGCTTCGACCCCGAGCAGCGCAAACGCTTCTGGGAGACCCCGTGGTCGCATTACCAGGACCAGTTCGACGGCGCGGTGCATGCGGCCTACAACACCTGCATGGCGGTGCTGCCCGGCATGCGCACACGCCAGCGCGGTCGCATCGTCAACCTGGTGAGCGATCTGGTCGATGCGCCCAGCGTGGCCTACCACGACTACGGCACCGCCAAATCGGCCCTGGTGGGCTTTAGCCGCCACCTGGCCAGCGAGTTGGGCAGCCTGGGCATTCGGGTCAACTGCGTGGCACCGGGCCTGGTGCCGGGCACCGACGCTGCGCCCGAAACGCGCGAGTCGGTGCGCCAGGCCCTGATCGAGCGCACCCCGCTGGGCCGCCTGGCCACCCCCGCCGATGTGGCGGGCCCGGTGCTGTTCTTGGCAAGCGAGGACAGCGCCTTCATGACCGGCCAGACCCTGCGGGTGGACGGTGGATTGGTGATGCGATGAGGAGCCGCCTGTGACGATTGACCATGTGGTGCTGGGCGCCGGCCTGATGGGCCGGCTGCTGAGCCTGTCGCTGGCACGCCAGGGTGCGCGCGTGCGCCTGATCGATGCGCACGGCCCCGACGCGGCGCATTCGGCGGCCCGCGCGGCCGCGGCCATGCTGGCGCCGCTGGCCGAGTCGGCCATCACCGAGCTGCCGGTGGTGCGCATGGGCCTGCACGGCCTGACGCGCTGGCCGCAACTGCTGCAAGGCCTGCCGCAACCGGTGTTTTTCCAGCAAGCGGGCACGCTGATCCTGTGGCACCGGCAAGACCAGGCCGAGGCCCAGCGATTTGAGCGCCTGATCCGCCGCACCCATGCGGCGCTGCCCGAACTGGCCGCGCCGCGCGCCCTGCATGGCCCCGAGTGGCAGGCCATGGCGCCCGAGCTGGCACGCCGCTTTGCGCAGGCCCTGCACCTGCCGCAAGAGGGCCAGCTCGACAACCGCCAGCTGCTCGATGCCTTGCTGCAGGCGCTGCAGGAAGCCGGGGTCGAGCTGCACTGGCAGCAGGCGGTGGGCGCCACCGACGAGCCTGCGCTGCGCGCGCTCATGGGCCCGGGCGTGCGCCTGATCGACTGCCGTGGCCTGGGCGCGCGCGTGGCCTGGTCGCAGCTGCGCGGGGTGCGCGGCGAGGTGCTGCGCCTGTACGCGCCCGAGGTGCAGCTGCCCTGCCCCACGCGCCTGATCCACCCGCGCTACCCGATCTACATCGCGCCCAAAGAGCAGGGCCTGTTTGTGGTCGGGGCCACCGAGATCGAGAGCGAGGACCTGTCGCCCGCCAGCGTGCGCTCGGCATTGGAGCTGCTGAGCGCCTGCTACACCGTCGACCCGGGCTTTGCCGAGGCACGCATTCTGGAGATGAGCACGCAGGCGCGCCCGACCCTGCCCGACAACCTGCCGCGCCTGCGGGTGCTGGCACCCGACATCCTGCAAATCAACGGCCTGTACCGACACGGCTACATGATCTCGCCCGCGGTGCACGACGCCGCGCTCGAGTGGCTGAACACCGGCCAGAGCGAACTGGCGCAGACCTGGGGACTTTTATGAGCACCACCATCACCTTGTTTCTCAACGGCCAGGCCGTGCAGCTGCCCGAAGGTGCGCGCTTGCACGACGCCATCGAGGCCAGCGGCGTGCGCCCGCCCTTTGCTGCCGCCGTCAACCTGCAGTTTGTGCCGCGCCATGAGTACGCGCAGATCGAGCTGCAGGCGGGCGACCAGATCGAACTCATCTCACCCATCACCGGAGGCTGACCCATGTCCCAAGACCCCTTTGTGCTGTACGGCCAGACCCTGCAAAGCCGCCTGCTGCTGGGCACCTCGCGCTACCCTTCGCCGGCGGTGCTGGCCGAGGCGATTGCGCGCAGCCGACCCGGCATGCTCACGGCCTCGCTGCGGCGCCAGACCGCCGGCGGCGACGCGCACCGTGGCTTTTTCGAGCTGCTGCGCGACTGCGGCGTGCCGGTGCTGCCCAACACCGCCGGCTGCCACAGCGTGCAAGAGGTGCTGACCACCGCACAGATGGCGCGCGAGGTGTTCGAGACCGACTGGATCAAGCTCGAGTTGATCGGTGACGACTACACCCTGCAGCCCGACACCCTGAACCTGGTGGGCTGCGCCGAGCAGCTGCTGCGCATGGGCTTTCGGGTGCTGCCCTACAGCACCGACGACCTGGTCCTGTGCCAGCGCCTGGTGGACGTGGGCTGCCAGGCCGTGATGCCCTGGGCGGCGCCGATTGGCACCGGCAAGGGCCCCATCAACCCGCTGGCCTTGCGCACCCTGCGCGAGCGCCTGCAGGTGCCGCTGATCGTGGACGCCGGGCTGGGCCTGCCCTCGCACGCCTGCCAGGTGCTGGAGTGGGGCTACGACGGCGTGCTGCTCAACACCGCCGTGGCCCTGGCCGATGACCCACCCGGCATGGCCGAGGCCTTTGCCGATGCGGTGCGCGCCGGCCGCAGCGCCTACCGCGCTGGCGCCATGCAGGCGCAGGACAATGCCCAGCCCAGCACGCCGGTGCTGGGCACGCCCTTCTGGCACCACAGCTGATCGGAGCCCCCCATGATGGACCTCGTGTTTGCCCAGGCCCTGTGGGCCGCCCACGCCGCTCGCATGCAGACCGGCCAGCCCCGCCCCTTGCCCGAAGGCGTCCATGCCGACGACACCGAATGCGCCAGCGCGCAAGAGGCGGCCGTGCGGGCGGCCTGCCGCTGCATGGGCTTTGTGGACGAGGACGCCCGCCTGCTGGGCCGTGCCTGGGCCGCGCAAAGCGCCCGCCTGGGCCACTGGGACGCCACACGCTGGCCGGTGGATGCGCAAGACTTTGGCGTGGACACCGGCGCGCGCGCCGACGCGTTTGCGCCCTGCCCGCTGGCGCTGGGCCTGTACGCGGTGCTGCCCGATGCGGCCTGGGTGCGGCGCATGGCGCTGGCGGGCGTGCCGACCCTGCAGCTGCGCTTCAAGTCGGACGATGCGGATGCGGTGCGGCGCGAGGTGCAGGCGGCGGTGGCGGCGGTGCAGGGCACGCAGAGCCGCCTCTTCATCAACGACCACTGGCAGGCGGCCATCGAGGCCGGCGCCTACGGCGTGCACCTGGGGCAGGAAGACCTGGCCGCGGCGCATGACCACCTCCAGCAGATCCGCGCGGCCGGCCTGCGCCTGGGCCTGTCCACCCACGGCTACGCCGAGCTGCTGCGCGCCGAGCAGGTGGCACCCAGCTATCTGGCCTTGGGGGCGGTGTTCCCGACCACCCTCAAGCGCATGGCCACCGCGCCGCAGGGCACCGGCCGCCTGGCCGCGTACGCGCAGCTGATGCGGCATCGGCCGCTGGTGGCCATCGGCGGCATCGACCTGCCCCAGCTGCCGGCGGTGTTGGCCAGCGGCGTGGGCTCGGTGGCGGTGGTGCGCGCCCTGGTGGCCGCGCCCGACCCCGAGGCGCAGGTGCAGCGCTTTGTGCAGGCGCTGCAAGGGGCGCAGCGCGCGCTTACTCGGCCTTGACGCCGGCGCTGCGCACCAGGTTCACCCAGAACTTCTCGTCCTGCGCCAGAAAGCTGGCGAAGTCGGCAGGCGTGCGCGAGAGCGACACATCGGTGCCCTCGCGCGCCAGCGCGGCCTTGACCTGCGGCTGCTTGAGGGCCTCCTGCGCGGCGGTGAACAGCTTCTGCACCACCGGCTGCGGCGTGCCAGCCGGCACGAACAGGCCGTACCAGAAGTCGATCACGAACTCGGGCAGGCCCGCCTCCTGCATGCCCGGCAGATCGGGCACCAGCGGCGTGCGCTCACGCGTGCTGACCCCCAGGCCCTTGAGGCGACCGGCGCTGACCTGCGGCAGCACCGAGGGCGGCGTGCCAAAGGTGACCTGCGTGTCGCCTGCGATCACCGACTGAATGGCCGGACCGCCCCCCCGAAAGGGAATGTGCTGCATCTGCACGCCGGCCACCAGGCCAAAGAGCGCCGCGCCCAGGTGCGGTGCCGAGCCATTGCCCGAGGTGGCGTAGTTGATCTTGCCCGGCTCGGCCTTGGCGCGCGCGATCAGGTCCTTGACCGAGTTGATGCCCAGGTTGGGGTTGACCGCAATCACCAGCGGGGAGCTGGTGATCTTGCTGACGGGCAACAGATCGGCGGCCTTGTAGGGCAGCTTGGGGTTGAGCGCCGGGTTGACCGAGATGGCCGCCGGGCTGCCCACGAACACGGTGTAGCCGTCGGGCGCGGCCTTGGCCACCGCATCGGCGCCAATGCTCGAGCCGGCGCCGGCCTTGTTTTCGACCACCACCGACTGGCCCAGCGCGCGGCCCAGGGCGTCGCCCACCGTGCGCGCCACATAGTCGGCGGCGCCACCGGGCGCAAAGCCCACCACCAGCTTGACGGGTTTGTTGGGATAGGCCGCCTGCGACCAGGCACTGGCGGCCAGGGTCAGCAGCCCCAGGGACAGGGCGGTGCGGCACAGCGTTCGCTTGTTCATCGTCGATCTCCTCGTTGTGGGGTCTGTCAAAAAAATCAGTCGTCCATCGTCAGCACGATCTTGCCCAGGTGCTCGCCCGCTTCCATCATGGCCTTGGCACGCGCCAACTCGGCCAGGGGCAGCGTGGCGTCCACCCAGGGCACGACGCGGCCATCGGCCAGCATCGGCAGGATCTGCGCCTCAAAGGCCGGCACCCCGGCGGCCTTCATGTCGGCATTGCGCAATTTGTTGGACACGCCAAACAGCGTGATGCGCCGGGCGTGCACCCAGTCCAGGTCCAGCGGCGCCTGCAGCTGGCCATCCACATAGCCCACCACCGCCAGCCGGCCCTCAAAGGCCAGGCAATGCAAGGCCTCGTCAAACACGCTGCCGCCCACGGTGTTGACCACCAGGGACACGCCCTTGCCACCGGTGGCGTCCAACACCGCCGCACGAAAATCCGGCGCCCGTGTGCACAGGCCCAGATCGAGCCCGCGTGCGCGCAAGACCTCGAGCTTGGCCTGCGAGCCCGAGGTGCCGATCACCCGCGCGCCCAGCGCCTTGGCCATCCACAGCGCCGTCACGCCCACGCCCGAGGCCACGCCGTTGACCAGCAGCCACTGGCCCGCCTGCAACTGGCCTTGCAGCACCAGCATGTCGTGCACCACCAGGCCCGTCAGCGGCACCGCGGCGGCCTGCGTCCAGCTCAGCGCCTCGGGCTTGCGCATGGCCTCGCGGGCGTCCATCAAGGCGAAGGGCGCAAATGCGCCACCGCAGCGGCCCATCACGGCGTCCCCGGGCGCCACGCGGGTCACGCCGGGGCCGCAGGCCAGCACCTCGCCCGCGGCCTCCATGCCTGCGGGCTTGGCCTGGCCCTCCTGGTTCAGGCTGTGGCCCAGCAGAAACTCGCCGCGGTTGAGCCCGGCGGCGCGCACCTTCACCAGCACCTGGCCCGGGCCGGGCGTGGGCACGGGCGTGGCGCGGCGCTCCACCTCGATTTGTCCTTGGCGGATCACGCCCCAGAAAGCATCCATGTGGGTGGGCAGGCTCATCGTCACCTCCGGTTCAACGGCCACGGAACTGCGGCTTGCGTTTGTCCATGAAGGCACGGCGGCCTTCGGCGTAGTCCTCGCTCTGGAAGCAGTCCAGAATCAGCTGCTTGCAGCGCGCGTGATCGATCTCGGGCGAGGGCTTGAGGATTTCGGCCATGATGGCCTTGCCCGCCTGCACCGTCAGCGGCGCATTGGCCGCCAGGGCCTCGCGGTATTCGGCCAGCAGCGCCTCGAGCGCCTCGGGCTCGGCCACGCGGTTGATCAGGCCCACCTCACGCGCCTCGTCGGCCTGGATGCGGCGGGCGGTGAAGAACAGGTCCTTGGCCACCCCGGGGCCCACCAGATCGACCAGGTTTTTCAGGGCCGAGTAGCGGTAACCCAGGCCCAGGCGCGCGGCCGGGATCGAGAACACCGCGTCGCGGCTGGCAATGCGCAGGTCGCAGCTCATGGCCACGTTGACGCCGCCGCCGATGCAGTAGCCGCGGATGCAGGCCAGGGTGGGCTTGGGAAAGCGGTAAATCCCCATCAGCGCCGACTCGGCCATCTCCTCGTAGCGCGCCACGGCCTCGCGCGCGGCGCGCATGTCCTCGAACTGCGAGATGTCGGCGCCCGAGACAAAGGCCTTCTCGCCAGCCCCCGAGAACACCACCAGGCGCACGCGCTCGTCGTGCTCGGCCTGCGCCAGCAGCACCGGCACGGCCTCCCACATGTCGACCGACAGCGCGTTGTGCCGCTGCGGGTTGTTGAAGCGGATATGCAAGGTGCTGCCATCGGCATCGAGCCAGCATTGCACGCGGTCGGTGGGGGAGGTGTACACCGCATCACTCATGTCAGAACACTCCTTGGTTTTTGAGTTGTGCCAGGCGGGCATCGTCGATGCCCAGCTCGCGCAGGATTTCTTCGCTGTGCTCACCGCGCCGGGGCGCGGCACGGGCGATGGTGCTGGGGGTGCGCGTGAGCTGCATGGGCTGGCCCACCAGGCGCTGCGGGCCCAGGCGCTCCGAGACCACCTCGTGCACCATGCCCAGGTGCTGCACCTGCGGCTCCTCGAACACCTCTTGCACATTGTTGATCAGGCCGCAGGCGACGCCGCCTTCGTTGAAGCGCTGCACCCAGTAGGCGCGGTCCTGCGAGGCCAGGCGCTCGTTGATCTCGGCATTGAGGCTGTCGCGGTTGACCGAGCGGCTCATCTTGTCGTGATAGCGCGGGTCGGTGACCCACTCGGGCGCGCCCATGATGTCGCAAAAGCGCTCCCAGATCTTGGAGCCAAACACCGCAATGTTCATCCAGCCATCGCGCGCCTTGTAGACCCCGGTCGGGATGCTGGTCGGGTGGTAGTTGCCCGCCTGCGTGGGCACCTCGCCGTCGATCAGCACGCGCGAGGTCTGGAAGTCCATCATGTAGACCATGGCCTCCAGCAGCGAGGTGTGCAGCCACTGGCCACGGCCAGAGGACTGGCGCTCGAGCAAGGCCACCAGAATGCCCTGCGCGGCAAAGATGCCGGCGCACAGGTCGGCAATCGGAATGCCCACCCGCATCGGCCCGTCGCCGGGCTTGCCGGTCACCGACATCAGCCCGCTCATGCCCTGCGCGATCTGGTCAAAGCCCGGGCGCTGGGCCAGCGGGCCGGTCTGGCCAAAGCCCGAGATGCTGGCGTAGACCAGGCCCGGGTGCTCGCGCGAGAGCGTCTCGTAGTCAATGCCCAGGCGGAACTTCACGTCGGGGCGGAAGTTCTCGACCACCACATCGGCGGTGGCGATCAGGCGCTTGAGCATGGCAATGCCCTCGGGCTCTTTCAGGTTGAGCGTGATCGAGCGCTTGTTGCGGTGCGTGTACTGGTAGTCCGACCCGTCCTGCCCGCCCAGGGTGTCGTCGCCGCGCATGTGCTCGGGCATTTGCACCTGGATCACATCGGCACCCCAGTCGGCAAGTTGGCGGCAGGCGGTGGGGCCGGCGCGCACCTGCGTCAGGTCGATCACACGAAAGCGCGCAAGCGCTGAAGAAGCGGGAAGATGGGGCATGGCAAGCACCTGCTCAGGTCGTCACAACAACAGTCAGTGTCCAATCAAAACGCTTAAAGTGTCAACACTTGCCACGCAATTGCCAACACTTCAAAGGGTTGTTCTGTGGGTTTTCCCGGGCGCCGGTGCTACCATCGCCCCCCAAAGAGTTGCCCTGCCCCCGCCCCATGCCCAACGCCCGCGCCCATCAAGCCCCGCCCACCCGGGCCCCTGCCAAGGGACCGGACGAGGGCTTGTCGCAAACGATTGCGCAGACGCTCAAGGCACGCATTTACGACGGCCTGATCGCCCCTGGCGAGCGCATCAACGAGGCGGTGCTGGCGCAGGAAATGGGCATCAGCCGGGGCCCGATCCGCGAGGCCATGCGCATCCTCACCGGCCTGGGTCTGGTCACCGCCGTGCCCAACCGGGGGGTGTTTGTGCGCGAGATTTCCTGGCGCGAAATGCTGGAGCTCTACGAGCTGCGCGCCCTGGTGTTTGGCTTTGCCGCCGAGCGCGCGTGCCAGCACCTGGAGGCGCCGCAGCAGCAGGCGCTGGCGCAGCTGCTGGAGCAGATGGACCAGGCGCATGCCGCGCAGGACGCCACCGCCTACTACGAGGCCAATCTGCAATTCCATGCGCAGATCCTGACGCTGGGCGGCAACCAGCGGGCGCACCAGACCTACGACGACTGCGTCAAATCCTTGCACCTGTTTCGGCGCAGCCACTTCAACGCGCCGGGCAATATGAAGCGCTCGAATGCCGAGCACCGCGCCATCTTCGAGGCCATTGCCAAGGGCGATGCGCGCCGCGCGCGCACCCTGGCCGAGCGGCACGTGCTCTCTGGGCGCGACCGGGTGCTGGCCCGGCTCGAGCCCTGAGGGGCGGCGCCGCGCCGCTTAGATCGGCAAACCGACCAGATCGTGGCCTTGCACGGCCGTGATGCGTGCACGCACCAGGTCGCCCACCTTGTAGGTCTTGCTGAGCTTCTCGGGCGGCAGCAGGTGCACCACGCCGTCGATCTCGGGCGCATCGGCATAGCTGCGGGCCACGCCACCGCGGCGGCCCATGGCGCTGGCCTGGTCGACCAGCACCTGCATGGTCGCGCCCACCCGGCGCTGCAGGCGCTGGCTCGACACCGCCTCGGCCACGGCCATGAAGCGCGAGCGTCGCGCCTCGCGCTCGGCATCGGGCAGCATGCCCGGCAGGGCATTGGCCGCCGCGCCCTCCACCGGGCTGTAGGCAAAGCAGCCGGCCCGGTCGATCTGCGCCTGCCGCATGAAGTCCAGCAGGTGCTCGAACTCGGCCTCGGTCTCGCCTGGAAAGCCGGCAATGAAGGTGCTGCGCACCACCAGCTCGGGGCAGATCTCGCGCCAGCGGGCCAGGCGCTCGAGGTTTTTCTCGCCGCTGGCCGGGCGCTTCATGCGGCGCAGCACATCGGGGTGGCTGTGCTGGAAGGGCACGTCCAGATAGGGCAGCACCAGGCCATCGGCCATCAGCGGCAGGATCTCGTCGACATGCGGATAGGGGTAGACGTAGTGCAGGCGCACCCAGGCGCCGTGCGCGCGGGCCAGCTCGCCCAGTTGCTGCACCAGCTCGAGCAGCCGCGTGCGCACCGGGCGGCCGTCCCAGAAGCCGGTGCGGTACTGCACATCGACCCCGTAGGCCGAGGTGTCCTGGCTGATCACCAGCAGTTCCTTGACGCCCCCCTCGAACAGCGCGCGCGCTTCCTTGAGCACATCGCCAATCGGCCGGCTGACCAGGTCGCCGCGCATCGACGGGATCACGCAGAAGGTGCAGCGGTGGTTGCAGCCCTCGCTGATCTTGAGGTAGGCGTAGTGACGGGGCGTGAGCTTGAGGCCGGCCTCGCCAAAACCGCCGGGCACCAGGTCCAGAAACGGGTCGTGCGGGCGCGGCAGGTGCTGGTGCACCGCGTCCATCACCTCCTGGGTGGCGTGCGGCCCGGTCACCGCCAGCACGCTTGGGTGGACCTCGCGCACCAGCTTGTCGCCGCCCTCGCCGTCGCGCGCGCCCAGGCAGCCGGTCACGATGACCTTGCCGTTGGCGTTGAGCGCCTCGCCAATGGCGTCCAGGCTCTCGCGCACCGCGTCGTCAATGAAGCCGCAGGTGTTGACGATCACCAGGTCGGCGCCCTCGTAGGTGCGGGAGGTCTGGTAGCCCTCGGCGCTCAGCTGCGTCAGGATCAGCTCGGCGTCGGTCAGGGCTTTGGGACAGCCCAGGCTGACAAAGCCCACTTTGGGCGTGCGTTCGGTCTCGGTGTGCTCACTCATCCCCCGATTGTCGCAGGTCGGCCGCCCCGGCATTCCCGTGCTGCCAGTAGGGCCTAGGGATATCCCGCATCGAATTTACTTAGTCATCAAAGTATATTCAGGGCATTGAAACTCCCGAAGCCCTGTCACCATGATCACGCCACAAGAGAACGAGCTGCTCTGCCGCATTGAGGGCGACGCCCCCATGGGCCAGCTGATGCGCCAGCACTGGGTGCCCATTTGCCTGAGCGAAGAGGTGGCCGAGCCCGACGGTGACCCGGTCGCCGCGCGCATCCTGGGCGAGAACCTGGTCGTCTTCCGCGACAGCGACGGCCAGGTCGGCGTGCTCGACGAGGCCTGCCCGCACCGCGGCCCCTCGCTGGTCTACGGCCGCAACGAAGAAGGCGGCCTGCGCTGCCTCTACCACGGCTGGAAAATGGACGTGCACGGCCAGGTGCTCGAGATGGTCTCGGAGCCCGCAGCCAGCGGCTTTGCCGAGAAGGTCAAGCACAAGGCCTACCCGGTGCAGGAGTGGGGCGGCATGGTGTGGGCCTGGATGGGCCCGCGCGAGCAGATGCCGGCCTTTGTGCCGCCACGCTGGGCCCCCACGGCCGACACCCGCGTGTCGATCGCCAAGGCCATCTTGCCGGTCAACTGGGCCCAGGTGCTCGAGGGCGCCATCGACTCGGCGCACAGCTCGAGCTTGCACAGCTCCGACATGGTGCCCGCCCGCGTGCAAGGGGCCGAGGCCACCGACAAGAGCTGGCTGCGCCCCTCCACCGACAAGGCGCCGCGCCTGCAGGTCGAGCGCACCGGCTACGGCTTTCGCTACGCCGCCATCCGCCGCCCCATCTTCAATGCGCAGACGCACGACTACATCCGCACCACCGTGTTCGTGGCGCCCTGGACAGTGCTGATCCCGCCCAACAACCTCTACAACGTGGCCAATGTGAACGTGCCCATCGATGATGAGCACATGGTCTTCTACTTCATCGGCTGGGGCCATCCGGCCCAAACCCCCGAGACCGAGACCTGGCGCAAGTTCCTGCACATGACCGTGGGCATCGACCTGGACGAGCGCTACCGCCCGCTGCGCAACCAAGAGAACCGCTTCTGGCAAGACCGCAAGGCCATGAAGGCGGGCAACTTCACCGGCATCCAGGGCATTCCCAACCAGGACATGGCCATGTGGACCTCCATGAAGCCCATCGCCGACCGCAGCAAGGACCGCCTGGGCGCCAGCGACCTGGCGGTGGTGGAATTCCGCAAGCAGATGCTCGAGGCGGTGCGCGCCGTCGCCAGCGGGGCCAGCGCCATAGGCACCGGGGCCAACGCCACGCCCGACACAGTCTGCTCTTTCCAGAGCGTGATCGCCAAAGACATTGACTGGCGGGTCTACAAGGCCCGCTATGTGTGGCAGGGGTCTGAGGCCCAGGCCGGAACCGACAACGCTTACGCAGTGAAGGCTTGAACACCATGGCACGCTTGCAAATTTCGGTCGCCATGGGCGACTACGACCGCAACCGCGCGCTCTTTGACGGGCGCGTGCAAATCGACGGCTGCGACCCCACCTACATGCTGCTCAGCCCCGAGGAGATGTTCTTTCGGGCCATGCGCAGCCGCGACTTCGACATCACCGAGCTGTCCTTCTCCAGCTACCTGGTCAAGCACTCGCGCGGCGACTGCCCCTACATCGCCGTGCCGGTGTTTCTGTCGCGCGCGTTCCGGCACACCTCCATCTATGTGCGCAAGGACCGCATCCACGCGCCGGCCGACCTCAAGGGCAAGCGCATCGGCATCCCCGAGTACCAGCTCACGGCCATTGTGTGGGCGCGCGCCATCCTGCAAGACGATTACGGCATCGCCCCCGAGGATGTGACCTGGGTGCGCGGCGGCATCGACACCCCGGGCCGGCCCGAGAAAATCAAGCTCGACCTGCCCCCTGGCGTGAAGATCGAGAGCGCGCCCGAGGGCAAGACCATCTCCGACCTGCTCAACGAGGGCGAGATCGACGGCTTCATCGCGCCGCGCCCGCCCAGTGGCGCGGCCGCCCGCAACCCCCATGTGGGCTGGCTGTTTGACGACACCGTGGCCACCGCCAAGGACTATTACCGCCGCACCGGCATCTTCCCCATCATGCATGTGGTGGGCATCCGCAAGGAATTGGCGGCGCAGCACCGCTGGCTGCCCGGCGCGGTGTTCAAGGCCTTCTCCGAATCCAAGACCCGGGCGCTGGAGCTGCTGGCCGATACCTCGGCCACCAAGGTCACCCTGCCCTTTGTCGAAGAACAGCTCAAGTCCGCGCGCGAGACCCTGGGCGACGATTTCTGGTCGTATGGCGTGGCCGCCAACCGCCGCACCCTGGAGGCCTTCACCCACCACCACTTTGCGCAAGGCCTGTCGGCGCGCAAGATGGCGGTGGACGAGCTGTTTGACCCCGCCACCTACGAAAGCTACAGCATCTAAGGCCCCCAAGCCCCGGCGCATGGGGCGCGCGGGCACGGGGCCCGGCGCTCAGGCGCTGGCGGCCACCTGATGGTGCAACGCGATGGCGCGGCCCTCGCGTTGTGAGGCCAGCATCGCCAGACACACCTCGAGCGTGGCGCGCGACCAGGCCCCGCTGTGCACCGGTGCCTGACCCGCGCGGGCCACGGCCCACAACTCGTCGATCACCTCGCTGCGCGCAATGGCCGGCACCGGCTCGCTCAGGTGCGCCACGCCCTCGCGGTCATGGACCTCGACCCCGGTGGGGGTCAGGCGCAGATCGGCCCCATCGCAACACACCAGCACCGGCCCAAAGTGTTGAAAGGCCTCGGGCGGTCCGCTGCGATCGGGCTGGTAAGCGCTGCCGCCGTAGTTGCGCTGCGCCTTGCGCGCGGCCTCGGCCGCCTCGTCCTGCGTGCGCGCTTGCGCCTGGCGCGTGGCCTGGTGCGTGCCCGGCACCTTGGGGCGGCCCATCTCGCCCACCCCGTCCATCAGCGCGTCGCTGTCGTAGAACGCATAACCGCTGTAGGTCAGGTTGGCCACCGCACCGCCTTCAAAATCCAGCAAAGCGGTGTAAGCCCCTTCGGTGGGCCGCGCAGGGTCCCAGGCCCCGGTGCGGGCAAACACCGAGCGGGCCAGCCCGCCCGCCAGCAGGCGCACCACGTCCACCTGGTGCGCGGCCTGGCTGAAGACCACCCCGCCGCCCTGCGCGGTATCGAGTTCCTCCGGGCGGCGCGGCCGGTACAGAAAGTCGGTGAAGTTCATGGCGTGCACCATGCGCACCGCCCCATAGCGGCCACTGGCAATCAGGCGCCGCGCCAGCCGCACCGGGGCATTGAAGCTGTGGCTGTGCCCCACCACCAGCTGCGTGCCCGCCTGGACACAGGCGTCCATCATGCGGGTGCAGTCCGCCAGGCCCAGGGCCATGGGTTTTTCCACCAGCACATGTTTGCCATGCGCCGCCGCCAGGGCCACGTGCTCGGCATGCAGCTGATGCGGCGTCGCCACATACACCCACTCCACCGCCGGGTCGGCGCACAGCGCCCGCGCACTGGCATGCGCGGTGCCGCCAAAGTCCTGCGCAAACGCCGCACCGGCCGCGGCCCTGGGGTCGTGCGCGGCCACCAGCTGCACGCGCGGGTCACGCCCCAGCGTGGGCAGCATCAGCGTGAAGGCCCGCCCCAGGCCCAGCACCCCCAGGCGAATCGGCGTGCTCACAGGTCCAGCACCAAAGGATCCGCGCCCTTGCAGCGCGAGACACACACCATCACCTGCTGCGCACGCTCATGGGCCATCAGCACCATGTCGCGATGATCGGCCTCGCCGCCCAGCAAGCCCACCTTGCACGAGCCGCAGGTACCGCTCTCGCAAGAGCTGGGCACATGGATGTCGTGCGCGCGCAAGGCCTCCAGAATGCTTTGCTTGGCGCCCACCTCGACGCGCCGGTGGCTGCGCGCCAGCTCCACCACAAACGGCTGGTCGTCGGCATGCGCGCGGGTGTCGGCGCCAAAGCTCTCAAAGTGGATCGCGCTCTCGGGCCAGTGCCCCGTCATGTCGCGCACGCTGTCCATCAAGGCCTTCGGGCCGCAGCAATACACATGGGTGCCGCTGGCCACCTTCTCAAACAAGGGCCACAGGTCCAGCGAGCGGGCCGGGTCGCCGTGGTCGTGGTGAATGCGCACCTGGCCCGCCAGTTCCGGGGCCTGGAGCGCCGACAAAAACGCGGTGCCCTCGGGGTCGCGCGTCAGGTAGACCAGCTGAAACGAACGCATGCCCTCGGCCTGCAGCTGCTGCACCATGGCCATCATCGGCGTGATGCCGATGCCGCCGGCCACCAAGATGAACTTGCGCGCCTTTTCGCTCAGCGCAAACAGGTTGGCGGGCTCGCCCGTCATCACCGTGTCGCCCTGCTGCACCCCATCGACCAGGCTGATCGAGCCGCCACGCCCGCCCGCCTCGCGCTTGACCGCCAGGCGGTAGGCGCTGCGGTCCTGCGGGTCGCCGCACAGGGAATACTGGCGCATCGCCCCGCTGGGCACCCGCAGGGGCAGGTGCGCCCCGGCCTCGACCGCGGGCAGCATCGCCCCGGCCGGGTCGCGCAGCTCAAACAGCCAGATATCGCGGGCAATGGCCTGCTTGTGGGTCACGGTCAGGGGGCGTAAAGGGTTGGAGGTTGTCATGGGCAGCACCCGCATCAGGTCAACAGATCCGGTGATGAAAGCACACCGGCAGATTCAGCTATTATCTTAGCCTTCTAAGTAAATTTGATCCAGAGAAACCCGCAAAGCCCCACGCACAGGCCATAATTGGTCATGATGCGCGCCGATCCACGCGGCCCCCACCGAGAACACGCCATGAACGCTCCCCTGCCCTCCAACGATAGCGCCCTGACCTGGCACGACGGCCTGCTGCTGGGCTATGCCCCCATGGACCATGTGCACGAGGACTTTGTGCAATGCGTGGTGGCCCTGCGCGAGGCCAGCGACGCGGCCTTGCCCGCGGCATTGGCCGCCTTGCGGGCGCATGCGCTGGACCATTTTGGCCAGGAAGACCGCTGGATGGTCGAGACCGAATTCCCGGCGCGCGAGTGCCACATCAACGAACATGCTGCGGTGCTGCAGTCCATCGACGAGGTGCAGGCGCTGCTGGCCCAGGGCAACACGCAGATCTGCCGCCGCCTGACCGAGGAGTTGAGCCAATGGTTTCCGGGCCACGCCGACTACCTGGACTCGGCGCTGGCGCACTGGATGTGCAAGCAGCGCCTGGGCGGCAAACCCGTGGTCATCCGCCGCGACCTGGGGGGCCTGCGCACGCAGGACAGCAGCGCAGGGGCCTGAGTCAGGCCGCTGACCGCATCTGCCGCCAGCCTTGCCTGGCTCGACACCGCCCACCAAGCAAGGTCACAATGCGGCATGCTTGATCGACGCCAACTCCTGGCCGCTTCGGCCGCCTCCCTGACCCTGCCCTGGACCGGCCTGCAGGCCCAGCCACAAGCCGACCTCTGGGGCGCCGGACAGGGCTACCCCATTGGGCTGGCGGGCGGTCTCAACCGCGAGCGCTACTGGCGCGTGGGCAATTACAGCGGCGGGTACGAGAAGCTCTTTCCCTTTCACACCATCCGCGCAGCGGGCACCCCCATGCCCTGGGTTTCGGCCCCGCGCAGCGAC